>JACQUX010000038.1 GCA_016210045.1 Deltaproteobacteria bacterium | reverse complement strand
CTCCATCTATTGGAATCAAACCCAAACCTAACGCTAGCAGACGTTGCTAAAGAAATTGGCAGATCACTGCGTGCCATCGAACTTGCCAGTTCAAAACTCGTCAAAGAGGGTCGGTTAAAATACGTCGGCCCACAAAAGGGTGGGTATTGGGAAGTGATTAAGAAAGATGGGGAGTGAAACAGGGAACTGAACAAATTTACATGATCACTGAGGCTGCGACGCCGGATTTCAAAGCTTTAACAGGACATGATCGGATGCCGAGGTTGATGGATGGTAAAAATTAAAAAATAGATGAGTCATATGGCTAGTGCTAAAAAAATAAATCTAAATGAGGAACAGTTAAGTTCATTGATCTTAACACTGTTAGACGTGCCTGCTCCTCTGACATCAACAGAGCCCTTTGGGCCAACAGGTCCCGCCTTCGGCGGACGTGACCGCTATGCGGACCCGTCTTACCGGGTAACCAAGGCTTAGGCCGCCAGCTTGGGGATGAAAAGCAGCCCTGGTGTTTGCTGAATCTTGGTTCTAACGTCGTCCACGGTGGCCCGCAGAAACAACAGCGGCCCTTTGGGGCCGTTGTTGTTTCGACCGAATCAATTCTCACATTTCGCTAGCAACCTTTTTGGCGCATCGCCGATAACGGGGGTGACACGGCGAAAGGAGACACACATGGCTCGCGTAGTTGCCCCCGCCGCCCGGCGAAACCTGCCCGTTTTAGCTCGCGCCACCGCTGGCGCGACGGGGCTGGGACGTCCGCACGAAGTGCTCACACAGATCGCACCGAAGCTCCCGGACACGTTTTTCGATCATGAAAACTTTCCACCGCGTAGCCTCGGCATGGCTGTGGGACACGGTGCAGCGACCGTCGCGACGACCATGGCACGCGGCGTCGCCCACTCGCTCCCCGTGGTAGTACCCTCGGCGATCGGCTATTTCGGGTTCGGCATGGATCTCAGTGAACAGTTCCGCTACCTTCTCGTCAGCGGCCTCTTGGCACTCATTCCACCGGGTGTTGGTTTCATAGCACTCATTCCGGTCATCGTACTTGGAGGAATCGGGTACGCGCTGCGCAAGAAATGCCTCGACGCATTGCCTGATTCCACGACCTATTCCGAGAGCGATGCCATCCGTAATCTTGCCCGCCAACTGCGAGGCTTGCGCAAGCCGTGGAGCAATGCCCAAAACAGTTGGGCGCGTGGGGAACACGAAGAGACGGCCCAGCATCTGCTACGCGGCATGAGAATATTGCTCGATAAACGCCAATTCGCTCTCGCCGAGGTGTGGGGCGATCTGGCGGGCGTGGCACTGCTGGCCGGAGGATTCACGGTCAATGCCGGTCAGCATTTTTCCGGCATGGCGGAGGCCTTCGACGTGGCCGGTGCCCCCAAGGCCGCGGCCCGATCGCGGCTGTATGCGGCCTATAGCACGAGTCGCTGGGACGGCGTCGAAACGGACGGGCTGCAACGCCAGCGCACCATTGCAAGCGGTCTCGAGATTTCAGACGAGAGCTTGCGCGCTTATTGGGATGCAGTGCTCCCGGTATTGGGATTTCCAAATCTCGCGCAGAGCCCAATGCGGGCGCTGATCGGGAACCCTCCCAGCGTGGCGCTACAAAGTGGATCACTGCGCTTTCCTGAATAAAATGACGGAGCAATTCATGCGTGCGCAACGCAATAATAGCTGAACGGAAAACCGCTTGCTCGACTGCGCCGGTCGGAGCACACTGGGCGGCATGCGCATCCTCTTTGTTTGTGAATACAATGCCTGTCGCAGTCAGATGGGTGAAGGGCTGGCCCGCGCGCTCTGGCCGGCGCAGTATCAGATCGAGAGTGCGGGACTCCATGACGGCCGCCTCAACGCCCTCACGGTGGAGGTGATGCGTGAAATCGGCATCGATATCACGCCGCAATATTCCAAGCGCCTCGACCAGCTGACCAATCCGCATTTCGATTGGATGCTCGTGTTGGCCGAACCGGCGCTGGTCGCGGCACAGCGCTTGGCCCCGCGGAATATGCAACTCTGGAGCTACCCCGACCCGGTGCGGGAACCGGGCGACGCGCTCACGCTGAAGGCGCACCTCCGTTCGGTGCGCGACGACCTCCGCACGCGCATCATCCAATTCGGCGAGACATTGGCGCGTCAAGCGCTACGGGAACATCAGTAACCGACGACAGCGCAGTCCCAAAGAACACATGCTGGCTCAACCGGAGCACGTCGTTGCCATGGCATAAGACACGGCCGTCACGCCCGAGGCACCGTGCAACAAAATTCGACACCCCGCACGCCGACGTTTTCGGCCCAGATGCGGCCGTGGTGCAGCGCAATGATCCGGTGACAGATCACGAGGCCGAGCCCGACGCCCATTTCTACGTCGCGGCGTGTGGCTTGCGCAAATTTATTGAAGAGGTGCGGAAAGTATTCGTCCGGGATCGGTGGGCCATCGTTGTAGACATTGATTTGAATGCGGCGCCGCGCCGTGGCGTCGAGCGTGAGGCGCAAGCGGCCGTCGGCGGATACATGTTTAATCGCGTTCGATAACAAATTGCGCAAGACTTGGCGGATCCGGAATCCATCGACGCACGCCGTGGTGTCCGCCCCTTGCACGACGATCTCCACCACGGACTTCTGTTGTTCCAACAGAAAAGCCATCTCGCCACAGGCTCGCCGGATGAGATCCTCCATGGAGACGCGTTCGCGCTGGAGCGTCAGCTGTCCGGCCTCGATTTTGTTCAGATCGAGCAGTTCAGTCACCAGTTCCCGCATCACACGTGCCTGCCGCGCGATCGTGCGAAACAGGGCCTCCCGATCCGGGGCGCTCTTGCCTTGGATTGGGGTCACGAGCAGTTGCGTCGCGACGTCGATCACGGTCAGCGGTGCCCGGATATCGTGCGCGGCCATATGAAGGAACTCTTCCATCAAGGATTGCTGCGCCAACACGTGACGCACTTGAATCGCCCCTAAGTAGCCGAACATCGCGTAGGTCAGCGCCGGTGGAACGGTGAGATACAGCAACAACGCCCGTTCTTGGAGCCACAAATGCTGGGTCCACCCCCAGAGGGTATATTGGGTCAGGTGCGGGATATAAGAATAGGCGATATAGCCGAACGGAATGATCAGCCCGATTAGCGCGGTTTGTACCGGCCATGTGGCTAAGTGCCTCCCCATCGTCCGCCACGGCATGGGAACCTCGAATAATGCCCCACCTGCGTCGTTGCCCGGCCCGCCGCGATCCTCACGTACAACCAAGTACGCTCCGGTCGCGGCGGGCCGGGCGCCTAGCATCTGGGGCATTCTTCAAGGTCCCCAACAACTTGAATCGCAAAAGATGCTTAGATGAATATAGTAAGCTCATTCCGGAGGGGCGACAAGGTTTAAGCGGGGAGCTTCGCGATTTGGGCGCGCAGCTGGTCATCAGTGACTTTGGGGATGGCTAAACTCACGTCCGGACGTAGTACGAACGGGTCACCCAAGACCTCCCAACCGACGCGCCCTTGGTAGAGCGCGGTAAAGTCCGTGTTGGGGAAAACGGATCGAATGAGACCGGCATAATGCGGTAAGAACGGCTGGAGCAGCGCCCCAATGCCGATCAAATAGAGCAGACATGACGCCAAGACCGGCCGGGCATCGGGCGGGTTGTGTTTGATGAGCTTCCACGGAGCGGCATCGTTACAGAATTTATTCGCCTGCTCGCCAAGTCGCAGGATTTCTCCCAACGCGCGCCGCAATTCGAATTGGTCGATGAGTGTTCGCACGGCCGCGCTCGTTTGGCGCAGTTGTTCGAAAATACGCTCTCCGTCCGCTCGCGGGATATCGCTGCCGGTTATTTCCCCGACACCCGGCTTGGCCACCAGACTCAACACCCGATGGGCATAGTTCGCGAGGTTGTTGATCAACTCGCCGTTCACCTTCGCGCCAAAATGTTCCCAGGTAAAATCGGAGTCGCTATGTTCCGGAATGAGATTGATGAGGTGATAGCGGAGACGATCTTCGCCGAATTGTTGCAACGCGTCCATCGCATCGACGTACCATCCGGCCGACTTCGAGAATTGACGGCCGGCAAACTGGACGAACATATTGGCGGGCACGTTGGCGGGCAGCACCGCCTCCCCTTTCGCCAACAACATCGCGGGCCAGACGATAGTATGGAAAATAATATTGTCCTTGCCGATGAAGTGAATCATCCGCGCGTCCGGTTGCCAAAAGCGCCGCCAGTCTGCAGGCGCGCCACGGAGTGCGCAACATTCCATCAGCATGGAGAGATAGCCGATCGGGGCCTCGAACCAGACGTAGAGTTTCTTGCCACTCGCCTCTTCGCCGGGGACCGGCACCCCCCACGCCAAGTCGCGCGTGACGGCACGTTGCGGGAGGCCGTTGTCGATCAACGAGACAGCGTAGCTGCGAATTTCTTCTTTCCAATCGGGGCGCGAGGCCAACCATTCGCGCAGCTGCGGCGCAAAGCGCGGTAAATCGAGCGCCCATTCGGTATTGCCGCGCACGCCGATATCGCGCCCTTTACACGTCTGGCAATACGGCGCCTGCAAATCGGCGAACGACAGCCATTTGCCACACTGCGGGCATTCATCGCCACGCGCCGCCGTGTAGCCGCAGAAGCGGCAGGTGCCGCCCAAGTAGCGATCAGGAACAAACCGTTGGCAGTGATTGCAATAGGGCTGCTCCGTCTGTTGCTGGACTAACGCGCCATTGTCGCGCAGCGCGACGAAAAATTCCTGGGCCACCCGGGCATGGCGCGGCGCGGACGTGCGCCCGTAGTACGTGCATTGAATGTTGTACGCTGCGAACAGCGCTTGGTGCCGCGCGTGGTGGGCATCGACATACGTCTGATAGGGTTGGCCGGCTGCTTCGGCGCCGAGCATGATCGCCACGCCGTGTTCGTCGGAGCCACAAATGAAGACGACGTCGCGATCCAGCAACACACAATGGCGATGATAGATGTCGGCGGGGATATAGACGCCGGCCAAGTGGCCGAAATGGAGCGGCCCGTTGGCATACGGCAACGCGGCAGTAATGAAATACGGCGTGGACATAGCGAGCGCGTCTTACGGGATCGATCCGGGAAGCGCAACGAAAACTCACAGCGAAAACCCGGTTGTCGCGCCCCGTCAATCATGCTACCCACCGCGCCATGGCGATATCGCAACTATGCCGAATCCTGTTGGGATGCGCGCTCGTAACGACGTGGAGCACGGCCCACGCGCTGACACCGCCGTTGGAAGAAGCGGAGCTGCGGCACGCGGCCACCGTGGTGGCGGAGGGCGAAGTCGGCGGACCGTTGCAGTGCTTAGGCGAGATCGACACGACGGCCTGCGGTCCGAAGTTCAAATATATGGCCCCCTTTACGATCAGGAAAATCCTGCACGGCAAGGCGATCCGCACCACCGGCACGATCTATTTCTATCACGTGTTTTATAAAGACGGGTGCACCGGCGACCAAGACGCGACCCACTATCCGGGAGAGCGCGGGGTCTATTATTTGCGGCAAGTAGAAGGCGGCGGCTGGCACCAAGTCCATTGGAGCGGTGTCACGGTCACGCATGAAGGGCATGGCACGCTCCCAGCCTGCCCGCATTGAGGAGAAGATCAATGGCCGATGAACAACTAGTCGCGCTAATGCACGATGAAAAGCACGCCGAGTTCAATGAGTACGCACGGAAGATTGCCGAGCAGAATATGCGGATGGACTTAAGCCACGCCAAACTGCGCGCGTGCGACTTGCGCAAATTCGACTTGCGCGGCGCCGACCTGACCGGCGCGTACTTGCGGTTAACGGATTTGCGGGGACTCGACCTCTCCACCACACTGCTCGATGGGGCCAGCATTGGGGAGGCGAAGATCAGCGGCGTGCTCTTTCCGCCCGATCTGCCCGCCACGGAAATCCAGTTGAGCCATTTGCACGGCACGCGGATGCGCGCCACGCGTTAAACCGGCGGAAGACCCCGCGCCCGCTTCAATGCCTGCACGGCCTCGCGAAACGACAGCGGCACCGGTACGGCACGCATCGTGGTGTAGTCAAACCACGCCTGGACCGTCTCCCCTTCCGCCAACACAACGCCATCGGCGACGCGCTGCAAACGATAGCCCAACGTAAAGCTCGAATTTCCGAACCGGGTCACGCCGAGCGCAATATCGATCTCGTCGTTTAACAGCGCCGACACGCGAAAATCGCAGCGAGCATGCACCAGGATGAATGGGATCGATTCGCGACGCGACTCCGGCCGCATCCCGATCGCCAACAGATAGCCGACCCGCGCCTGCTCCATGAAGGTAAAGTAGCGCGCGTTATTCAGATGTGCGTGCAAATCGCAGTCGGCATAGCGGACACGTTCCCGATAGGTACATTCGTAGTCGCAGGCCATGGCGCCCTGTAGCAATGCACGGCCGCAAACGCAACGCTCGTTGCCTCTCTCGTTACATTTCGAGTTGACGGCGCGGCTACCGACAGCATACGGATACGCCCGATGTCCACGGCAACGCTTGGGAAGACCGGAATCAGCATCTCTTCACTCGGCTTCGGAGCCATGTGGCTCTCGATCGACGGGCGTCCGCCGTCGGAACAGGCCACGGCCGTGCTGCAGCGTGCCGTGCAACGCGGCGCCACGTTCATCGACACCGCCGATTCATACTGCATCGATGAAGCGGATAAACATCATAACGAACGTTTGATTGCCGCTGCACTCAGTCACTCGCAAGGCGCGGCACCACGCATCGTTGCAACCAAGGGCGGCCTCATCCGTCCGGAGGGGCGCTGGGAAGTCAACGGCGATCCACGCCACTTGACCGCGGCGATTCGGCACAGCTTCGAGGCACTGGGCGGCGAACGCCCGATTGCGTTATGGCAGTGGCACGCGCCCGATCCACGGTACCCAATCGAGGAATCGCTGTTGCCGGTCCGACAAGCCGTGAAGGAGGGACTCATTCAACACGTCGGGCTTTCGAACGTCTCCGTCGAACAGATCAAAGAGGCGCGCGACATGCTCGACATCGTGTCGGTGCAGAATCGGTATAGCTTGTGGCATCGACAGCCGGAACGCGATGGCGTGCTGGCCTATTGCGAACGGGTCGGACTCACTTTTTTTGCGTACAGTCCGTTAGGCGGCAGACTGGGCGCGAAGGCGCTGGCCGGACACGGACTCGCCGTTGAACTGGCACAACATTACGGCGTCACGCCGCAACGGATTGCGCTGGCGTGGTTGCACACCAAGTCGCGCTGTATCGTGCCGATTCCCGGCACGACCCGCGTCGAGGCGGCTGATCAGCTCTTTACTCAATTAAATCTGCGCCTCACGCCGGACGAAGCCCGCGCACTCGAAGCCGCTCCGCTGCCGCCGAGCGCCTAATGCGCGGATGACCACTGCAATTCCTGCAACACGGCGATTTGCTCTTTGATGGCCAGCAGGAACTCCTCCCAATAGCGGCGTTGCTCGTAGTACGGGAAGGCCCGTTGAAACGCGGGCTCGTGATATCGTTGGCCGATCCACGCAGCGTGGCGGATCATCCGCAGCGTGCGGAGCGGCTCGGCGAGCCGGAGACTCGCGCGGTCGAACGGACGGAACAGCTCATAGCCGGTGAAGAAGGCCTCTTGTTGCGCGGCGCGTTCGGTCGCATCGCCGCTGAACAGCATCCAGACGTCTTGGACCGGCGCCGCCACGACCATGTCGTCGAAGTCGACCAAGTGCGGCCCGTCGTGATTCCACAACACGTTGCCATGATGACAATCGCCATGCAGCGGAATCGCCGCGAGGTCGTCGGGGAAGTGTGGGGTCACGAAATCCAGCGCCTGTTGTAAGAGTGTAGCAATCGCGGCTCGCAAGTCCTCCGGGAGAAACGGCTGGCGCAAGATGAAGTCGAGACTGGCCGTGCCGTATGTCTGCGGATTGAGGCGCAAACGATGCGGCGCAGTAAAGTGCGCTCCGATATTATGGAGCCGACCGAGCAACCGCCCCAACCAGCGCCGATCGTCGTTGGTCAGTTCGTCGCGTTCCTTGCCGCGAAACTTGGGATAGACCGTGTAATAGAGATTGTCCCACTGCCCGATCGTGGCGCAGTCCCCCAGATGGACGGGCAACGGCAACGGGAGCACGACGGGGACCTCGGCCGCGGCCAGGGTCTGGAGAAAGCGGTGTTCGTCGCGGATTGTGTCGAGACTCCAGCGTTCCGGACGATAGAATTTCACGACCAACGGTTCCGCGTCGTCGATCCCGATCTGGTAGACGCGATTCTCGTAGCTGTTGAGCGGCATCAGCACCCCGGTCGGGCGCCAACCCTGCGCGCTCACGGCGTCGAGGACCATCTCCGGTAAGAGATTCCCGAAATGGAAATCTGTCATAGCAAGACCTCGATCAATTTCCGCCGCCCCGTGGCTCCGTGCACTAGCGACACCGCCGACGGCCGCACGTTGAAATGCGCGGCCACGAGCGCAAGCAAGCGCTCGTTCGCCTTGCCGTCGGTCGGCGGGGCGTGCACCGCCACGCGATAACTCCCGTCGGGCAGCCGCTCCACCCGCTCCTGCCGCGCGTTCGGCTTGACGATAACCGTGATGCGCATCGGGCTGTGCCCCTAACAAGTTTGTCCCGAAAAGGACAGAGCGGACTATTACAGCACCTATCCTCTCATCGGCACTTCTCAAGGTCTCCGGTGACGTCCCCGTAACCGGCCTGTATGGAGAAGACAACGCCACCGGGGACCAGCCACTAGCGGGTGGGGACGCCATGCGCAGGGCGGTCGGAATTCGGTGCTACGACGGGAAAAACCGGGCATGCGCGGAGTTGTTGTTTTTTGATTGGCGCGGGGGTGTTTGTTTTTTGGCTGCATTGTTCGTCTGCGGCCTCTCCATCCAACACGTCGATATGCAATGTGCGGGGGACCGGTCCCATCACGTAAGCGGTGAATCCGCAGGCGTCGGTGCAGCCAACGTGTCGGGGGATTTTCTTTTTGCCGCGCTGTTCAGCAATGCGATAGGGCCAGGCTGCCAGTTCGACATCGGTGAGTGAATCCGTCAGGCGGAAATATCGTCCGTAGTTATCCGAAAGGTCTCCGACCATTTGTTGCACATAATATTTGGCGTGTCGGCACGGTCGCGTGATTCGCTGCACGCGGCCTCGATCGTCGGTCGTGCCTAAGAGCACTTCATCACATTGCGTGGCTTGGCAGTGTCGGAACGTTTTGACGTCGTGCGGCTGGCGCGCGGATCGTTCCTGGCAATAGCTCAGGAGACGATACGTGGTCTGAGCCTGCGGTTGCGGTGTCACCGGATCGCGCAAGATCGGACGCGGCGCCGCGATGGCAACGGGGGCAGTCTGCAGTAGCAGCAAGAGGCAGCCGAGGGCGTATGGGTTCCGCAGTGACACGTTGGCGGATATAGCGAACCAGACGGCACTCCTGCAATATGAAGTTCATGGCATCTCCGCATTGAGAGGTCTCCGTTGACGTTCCCGTGACCGGCCTGCTAGAGACACGCACGCACCTCGGGGCTGAGGAAGCGAATGCTGCGCCAGCTCGCATTCGCAACATCGCTACCGCGGACCATGCCTCCGCTGACGCTTCGGCGTCCTTGCTCCCATCGTCTAGAGGCCTAGGACGGAGCCCTCTCAAGGCTCAAACACGGGTTCGAATCCCGTTGGGAGCGCAGCGAGCAACGGACTGAGAACCCGTAGGGTTCGGCTGGCAGAGCTGTTGATGCCACGGCCCGGCCGGCGCCGACCGCAGGTTGGCGGCCGGGCCGTCTCCTTCCCAGCCACGAGCGGCGCCGAGCCGCTCGTAATCCCGTTGGGAGCGCACAAATTTTGCGCCAGTAATATTTGCCCGATACACGATATACGGGGTTTCATATGTTCGATTTTGAAAATCTGGACATTTACAAATCACGAACAGACGATCGCTTGAATTCTTTCTTCCACCAGCGCCCGAATCTTCGGGTCCAAATGCCGGACCTTTTTGAGGCGTGAAAATAATATTGTCGGCTTCACTAATTTTCGTCTCGACAATGCCTTACAGAAGGCAACATCCTTAGGTCGGTTGGCAATGGCCTTGGAAATCCATAAGTCATGAGGCTCCAAACAGAGCGCCGTAACCCCATTCATGGTCGGCGTACAATACGGGATGAGACGCTTTTTCCAACCTGCGGGTAAGATGGCGGTTTTGACACTGACGCCCTGGGCATAATATCCAAAAGTTTCCTGAAACATCGACAACTCACCTATAGAGCCATCAATCAAATCCGCCTTCATGCTATCTTCATCCTCAAAATCCGCAATGTCGGTCTCAATGGAACGTTGTGCCTCCGGAATCGTACCATCATAAGAGGCATGAATTGCTTGGCTGCCGATGACCAAGACTTTAGTGGCACCCAAAATGGCACTTGCCGCGCGAATCGTATGCTCAAATTGATCTCGCTTCATGCGGTTTTCTCCCTCCGAAACTTTTTCAAAATGCGCATGCGTTCTCGCGCATTCAACACACCTGCAAAGGGCGTCACCTGTCTCATGTCTCGCGCCATCACACCAGCATCGAGCATTCTGGCAATCAGTTCATCAATGGGCAGATCGAGCCACGCTTGCCACTGGTTAAGGAGTTGCGCGGCGTGGGGATGGTCTTTGCGCTGATGCGCCAACAGCCGTCTCGCGCGCTGAATGACCGTTCGGGGGTCTTGTCTCAATGCCTTTGCGATGGCGTGGTGATAGGCAAGACTTCGGTGATCCTCTCGGGTCAACTTTGAGACGTAATTGACAACAAGCTCAAGCCCCAATGATGCAGCCAACCGCTGCAAGGTAGACATCGACGGTGATTTCTCTCCCGATTCATACATGGCAATTGTGGGTTGAGAAGTCCCTGCCTTTCGGGCCAACTCCTGCTGGGTCAGCCCAGCACAGGCCCGCAATGTGTAAACCGGATTCATACATCTTAATATATCTGATCAGATATATTAGTCAATCGCTGCAACATGACCGCCTGCGCACGGGATGCGGCATGGGCCATCTACCTTTATCGAAAGAGAACGTGGTTCGTGAGATGTGAAGAGTTGATCACACCCACTTGGATACACGCCGGCACACTGGCCGCCTTCCTCTCCCACACCAGCGGCGAACGCGGTTGCGCTTCGGATGTAGTAATCCGCACGTTGGCAATACTGTCAGGGACCAGAATGGCGTTCGCTCTCTATTCTGGATCACAGTATCTACGAACTGACCCGACAACTGGGCCGCGTAGATGATCCTTTTTGTGGCAACACTCGATTTATTCAGTCGGCCTTGTGGCTGCTTGACGCTATGGAGACAGGCCCGCCGGACCAGATGTCCAAGGTCACGGCCTGCGCGCCGGTATTTGATACACTCGATCCAACATTTGCCCAGATCCTCAACCCACCTATATATCAACTGACCGCGCGAAGAGATCACTCGGGGCACCGAACGTGGCACTTTCCACCTCACGTCATAGATTTTACGGACACACCGGAGGTGAGACAAAGCTCGGACGGTTTCTTGCCCACGGCGTGTCAAATCAATGTCGATCTAAAAAATGGGGGACGGATCGGAGTCTCCATCGTACACGAAATGCGCAGTATGCGAGGGCCTCCTATTGGATTTAGCGGCTCGTTTTATTTCAGTGCCCCTGTAGGGCAACCTCCATCCTTCCTTTGCGGGTGGGGCGTGTTTGCGAAACTCCTTCCACCGTTTGCCGACCTCATGGGGGGGGCCACTGACTCCGCATCTCCGGACGCCAGATAATTAACCCGCGCCCTGTGCGCGCTACGGGTCACGCGATGCAGTCCCCAAAGGCCGAGGGTGTAAAAGGTACAGGCGGTCAGCGCGGCGGAGAGGACGGCGAACAGTTGACCGTGTTGCAGCGCGGGGATCCAGAGGGCGAAGCCGGCAATGAAGAGCGCGATCGCGATGACGCCGAGACTGCCGGAGGTGGCAGCTTGGGCGGAGAATTCGGCGGATTGGCGGATGCCCATGATGCCGAGGCTGATCGAGAAAATCCCGGGGAAGACGGCCAAGACCGCAGCGAGAACAGTGTCGAGGCGGGCGGCGACTTGCAACAGTCCCATGATCAAGACACCGCTCGCAAAACGGAGCAGACATTCTGCGGGTGTGCACGGGAGGCGGCGCGACGTGGTGACGGGGCGGGGTGAACGGCGACGCAGACCGACCACCAATAGGAGGCCGAGCAGTGCATCGATGGCGAAGAGATAGTGGCCGAGTGGAAGCCAGCGGCGCGCGGCCAGCACCAGCGCGAGGTACAGGATAAAGAACACGACTTGTGCGCCACATACCCGCACGCCGTTCGACAGCCCGCGACTCCACGCCACAGCGACGGCGTACGCCGGGATCGCGACGAGCGAGGCCAGCACGGAATAATTGCCTGCTAAGATGATCGGGGAGACAAGTTGCCGGTCGCTCACGGTACACAGCAGATAGACGATGCCGAAGAGCGAGGTCACGGGAATGGTCGCCAAGAAACCGCCGACCCGCGCACCACAGCGGTCGGCGAGACAGGTCACGGCCACGACCGTGAGACCGACGGCGAGTGGCATAAGCCATGCGTTAAGCGCCAATTCCATACGCGACACGCTGTAATCGGGATCACCAGCTGCGACTATGACCGCGGTCACCGAAATGCATCCGAGTGGGGACAGGTACCTTGCGATACCTGATTTTCCTGCATCGCAAGGTACCTGTCCCCACTCGGATGAAGTTGAGAATTTCTGATTGCATCGGGGGGAGGAAGGCCGTAAAGCGCGGCGCATATGCACCTTACGGTGCGGGATTTGACCCGTCTCTTTCAGGTACCGGAAAAGACCGTCCTTGGCTGGATCCGTAGTGGGAGCCTGCCGGCCCAGAAGGTCCATGAACAATATCGCTTCAGTCGCGACGCGGTGATCGAGTGGGCGCATCGGCACGGACATGCGGTGCCGGCCGATTTGGTGCTGGCAGATGAACCGTCGGAGCGCGAGCCGGATGTCGCGGAGACGCTGCCGCTGGCGTGCGCGATGGAGCGCGGCGGGGTGCACGAAAACATCTCGGGAGCCGACACCGCGGAGGTGTTGTCCGCATTGGCTTTGCTGGCGCCGTTGCCGCCGGGATTTTCGGCCGCCGAGCTGGCGCAACTCCTGATGGCACGCGAGACGCTCTGCTCCACCGGGATCGGCGACGGCGTCGCGGTGCCGCATGTGCGCAACCCGATCGTGCTCCCGATCGCCGAACCGGCGCTTTCGCTCTGCTTTTTGGCCCATCCGCTCGACTTCGGTGCCGCAGACGGAGTCCCGATCCATACTTTCTGCCTTTTGCTCGCGCCGACGATCCGCGATCATTTGCAACTCTTGTCACGGCTCGCGTTCGTGTTGCAGCACCCGGGACTGATCGATTGGCTCCGCAGCCGGCCGCCGGCCGCGGCCGTCATGGAACGCTTCCGCGCGGTCGAACGCACCTTCGCCGAGCGGGAGGGGATGTCGCCATGATGGCCCAGCTCGCGGCGCTGGTGCTCCTGTTTACTGGCGCGGCGCTCACTGCGACGGCGCCCACCGCGGAATGGCGACGGCGTTGGAGTTGCGGCGCAGTGCTGCTCGCGGCGCTTTGCGGCGTGATCGGCGTCGTGCCGTTGCTCGGCACGGCGACCGTCACCACATGGACATTGGCCGGGGAACCGCTGCCGGGATTGCATCTGGCCCTCGGGCTCGATCCATTGAGTGCATTCTTCTTGCTGATGCTGTGGGTCCTGGCCGCGCTCACGGCTTGGTTCGCGTTCGAGTATCTCCGCGACGATGCCACGCTGCTCGCCACCGCCGCGTGGTTCCCACTGCTGATCGCCTCGATGGCCGTTGTCGTATTGGCGCGGAACGGATTCCTGTTGTTGCTCGCGTGGGAACTGATGTCGCTCGCGTCGTTTTTCTTGGTGACGACCGATCACGAATCCGCCGTCGCACGGCGCGCGGGATGGCTCTATTTCGGGATCGCGCATCTGGCCACGGCGTTGCTGCTGGTCTTGTTCGTCACAATCGGGTCGGCGGTCGGCTCGCTCGACTTCGATCAATTCCGCGGCATCGGCGATTGGAACGCGGGACTGCGCGGCACCCTTTTTCTCTGCGCGTTGATCGGCTTCGGGACCAAGGCCGGGTTGTTTCCACTCCACGTCTGGCTGCCGCACGCGCATCCGGCGGCGCCGAGCCACATCTCGGCGCTCATGTCGGCCGTGATGATTACGCTCGGCATGTATGGTCTGCTGCGCGTACTGAGTTGGTTGGGACTCCCCCCGTTATGGTGGGGCGGACTCGTCATCGGTCTCGGCAGTGTCGGGGCAGTGTTCGGCGCGCTCTACGCCACGATGCAGCGGGACTGCAAGGCATTGCTCGCGTACAGCACGGTGGAACATAGCGGGATCATCTTCATCGGGATCGGACTCGCATTGCTCGGCGCGACATTGCATCAGCCGTGGATTTGCTGGCTCGGGGGCGCGGGCGCGTTGTGGCACATCTGGAACCATGCGCTGTTTAAAAGTCTGCTCTTCTTTGCGTACGGACACGTCACCCACGCCAGCGGCACGCGGCTGTTAGACCGGCTCGGCGGCTTGTTACGGCAGTTGCCGATCACCGGCGCTGCGGCTGCCATCGGGACGGTGGCGGGCAGCGGACTGCCGCCGTTGAACGGCTTCGTCAGCGAATGGGTGTTGTATCTGGGCTTGCTGCGCGCCTGTCAGGAATTGCACCATGTGCCACTGTTTCTGGCATGCGGCGGCATGCTGGCGCTCACGCTGGCCGGCGGTCTGGCACTGGTCGCGTTCACGAAGACCTTCGGCACGGTGTTTCTCGGCGCTCCGCGCACCCCACTCCCTGCACTCCACGACGCCGGCGGCACGATGCGCGGAGCATTGTGGACGGCGGCCACGCTCTGTGTTGGGATCGGACTGTTTCCGTTGGTGCTTTGGCCGTGGCTGATGCGCACGACGCAGGCGGTGTGCGAGATCTGGGGCATGGCGGCGCCGAGCGACTTGGCGACATTGCACGACGACTTCCGTCTGTTGTGTGCCGCCGCATGGGGGATTGTGCTGTTGATCGCCGGACTCGCGCTGCTGCGGCACTGGCTCGGGCGGCGTACCGGCGCGCGGCGCGCCCTCACGTGGGATTGCGGATTTGCTGCGCCGACCTCACGGATGCAATACAGCGGCGCATCGTACGTCCAACCGTTGGGGGCGGTGTTTCGCGGGCTGTTGCGCCCGCAGACCCACGGCAGTCATTTGCACGGACTCTTCCCCACCACTGCGATGTTTTCGGAACGAGTCGACGACATCGCGGAGCGAACGTTGTATGCCCCGCTTTACTGGACAGTCGCCCGCGGACTACGGGCGTTGCGGCATCTGCAACGGGGACAAATTCGCGATTATCTGGCCTTCATTTTCGCGACCCTCGTAGTACTGCTCCTCTGGGAGGTCTGGTTTGGGATCTAAACCGCTGCTGCTCGGACTCCATTTTCTGCTGCCGCTCCTCGTCGCGCCGGGGTTGTTCGGACTGATCGCGAAGACCAAGGCGTTGGTCGCAGGACGACGCGGGCCGCCGTTGCTGCAAGTCTATCGCGACCTCAACAAATTGTTGCGCAAAGGAACCGTGTATAGTCACACGGCCTCGTGGGTCCTGCCGCTCGCGCCCGTCGTCAACGTAGCCCTATTGATCCTCTGCATCGCGCTGTTGCCGGGCATCGGGGCCGCGCCGCTCCATTTTTCCGGCGATCTGCTGCTGTTCCTCTACGCCCTCGGCCTCGCGCGCTGCGCGACGCTGCTCGCCGCGTTCGATGTCGGCTCCAGCTTCGAAGGGATGGGCGCGAGCCGGGAAGCCACGTTCGGCGCCCTCTCCGAATTGGCCGCGATCCTCGGCTTCATCACGCTCGCGATCCTGACCCATGCCACGTCACTCGACACGATCCTGTCGCGCATTCCCGTCACGGCGGGATTGCAACCGATCTTGGTCCTGTTGGCGCTGATCTTCTTTCTCATCTTGCTAACGGAAAATTCGCGGCTCCCGATCGACGATCCGACGACCCATCTGGAACTCACGATGATCCACGAAGTGATGGTCCTCGACTATGGCGGCGTCGATCTGGCGCTGATCGAACTGGGGCGCGGGCTGAAACTGTTTCTGTTTCTCAGCGTGGTGGCGGGCCTGTGGTGGCCGCAACCGACGTATGCGCCACTCCTCGCTGCGGGATGGCTGCTGGTGAAAATGGGCGCAATGGCGATCGGCGTCGGCCTGATCGAATCAGGGATGGCGCGCTGGCGGCTGGTCAAAATCCCGCAACTGCTGATGGCGAACTTCGTGATGGCGGTCTTTGCGCTGCTGGTCACACTACTGACACTATGAACTGGATCCTCATCGGCATCATCTTAACGGCGTTTTTCTTGCTCGGTAGCGCGCGCTTGGCCGGAGCGATCCGCCTCGCGGCCGTGCAAGGCGCGCTGTTGGCGGCCATCCCGTGGTTGGAGGGCGAGATGTCGAATTGGCATCGCATCCCGCTCGCGATCGTGATCTTTGTGATCAAGGCGATCGCGATTCCGGTCCTGTTGCACCGATCCATTCGCGAGGCTGCGGTGCGCCAAGAGGCCGAGCCGGGCGTGAGTCTGCATGTCTCGCTGCTGACCGGCGGGCTGATTCTCGTGATCGCTTTTTCCAGCGCGCGCGTGTTGCCGTTGCCGGCCACGATCCTCTCCCCGCTCACCATTCCCGTCGCGTTCGCCACGTTCCTGATCGGCTTTCTGATTCTGATTACACGCACGCAAGCGGTCTCGCAGATCATCGGCTTTCTGGTATTGGAGAATGGGATTTTTCTGTTCGGCTCCACGTTGCTGACCGATTTCCCGCTGACGGTGGAACTGGGCGTACTGCTCGATTTGCTGGTCGGCGTCTTCGTGATGGGCATTATGATTTATCACATTCACCGGACGTTCGATCATATCAACACGAAGGCACTCTCCACACTAAAGGACACCGAATGATCGTGTTGTTCTTAGTACTGGGGCCGATGGCGTTGGGGATCGCGAGTCTGCTGGTGCGCGGCGAACGGCGGCGCGCGGCGCGGCGGGCGATCTTGGTCGGCGGCGCGGCATGGCACACGCTCGGCACGTTGGCCACGCTGACGGCGTGGGGCCGCCAAGTGCCGGTCTCGTGGCAGAGTTTTTTGCAACTCGATCCGATCGGTCAGGTCTTTCTGCTGATCATCAGCGTGCTATTTTTCCTCGTCGCGATTTACAGCCTCGGATATTTCCAACAGGAGCAAGAGACGACGCTGGATGACGGCGTCAGTCATCTGTACACGCCGTGCATGCTCTTCTTCCTCGCCGCGATGACGCTCACCACGGTCACGCCGCATTTCGGCGTGCTCTGGGTGGCCGTCGAGGCCACGACGCTCGCGTCGGCGCCGCTCATTTATTACCATCGCCACCCGGGCGCACTGGAGGCGGCGTGGAAATATCTGCTCATTTGTTCCGTCGGGATCGCGCTGGCACTGCTGGGGCTCTTCTTCGTCGCCGCGTCGGGACGCGCGGCACACGTCGATCTCACCGTGCCGTCGCTCATCCATCACGCCGCGGCGCTCGATCAGCGTTGGTTGCGGATCGGCTGCATCTTAGTCCTGATCGGCTTCGGCACCAAAATGGGGCTTGCCCCGCTGCACAATTGGCTCCCCGATGCTCATAGCGAAGCCCCGTCCCCTGTCTCGGCGCTCCTCTCCGGGGCATTGCTGAATTGCGCCTTCCTCGGCATCGTGCGTTTTTATCAAGTGGCGGATGCCGCAGGACTGGGCGCGTTCATGAATCGGCTCTTGATCCTGTTCGGTCTCGTATCATTGCTCGTCGCCACTGCATTCATTGCGGGGCAGCGGGATTACAAACGCCTACTGGCGTATTCGAGCGTCGAACATATGGGCATTTTGGCGTTGGCCGTCGGCGTGGGCGCGGGTGCGGCAGGACTGCTGCATGCCATCAATCACTCGCTCACCAAAGGCCTCCTCTTCTTGGTCGCCGGGCAAATCTTGACACTGTACCGAACGAAAGTGATCGGCGATGTGACTGGATTACTGCGGACCGCGCCGCGCGTCGGCACACTGTTCGCCATCGGCGGACTCGCCATTGTCGGAGCTCCGCCGTTCGCACCGTTCGTCAGCGAATTCCTGATCCTGCAACGCGGCGTGGCGCACGGTCACTATGCAGTCATGGCCATATATCTGCTGTGTCTCGGCATCATCTTCGTCGTCATGTCGCGCGCGCTGTTCGGCATGCTCTTCGGCGCAGCCAATGCGGAGATCGCGCAAACGCCGGCGCTGCCGCGACGGATGATGATCGCCCCCGCCCTCCTCGCGTTGGGCGTCGCAGGCCTCGGTCTCTATCTCCCTGCCGGACTGCAAACCCTTGTCGCCCGCGCGGCCACATTCATCGGAGGGGGATCATGAATCTCGGCGGCTGCAGCGCCCGCAACGGCGTGGCCGTAGTCACGACGGCGATCCCCCAACTCGCGCCGGAAGCGTGGCGCTTGTGGATTGTGACGACCTGTCAAACCGCTCGCGCGCGCTTGCTTGCACTGCCGACAGCAGCGACAGCGGAGGGCGGCCGGTGCGTCTACGCGATCCTCGGCCTCGATACACGGAACGAATTGCGGATCGCGGCCACGACATTTCCGGCAGGACACGCGGCGTATCCCGCACTGACGCCGGACCTGCCGGAGGCCCAGTTATTCGAGCGCGTCGTCTACGAGCAGCACGGAATTTTCCCCGAAGGCCACCCCTGGTTGAAGCCGGTGCGAACGCAACGCGACTACCCGTTCTTCGCCGTGGAAGGCGACGCCGTGCATGAAGTCGCCGTGGGACCGGTGCACGCCGGCATCATTGAACCTGGTCATTTTCGTTTCCAATGTCACGGCGAACAGGTGCTGCATTTGGAAATCGCGCTCGGCTACCAACATCGGGGCGCGTCTGCGTTATTGCGCGTCGCCACGCCCGCGCGTCGTGCCGTCGTGGCCGAATCGCTGGCCGGAGACACGGTGATCGGGCACAGCTGGGCCTATGCGCAGGCGATCGAAGGCCTGGCCGGCGTCGCGGTTGCACACCACGCGCAGCAGCTCCGCGCGCTGGCGTTGGAATTGGAACGACTGGCAAACCATGTCGGCGACCTCGGCGCATTGGCGGCGGACATCGGCTATTTGCCGGCCGCGGCGTATTTTGGACGGCTGCGCGGGGAATTCTTGAATCTGCTGATGGAGCTGACCGGTAATCGGTACGGCCGTTCGCTGGTGTATCCGGGTGGAGTGTGTCACGCTTTCACCGCTGCGTTGCGCGCCCGCTGCGGCACCAAACTCGCGGAGGCCGAACGGGACCTCAAGGCGATCGCCGACCTCTTCTTCGCCGAATCAACCGTCGTCACCCGACTCGAACAAACGGGCGTGGTCGCAAAAAAGGTGGCACGCCAACTGGGGCTGGTCGGCCCAGCCGCGCGCGCCAGTAATTTGCTGCGCGACGTGCGCACCGACTACCCGAGCGGGGCGTATCGGTTTCATTACATCCCGCCGGTGCGGCTGGCCTCCGGCGACGTGTACGCGCGCGCGCTGCTCCGCGTGTTGGAGGCCCAGCAAGCGCTCACGTTCGCAGCGGAACAGTGTCGGATCGTACATCGCGTGGAACCGGGTGCGCCGTGTGAATCGTTGGCGGCGGACCGTTTGGTCGTCAGTCTGATCGAGGGCTGGCGGGGCGAAATCGTCCATGTGGTGCGGACCGACGCATACGGCGCGATCGACGCCTACGATGTCGTCGATCCGTCCTTCCACAACTGGATGGGACTCGCGTGGGCGTGCCGCGGCGGACAGATCTCCGACTTTCCATTGTGTAATAAAAGTTTCAATTTGTCGTATGCGGGACACGATTTGTAACACCGGGAGCCGGGACGATGTGGGACACGTTCAAAACACGGTGGCAGCAAGGACATCGGACGCAGGCCTTCCCCCCGGCACAGCCGCTGCCGGAGCGATTCCGCGGTCGCCCGACGATCGACGCCGGCCGTTGCGCTGCCGGCTGCACCGCGTGTCGCGACGCTTGCCCGACCGAGGCGATCACGCTCGCGCCGCTGACGTTCGACCTCGGCCGTTGCACGTTTTGTCCCGCGTGCGCGGAGGCCTGTCCGAGCGGCGCAATCGCGTGGACGCCGGATTATCGGTTAGCCACGCGCACGCGCGAGGGCTTGCTGCTACGGGACGCTGCGCTCCCGTTGGCCACGGCGTTGGATCGGAAAATGCGCGCGTTGTTCGGACGATCGCTGAAGCTGCGCCAAGTGAGTGCCGGCGGCTGCAACGGATGCGAGCTGGAACTCCAAGCACTGAACAACGTGGTCTTCGACTTGAGCCGTTTCGGAATCCAATTCGTCGCGTCGCCACGCCATGCTGACGGCTTGGTCATTACCGGCCCAGTCACGGCAAACATGCGGCTGGCGCTGCAAAAAACGTATGAGGCGGTCCCCGATCCGAAACTCGTCATCGCGGTCGGCGCCTGCGCAATCAGCGGCGGGCCGTTCCTGAACAGCCCCGCGTGCCACAACGGCGCCACGTCCACAGTCCCGGTGGACCTCTTCATCCCCGGCTGTCCGCCGCACCCGCTCACGATCCTCGACGGACTGTTGCGTTTGCTCGGCCGCTTGGAGTCGGGGCGGGAGCGAAATACGGCATGAGCACGTCATTCCTCAATTTCGACTTTTATGCCCTCTGTTATGGGTTCTTCTTCGGGATCGTCGGCTATGCGGCGTGGCGGTATGGGCGTAAAACCCAGAGCACACGCCATATTGCGCTAGGATTGGCGCTGATGGTCTACAGTTACTTCGTGCCAAATCCGTGGGCGTCATTCTTCATCGGCCTCAGCCTGACGGGATTATTATTTTGGCCGTAATGAACCCTGACCCTCCGCCTCCGGCGGAACCCTCTCCCCGTCGGGGCGAGGGGTATTAAAGGAAGTCACTCCTACTCAGCAACTTTTTCGACCGACAGCCGATAGTAGTGAGGCGATGGCGATCAACCCAACATCTGGCGTTCCTCCGCTCTCCGGGACATGGTGGCACAGCCGCGCGCCGTTAACGGCGTCGGTTCGGCGTCGTCTGACCGGGGCGGCGTTCCTCACGGCTGCGGGACTCCGGCTCCAGCGGTTGGCCCCGTCGCCCACCGCAACGCGCCAGCGGGGCCCGCTGGCCCGCGCCGCCAGAGAGCTGTTCACGGACTTCGGCGCCTGGTGTCACCAACGCGGCCGCCGCACGATCGAGCACATCCTCGGCCAAGACGCCGGATTGCTGGGCGTCTCGGAGGTCCTGCTCGAAAATACGTCGTTTGAACCGGTCCGCCCGACTTTGGGAATCGACGTCGTACGGGCAAGTGCCGAAGCCCTACTCCCTGCGTTCCACGCCCACTGCGGCCCGGCTCGGTTGGCGGCACCGGACCCCGAATCTGCCCTTGCCCAATGGGCCGAGTCCGATGGCGGCATTGTCTGGCGCATTGCCGAAGACCCGCCGCATTATTTTGCGCAGCAGTTCCACGTCTTGCGGATGGTCGATTGCGGCATGATACCACTCGATCATGCCGCCGCACGGCGGGCCTTGCTCCGTCTGGCGCATTTGCTCGACTTGGCGACTTGGCATCCGATGGCCGCCACAATTATCGCGTTTGAACTCCAGCGCCACGCGGATCCGGCACCTGACGCATATCTCCATTGGGCCGGCGTCTTGGACACGCTGGTCGGCCAACACGGCGGCTACGCGGAACGCGTGCGCGTCTTGTTCGGCACGATCGGCATTACACTTTAAGTGTTACGGTCAGAGACAATCTGACAACACCGCAGCAGCGTTCGGCGATCTACATTCGGTTGTGATGGATTTGACCGCATCCTTTACTGAATCACACTGAAAATGAAGGTGTCCGTGCCGCCATCCTGGACACTCCCAACGCCGATGTAGTCCTCGTTGCTGTCGAGAGCGAGTCCTGTGCCACCGCCAGCCTCGGTAAAGACCGCCAAGCCGTCCGAATCGAACGTCGTGTTGAGCGTTCCCGACGACGTCACACGCGCCAGTAAGGCATCCCCTGTGCTGGATCCGATCACGACAATGCGGCCGCCGGAATGAATAGCGACATCGTAGCAGAGGTCTTGCAATTCGCCTCCGGCGTCGTTACCAAATTGGAAGATTCCGGAGCTGCCGAAGTCGGCATCCAGAGTTCCGGTCGTGCCGTAGCGGGCGAGGACACAGTCATTCGAGGTCGAATTGTTATCAGTTTGTCCCACGATCACGATCTGGCCGTCGCTCTGGATGGCCACGCCCAATCCCTGTTCATTACTCGCGCTCCCGACGGTGAACGCATTTCGCCCATCCACGCTAAAGCTCGTATCCAGTGCGCCCGCGGCCGAGAAACGCGCAATCGCGATATCCTGTCCCGGCGTATCGAAGGTCTGATCCTCGCCGACAGCCACAATCTTGCCATCGCTATCCATCGCACAGTCAAAGAAGAAATCGAAATCCGCATCCGAGTACGTCCCATTGGTGGCAAAGGTCGTATCGAGATCACCATTCGTATCGTAGCGTGCAAGGCCAGCTCGACCTCCGATCTGTCCGCAGAGAATCGCCTGATCCGACGGATTGATCACTAAGTCATATTGTGTGTCGGTATCTGCGGCGGCATTGAAATCGACGAGCGCGATGCCATCCCCGCCACCATAGGTCGGATCGAGCGCGCCGCTGGTCGTGTAGCGCAGTACTGCAAAATTGCGCTCCGTATCATCGCTGTTACTGGCCCAGACCGACACGACAATTTTGTCATCCGATTGCAGGGCGACCCCCTGGCCGAAATCACCTCCGCCGACGAGATCGACCAGGTCATACCAATCCAATGATCCATCCGCGTTGAATCGAACGACGAGGACGTCCTGATCTGTCCCATTGTATGCCGTTCCAACGGCGACGATTTTTCCATCGGATTGTACGACCACACTTTGCAGTGAATCAAAGCCGTCGCCCGTGGTCGAGAACGATTCGTCGTACCACCCATTACCGCTGAATTGCGGGTTGTAGTGACCGCTCTCGGCGATGGTCGTGAGCTCCCAACTCGCCGCGGCCGTCAAGGCATTGCCGGCCGTGTCCTTCACTGCGGTCGAAATCGTTGCGGTATAGGACGTGCTGTAACTCAGATTGCCAGTGGGCGTGAGCGTCGCGGTCGTGCCACTGTAGTCGACTGCGGCGGAAACGGCAGCCCCTCCGGCGGTAGGGCGTACGGTGAAGCTGCTGGTCGTCACCGTGCTCGAATCCATGGCTTCGCTAAAGGTGGCCGTCATCTGGGCATTGACCGCCACTCGCGTGGCGCCATTCACGGGACTGGTCGACGCAATCGATGGCACTTTAGTGTCCACTTCAGTCCCCGTCGTAAAACTCCAGGTGTATGGCGCAGAGGGCGGCGTTCCGCCCGTATCGGTCACGCCGGTGGTCACGGTCCCCGTATAGGTCGTGCTAGCGGTAAGGAGCGTCGTGGGCATCAGGATGGCGGTGGTGGCATCATCGCCGATGGTAATCGTCCCATTCACCACCGCTCCACTGCCGTCGGTCAGCTTGAATGTGCTCGCGGTAATAGACGAACCATCCATAGTCTCACTAAATGTCACTGTGGCGGACGAATTGAGCATGACGGCGGTCGCCCCGTCAACGGGACTCGTCCCCGTCACTGACGGCGGCGAGGCGACGGCGGCCACCGTGGGCAGCGAAAATTGTTCCACTAGAATGACGTCGTCAATCGTCAGACAATCGCCCGTCGGAATGACGGTACCGGTGATGAAACAGCCATCGACATTGACCGCGGTACTCCCCGTAATCGTCTGAGTGGCGCGAATCGTCGCGGCGTTCCAACGGTCGATCACCGTGACGGTCTTCGACTCGCCATTGTCCACTAGCGTACCATTGACATTGGCGGTCCGCGTAGCGCTGCCGATACTCTTGCCGGAGGGGCTATTGATTGACGCGCTGGATGCACTGGTCTCGGTCAAAACCGCGCGGGTTCCGGAGTTGAGAATGCCCGATGAATCCGCCGTCGTGGTCGCCGAAATCATATCCAGCTTGAGACTCGTGCTATCCGTAAAATCCCAAGTACCCACAATAAGGTGCGACTCCGTCCCATCAAAGAGAGCGGCCTCGGTGGACGCATCCGTCACCGTCGAAAACGTGTAGAAGCAACCGGCCCCCCTACTTGTGGAGGTCACCGGCGAGGTCATCTTGCCATACCATACCCGCTTTCCTCCCACGGTAATGCGCACGCAGATCGGGAACTCCCCAGTGTTCCCTGAGCAAGCGGCCGTGCAATCGATCCCCGAGATGCTGCTGGTCAGCGTCGGGAAACTGAAATCCGTAAAGTCGGCGAACCATACGCCCCCATTCGCAGTGGTGCCAATGGTGCTGGTAACCGAGGTGCTCGCCTCGGCAGTCACCGCCGCCAAGTGCGCGAGGATCGCATCCAACTGCGCATTATCTTGGTCCGTCTGATAAAGCCCTTGGGCCAGGGCATTTTCTCCAGGCAGTGTCTTGTCGGTCGATTTTTCGACGGCGAGGTTTCCATTCGCCGTATCGGTCACTTCATCGACACCAATTGACAAGGCCGACGGCATCGCGAAATTCGACGGCAATTCAATCGGGATCGGCGTGGAGCTGGTTCCGGAGGGCACGCCGGCAGACCCACATCCGACGGAAAGCCACACCGCCAAGCAGAACGCGGTGACACCAACCCCTACAGATCGCATGGGATGAGAGGACACAGCGATGAATCGATGCAATCGTCACACCACGCCGCAGCGAAAAAAAAACGTCGCCCGAACGCACAGATGCCACGCGCCGCGCCATGCTCCGTGGGTTGGCGGTCACCCGTTGACCTCATTTTGAGTGAGCAGTTATACCCGGCCTGGGCAGGTCTCAGGTTACGGCCAGAGGCGATAGACGACGACATTGTTTGAACCGGAGGAAAAGTCAGCATATCCGGCCGTTACCAATTTACCATCGGACTGCAATACGGCGGCGTCGAATTCGCCCGTCGTGCCAGTCCCGCCAGTGGCAATGGTCAAGATCCCGTCACTGTCGAAGTTGGTATTCAGCACGCCGACATTACTGATTTGCGCCACGACATAGTAGAATTCGGCAACATTGGTCCAGGCGTTCCCGACCACAAACATGCTCCCATCGGATTGCACCACGAGGTCGTTGGCATTCGCCGTGGTATGCGTCCCGATCGTCGTCGTGAAGATCCCATCGCCGCTGAACGCGGTGTCGAGTGCGCCGTTACTGGCACCATCCACTCTCAGCACAAACAGTTCGTCCGTGGTCGTGGCCACCGAGCCTGCAATCAAGATATCGCCATCCGACTGCACGACCATGCTCGACACCATATCATTCAGCGCACTCCCTGCTTGTACGTCATACGTGGCCACACCGTCGGTATTAAACACCACGTCGATGTCGCCCTCGTTGTTGAGGAACATCAAATAGACGTTATATTCTGAACCGTCATAGTAGCGGCCGGCGGCCCATAATCCGGCGCCACTGGCGGGCAACGCAATCGCCTGCGCGCTGTCGTCACCGCCGAAGGTGCTCGTGACGACGATCCCGTCGCCGCCGAACGTGGTGTCGAGCGCGCCGCTGCTGGTGAGCCGAACCAGCGCGGTCTGCGTGCCGGCGCCACCCGCCACGACAATCCGTCCGCTGGCATCGATCAAGGCATCGTATGTATATTCCGTGGCACCCGTCGGGTCGTTGATATTCACGGTCACGCTCCCGTCGGCGCTGAAGTCCGTATCGAGTGAGCCGGTCGTGGTGTAGCGCGCAATGATCATGTCGGCGTTGTCAGAGGTCGTGCCGGCCACGACGATCTTCCCATCCGATTGGATCGCAACGGCATTCCAACGGCCCATCCCGCTCTCCGCACTGGCCAGCACGACGCCATCCGAATCGAAGGTCGTGTCGAGCACCCCGGCGCTGGTATAGCGCAGCACCATCGCATTCCCGGTCGATCCGACCACGACCAATTTCCCATCCGACTGGCGGGCCATGTCGTACGCGAAGTTCTGATTCGTGGTCCCGACGACGTCCGTCTCGACGCTCCCGGTGCTATTGAAACTCGTATCGAGGCTTCCCGGGGCGGGGCGAGTCGTGAAGCTCCACGAAGTTGGCGTGCTCAGCGCATTGCCGACACTGTCTTGCACGCCGGTCGTGAGCGTCGCTTCGTGCGTGGTGTTGTAGGCAAGCGAACTCGTCGGCGTCAGCGTGGCCGTCGTGCCGGCGGCGCTCACGGAGGCCGCCACCGGCGTGCCGCCCGTGGTCAGCGTGAACGTACTCGTGGTCAGCGTCGCGGCATTCATGGCCCGGTCGAACGTGACCTCGACCGCACTGCTGATACTCACCTCGGTGGCACCCGCTGCAGGCGTGGACGACGACACACCCGGCGGCGTGTCGTTATCCGTGATCGTATACGTGTGGCTCGTGTTGGTCCCGAGCGTGGCGTTTGCCGGATTGGAGAGGGTCACGATCACCGTCTCGGAGCTCTCAACCTGCGCGTCGTCGACGATCGCCAGCGCAAGCGTGGTCGTAGTGCTGCCGGCACTGATCGTGGCCGTTCCGCTCGCTAACGTAAAGTCGGTGCCGCTCCCGGTGGCCGTCCCGCCGGTGACAGCATACGCCACGGTCACAGCATCGGCACTCGCGGCGGACAGCGTGACTTGCACCGACACGGATCCGGTGGACTCGGCACCACTTGCACTCGTCGCAGTGAACGCCACGGTCGGGAGTGTGGCGCC
The DNA here is from genome assembly GCA_016210045.1 of Deltaproteobacteria bacterium. Classification (NCBI taxonomy): domain Bacteria; kingdom Pseudomonadati; phylum Myxococcota; class Myxococcia; species Deltaproteobacteria bacterium. Next base: position 272,887 of record JACQUX010000038.1, on the reverse strand, counting down.
ACCACCCGAACTACTCCCACCGCTGGACGAACTGGAAGAACTGCTCGCGTCTCCGCTGCTGCTCCCACCGCTGGAGCTACTTGACGAACTGCCGCCATCGCCACCACTGGAGCTGCTGCCGGACGAACTACTACTCGACTCGTCGAGCGTCGCCACCATCACCGTCTCTTCCAACGGCGGCGGCGTCGCCTCTTCAGGCGCGCGCTCTTCCGTGATCGTCAGCGATTCGCATCCGGCCACATCGGTAAAAACCTCCTCACCCGTCTCCAAATCGAAACAGCCCGCGTCGGTCGTGGTCGTGTCGTTGGTCAACGTATAACTCGATTGACTCAGTGTGTCGGTCCAGCGATGCACCGCTTCAATGTCCAACGGCGATTCACCGACCGTGATCTGCCCCCGCAAGCGGGCCAACGTCGTGACCGTGGCGTCGGTCGCCGTGGCGGCGTTCAACACCGCGTGATGGCTGTCGATCCGCACGCCTTCCGCGTCGGCCGCTGTAGTCGACGACACCAACTCTAGCCAGCGACTCGCCGTGTCGCGGAAGTCCCAACGGCCCGCCAGAACGTAGGACTCCGTCCCGGTAAAGAGTGCTGCGCTCGACGCGGCGCTCGCCGTGACGTCGGAGACGGTGTAGAAACAACCGGCCCCACCGGCAGCATCGACCGCGCTCAAGATCTTAAAAAACGCCGCACGCTTGCCCCCGACCCAAATCCGCATGCAGACGGGATAACTCGCGGTATGCCCCGAACAGGTTGCACTACAATCGAGCGTGGGAAATCCGGCCGTGTCGAAATCCACGGTCGGAAATTCCGCGGCGGAAAAATCCGCGACCCAGGCACTGCCATCGTCGGTCGTGCCGCTCGCGCTCGTCACGGTCGCATCGCTATTGGCCGAGACGTTGGCCAGGACGGCCAAGATTGCGTCGAGTCGCGTGTTCCCGTTATCGGTCGGATAGACGCTTTGTTGCAGCGGCGTCTCGCCGGGAACGACCACCGTCTTGCCCAACGGGACGGAAACATCGGCGGCCCCTTGCACCGGAGCGACACTGATCGCTAAACTCTCAGGTAGCTGCACGACGCTCGGGAGTTCAATCGGAATCGGCGTGGTGCCGGTCCCGGAGGGCACGCCAGCCGCCCCGCACCCGACCGAGAGCCACACCGCCAAGCAGAGCGCAGTGACACCAACCCCTACAGATCGCATGGGATGAGAGGACACAACGACGAATCGGTGCAATCGCCACACCACACAGCAGCGAAAAAAAAACATCGCCCGACCGCGCAGATGCCGCGCACGGCCCCATGCACCGTGGGTTCCCGGCCACCCGTTCGCCTCATTTTGAGCGAGAAGTTCTACCCAGCTGGAGACCTGTTTGCGGACTACCTCGCTGCTCGCGTTCTTCGCGCAGATACTTCTCCCACTTGGTGTGCGTATCTTGTTTCAGCGAGCGGATGAATTCGAAGACGTGTTTCACTTCAATGCCCACGAACGGGAACGTACTGTGCGGCGTGCGGACGAAATTGATCCCATAGCCGAGATTCAGGAAATCGAAGACGGTCAGACCGATCCCGCCGAAGCCGTCGACGGAATCGCTCACGACGAGATCGCCGCCCATCGCCTTCAGTTCTTTGCGCGTCACCAGCCCGGTAAAGAGATTCAACCGCACGGCGCGCAACGACTTCCGAAACCATCCATAGTGCCGCTCCGGGTCCATATGGGAACCGATCGAAAAGGAAAACGCGGCGCCCGTCGTCGCACCTTGAATGGCATCGTTCGGGTTGGGGTGAAAAAAACCGATCGGGTAGAGTAGCGAAATATCGATATCCGGGACCGGCCCGGTCTTGTGATAGCGGAAATAATATTCGCGCACGTCGGTCGGGTCGGCAAAGCGGGTCAGGCGCACAATGACCGGATCGCCGTCGCGGATCTCGTATTGCAGCAACACGCCGTACATGAAGATCGTCGGCGCGGTCCCGCGTTCCACCAACTGCATCAAGTTGACGATCTTCCGATTCGGATGCCGATTGAGCAATCGCTCCGCGACTTTTTGTTCCAACGTCGTGCTCTGTTGAAACAGACCGATCGGCCGCTGACTCCCTTCATGGAAATAGCTCATTTCCACGCGGTAGGCGTCCACAACGGACGGGGCGAATTGCCACGCGCCATGCTGCGTCACGATGCACGGCGTTTCGACACAGCGGTCGACGGATTCAAACGCGCGCGGCTTTTTTTTGGCCCCGCGATCGAACAGCACCGCCGGCGTGGGCGACGCGCTGATCGTCCGCATAGGCCTACGATGTTTCGCCACGGCCGTGGAAACGCCGAGAGAAAGTATACAGCCGAGAAAAATCAGGTAGAATGGGCAACGAATCCTCATGTACACGACCTTTTTCACACGTTTTTACGTCTTCGCCTTTTGTTCCCGCTGCTACTTGTACTTGCCGATCTTCGTCGTCTGGCTGCTGCGCCAAGGACTGACCCAGACCGATGTCATGCTGCTCATCTCGCTGTACATCGGCAGCGCGCTGCTCGCGGAACTCCCGACCGGACTCTTTGCCGACCGCTTCGGCCGCAAATGGGCGCTCTTTGCGGGCAGCGGGCTGCAAGTCCTCGGCGCCCTCTGCCTGGTTCCGGCCCACGCATTCGCGTGGTACGCCCTCGGCGAATGTCTGCTGGGCGTCGGCTATGCGTTCAAGACCGGCGCGACTGAGGCCTTGCTGTACGACCATTTAAAGGAACGAAACGCGACGGCTGATTACCAAAGGCGCTATGCCAACGCAAAGTTTTTTGAGTTCGCCGCGATGAGCGTCGGCGCCGTGGTCGGCGCGCCGCTCTACATCGCGTTTCCACAAGGACCGTTTTACGGCACGGCCATGCTGTTTCTCGCCGCCGCGCTCACTGCGCTGACGATCCCCGAACCCCCGTCCACGACCGTCGCGTTGCGACTGCGCACGCTGCTCGCCGGATGGCGCGAAATCCGCGTCGGCGTGCCCGCACTGCGCGCGCTGATCGGCTATTATGGCTGGTTTTTCTCGCTCGTCTTGATCGTCACCACCACGTTGAGCCAACCGTATTTGCGCACGCTCGGCGTCCCGCTTTCGGCCTTCGGCTGGGTCTTCTTAGGCTGCAACATGTTAGCGATGGGCGGCACGTTAGCGGCGAATCGGTGGGGATCGCATCTGCTCGGACATCATTTTTTCCTGCAACTCGGGCTCGGATGCATCGCGATTTGCCTCGGCCTCGCCATCGGTCGTACGACGGGGGCGATTGTGATCCTGGCCCTGATCTACGCCGCATGGGGTCTGCTGTTGCCGACCGTCAGCGCGGCCGTGAATCGGCTGGTCGCGTCCGAACGGCGCGCGACCGTGCTGTCGATTCAAGATTTCCTACAGAACGGAATCTTCATCCCCGCCGCGCTCGGCGTGGGCTGGCTGGTCGACCATCGAGGATTCCCGACGACGTTCTTCGTGTTGGCCGTCGTCAGCGCGGCGGTGTTAACGGTGACGGTACGGTGGTTGAAACGGTCGTGAGTGGTTATGCAACGGCGGCAAGCTGTTCAGTGCGCTCGACGTCCAAAGCAATGTGCCGCGACACTGCAGCACATTCGGCGGCTAACGCGGCCAGATCGGCATCAGGAGAGACCGGCAACGGAACAAATGCATCCTGCAGACCCTGCACTGCCAGTTCCGCGCGGGCTTGCGCTGCATGCTCGGCGGCAGTCACCGCCCCCTGGCTCAACAATTTCAGAAACATCCCGAACAGCCACGAAGGACAACCGCCTTTCACTAACTGCCGCAACGCGCGCGGATTGTCACGCGCGGCGAGCAATTGTCGTGCGACTTCACCTTTCGCGGCCGCCAGACGGCACCAGACTGCGGCCTCCAGCTGTCGATCCGCCACATTCCGCGCCGCCGCCTCCCACCATTCCATCTGCGTTACCGGGTCTCGCGCTGTTTCGGCCAATGCGACTGCACAACGCGCGGCCTCGTTACACAACCGGCGCTGATCGGCCGACCGAAACTCCCGCTGCCACGCCGCCCGGCGAAACCACGTTTCGGCCGCGACCAAATCACCCGCCCTTCGTAGCCGTATCGCGCGCGCCTCCGCGACCACGCTCGCCGCGTTTGGCGCCCGCCCACGCATTCGCATCCGCGTTGCGACGTTGCCGCAACGACGCATCACTCCGGTCACCACTGGAATTCGCATTGTCATGCCCGCTAGCGACCACGATCGGCACCCTCTGTCAAGGTTGTGCCATCTGATCATGCTCAGCCATTGCGGGGGCGCAGCGAATCAGGTATGAGCGCTCCCCATTGGGGGCATCGTGGCACAGACTGACAATGCGGCTCCGGATTTCGTGTTAGGCGCACAATCGATCTGGACCGGACTGATCGGCGCCGGCGTATTATTGCTGGGGATGATCGGGCTCCACGTCGGCACGCGCCTGCAGGTCCTCCCTTCCGGCCCACCCCATCCGCGTTTCATCGTCTTACTCTTTATCGCCGTCGCCGCGATGGCGACCTACGAATTCTTGGTAGTGAAAGTCCATCGTCGCCATTTCGATTGGTCAGTCTCGCGCGCACTCGACGCCGCGGCGTGGCGACGCGTCTGGCTCCGTTGGATCACGATGACTGGCTGCCTCATGTTGGCCTGGGGAACGTACGCCGCGCTCCGCGAATATCATTTGCACATCGGTCTCCCGTTCCTCGTCGAATATGCCAAGAGTTACTATCGGCCGTTCTTTGAACTCTTCACCGTCGCCACAGCGCTGCTGCTGCTCGGCGCATTCCCGTATCTGCTACTCTGCGAACGGCGCGGCCGCTGGCGCAACGAAGACGACGACTTGCTGATCATCGCGCGCGGCGCCCAAGCGCTGTGGCGTCGCCAAGCGCCTGCGCCCGGATTCGCCCGCGTGCTGCGCGGCTATCTGGTCAAATTCTACTTCATTCCACTGATGACCGTCTTTTGGGTCAACAACGCCGCCTCGTTCGACCGTAATTTGGGCGGCTTGTTCCAACCGAATCTCTGGCACGGCTTCAGCGTCCCGCAAATGAATCGTCTCTACACGGCCGCGTACGAAGGGATCATGTTTCTCGACGTCTCGCTGGCACTCGTCGGCTACGTCTGCACCTGGCGCTTGCTCGACTCGCATCTGCGCTCCGCCGAGCCGACGATCGCCGGATGGTTGGTCGCGTTGCTCTGCTATCCGCCGTTCGCGCGCATCAGCGACTCGTATTTAGCCTACAACAGCGGCAATCATTTCTGGGGACAGACGCTCGCCGCCACGCCAATTCTCTACGCGCTGTTCGCCGTGTTGATTCTCGGTTGCATGTGGATTTACGTCCACGCGACGATCGCGTTTGGCTTCCGCTTCTCCAACCTCACCCATCGCGGCATCCTAAGCAGCGGCCCCTACGCCATCATTCGCCATCCCGCATATGTCGCGAAGAATCTCTCGTGGTGGCTGATCACGATCCCGTTCCTGTTTAGCTTGGGCGATTGTCTGCGCCTGTTCGGCTGGAACCTGCTCTATCTCGGCCGCGCGCTCACCGAAGAGCGCCACCTGCGCCAATTCCCCGACTACCGCGCGTATATGCAAAAGGTCCGTTGGCGCTTTATTCCGGGAGTGTTTTGAGCGCATTCCATTGCAGAGGGCGGTTCGGGGACGTACCAAAGTGGCGTGTCACTCAGCCACCGATTGCAGAAGGGCCTTTGCGGTCCGGCGAACCGCCGCTTTGAGGTGCGGCTGGGCCAGGAGGGACTCCAGATCCGTCATCAGCCGCTTGCGCAGCAGCGGTTCCCAGACAGTCGGTGAGCCCATCTGGATGGCACGGAAAAATCGTTCGTAGTCGCCGGTCTCGAGAAAGGGACGTGCCACGTCCGCATACAGGCGCTCCGCCACGACGTAATCATATTCACGCGCTTGCGCCACTCGCTTGGCCGCAAGCGGATATTGTTTGGCCCAGAGATGCTGTTTGGCCAGACCGAGACACAACACCATGAGTCCTCGTGTCCCGAGCTCCGGATCTCCAAAGTTGGGTTGGGGCACCAGGAGCCGGAGCAGCTCGCTTAGGACAGCGTCAGCCCGTGCCGGCGTCAGTTGCGTCATCACATGCGGTTCCGGCGCGGACAACAACATCCGTCCATAGGCCTCCAACTCACTGCCCAACGTCTTGCCGACACTCGCCGGCCATTCCGGCGGCAAGAGGGGACGCGCGAACTGCCACGCTGCCGTATCTCCCTCGAGCAGCGCCATAAGTCCAAACCGGATCGCCTGCCGCGCGCCCGCCTCGGCATCGCGCTGACCCAGTCGCGCCGCCAATCGCAGGCCAACCCAATACCCACGGGTGTCCTGCGGCACCTGGCCCTCCGAGACCGAGGCGACACGATCCGCCCCCGTGAGGTCCATGGTGAGGATCGAGAGTGCGGCCTGCAACGCCTGCGCCCCGTACAGCGGGTCGCGCTCCAGTAACGCAGTCCAACTTCGTTCCGCATCGCCCGACCGATGCGCCAGCAAATACAGAAAGCCGGCCTCCGTCAGGAACCGGGGATCGTTCCCGACCCCCTTTTCCCCTTCGCGCAGGTGCGCCACTGCGATTTCAATCTCGCCCCGATACGCATGCCATTGCGCTTGTAATAGCCGGGTCCACGGATGGCGCGGTGCCAATACTGTCAGGGCTTCCACATGTTGCTGAATCCGCGCCAAGTCGTCCGCCACTTCGGCCCGTGGCCGGGACGCAACCTCGCCCAGCCGCATCAGGGCCGCATTGAAGTGCGCGACGGCATGGGTTGGCCAGGTCTCCGCCACGTGCTCGCACGCCGCGCGCACCTCCGCGAGCAAGCTCCGGTCCTGCGCGGCGATGCGCTGCAACGTCACGTACGCCGGCACCCGTCCCGGCTGCCACCCCAAACTTTCGCGCAGCAGCATGACCGCTTTGCGCCTCAGGTCGGAGACGATAGCTGTCGTGAAAGGCCAATCGGGCCTCGCTTGGCGTATCGGCCACTCCTGAGCCATCACGGTCGCCACCCGGAGCGCATTGACGGCCAAGCGAAACGCCAGTCCCGCTCCGGCGTCCAGATCCACTGCACCCAAGGCGCGTACGGCGGGGGACAACTCGCGGTCCATTTCGAAAAAAATAGCTTCCTGACCGTTTAGCGCGGCCCGCAGCAGGGTCGAACCCACGACCCACGGACTGGTGATCGGATAATTCATGAGGTGCGGGGGATTTTTTTGACACGCCTCCCCCATGCGGGCGGTCACGGCTGCGTCCCCGTCACAGGTTCGTTGCCACGCCAGGAAGGAACGGGGGGCCACGGCAAACAGGCCGTGGAGCAAACTGACCTCCGCCGCAACATCGCCCGCGCCGCTCTGGTCCAGTCCCGTGAGCCGATTTCCATACCACGCTGCAGCGACCGTCTGTCGTGGGGTCAAGATGTGAACCCCTGCGTACTGCGCATCGAAGCGGTGCAAGGCCACGTCGACTTGGAGCAGTTGTCCACGCTGATCCATCACCCCCACGAAGACATGCTCCGCCCACAGCAGCCGGGCCGGCAATCGCTCCAGGAATTGATACGCGTCTAAGGTGGGCGACGGCGACGCGATGTGGGCAAAGACCGGGGAAAGGCCAGCGTACTGAAAAAGGCGATACATCAGATAGCTCGTCTCCGAACAGGCGCCACAGTGCCGCTGCCAGGCCGCAACGGCATCGGCCTCTTCCGGGCAATCGTTCGGGAAATCGAGGTGCTGCACGCCCCAGTCGTAGAGCGTGGTGGCGACCGCGTGGAGGTAGGCGTCCGTCTCCGGTGCCAACCCCTGGCTCATGACCGCCGCTGTGGCTTGTGCGGCCGCAGCTTGAAGTGATTCGCGCACCAACCCATCGTCCGTGGTGACGGGATCGTAGTCATCGACGGCGAAGGGGACGGGAAATCCGTGTTTGACCAGTAGCGGCCAATACCGATCGAAACGGTAAGCGTGCTCTAAGACCTCGCCTGCGGTCAGGGTGTCGGGAAGATAGGTTCGCAGGGGAAGCAGTGTGACGTTGTCGACAAATCCGGTGTGCAGCTCTGCCGCACACACCTCCTCCGCTTTTCCTCGGGCCGTACAATCCTGGCGGATCGCCTGCCACACCTGACCGACCGGCGAATTCGCAGTGAACTCGGTGCGCATAGCCACTCCCCCCACAGAGAGACGCTCACTGCGGAGCAACGGCTAGCAGCTCACTTGCCGAAGTGCAACTTCAAAGCGGTACCGACAAAAAAATTCACACCCTCTGCCGACGAGTCGGGCGAGGATGGATCGGGGGATGTCGGCTGGCGCTGCATGGCATCCTTGGGTAAACGATAGTCCTCGTCCGTACTACTCGGTCGCACGCTGCATTGACCTGGTTTTGCACTACGGATCTCTGCCGCCGTTGCCGCGCGGAGGAGCCCGATCTGCTTCCAGCGGTTGACGATCGCATCCTTGAGCAGACCACTGCGACTCCTTGCCACCGCCTCTCCCCGCAAATATTCAACTTGGCGCGCCACATAATCGTTACCCGCCGGACACTCCAGCCGCGCCAGTGACAGGGAGAAATCGGTTTGGAGCACCTCCTTGCATTGGGCGACGGATCGCTGACGCGGATCCAGCGCCAGACAGATAGCTTTCAAATCGACGGGGGGCATGGGGACCTCCTTGGGTGGGTCGGTTGATGTGCGTCGACAATCACGATTGATTATCGGCACGTCGCAGAAAAAGTTGCGTGGGTTACGGTGGCGTTCAGAGGCAGAGGGTGACCCGTCAGCTCGATCGCCATTCAGCCCGCCCTTGATTTTCCTCAACATTATCGCGACATCCTAGGGCGCGGCGAATCGCCTATTGAAATCATTATTTTTTTTGGATGCAGCGGACGAGTCGGAGGCCGACCCCGCCTCGCCCAGCGCGTCTGCGTGCACTACCGTGCGTCTGAAATGGGGGAGTCATCGCATTATCCGACTTATAAAATGGTGGCTGGTGACTGGTGACTCGTGGCTGGGGGGCGAACCATGTGCATCCGCTTGCCCAGCCACCTCTTTTCCAGTCACCAGCCACCGGTCACTAGGGCGCGTTTGCAAAATCGATGAAGCAGTGCGGGATCTACAGCGCATTCCATGCTGCCAGGATCCGTGTTTATTCCGGGGGCCGGGCCGTCCACCCGTAGCCGTTCGGCAGTTTTTCAAGCACGCCCTATCCACGTCCGGCTTGGAACGCGGTCCCGGGAGGGGCGCGAGGGGGGCCTGCGGGCGAGTCTGAGCGAGGGAGATCTATGGGGTTGAAGCGCGACCGAGCGAGGTCTCAGTGAGCCGAGCGCCGTAACGCGAGGCGAGCGGCCCGCAGGCCCCCCTCGCGTCCCTCCCGGGGAATGGGCACGACAATCGATGTTGCCAACACGCCCTGGCCACCGTTTTCCAACCGACCACTTGCACATTAGCCGCGCCGACCGTAAAGGTCTGCGGCATGTTGCATCGCCTCTGCTGCCTCTGCCTCCTCTTCTGTTGCCCGCTCATCAGTTGGGCGCGTCCCGAGTCCGGCCTCTCGCTCGCCGAGGCGTTTCAGCGTGCCGTGCAACAGAGCGAGCAATTGGCGATGAAAGATGAGGACATCAATGTTGCGGCGGCGCGGTACCGCCAAGCACTCGGCACCGCGTTGCCGCAACTGAGCGGACGCGTCGCCGAAACGGTGCAAGACACGGCGGGCGGCGGCGATCCGAGCAGCATCGGCAGTACGTTCACCCGCCGGAGTCGTCCCGAAGTCGCACTCACCTTGCGCCAACCGCTGTTTCAGGGGCTCCGCGAGTTCGTCGCGTTGCGCAACGCGGGCACGGAGGCCCGCCAAAACCGGCTGCTGCGGCACCGTGCGGAGCAATTGCTATACGCCGACGTGGCGCGCGCATATTACGCGGTATTGGAGGCGGAGGCCGAAGTCGCGATCCACCGCGAATTGCGTGACACATTCGCGCGGCGCGTGGCGGAGATCCAGGAACGGATCGACCTCGGGCGCTCCCGCGAGAGCGAACGCTTCGGCGCCGAGGCACAACTGGCCGGCAGCGACGCCGAGTTGGAAGGCGCGCGCGGCCGCGTGCGTGACGCGCGCGATCTGCTCGGCTTTCTGACCGGCCATGTCGTCACCGAACGCTTGCACGACCGCACGCCGCGATCCAGCGGCCTGCCGCCGTTAGCGCCGCTGCTCGCGACCGCGGCCGGTCGGTCCGACGTCGACGCCCAAGCGGAGGCCGCGCGCCGCGCCAAAGGCCAAGTCGCCTACGAACGCGGCGGCTATCTCCCAACCGCCGAACTCCAAGCCAATTACTATCCGTACCGCGCCGGCTATTTGAGCGACATCAAATGGGACGCGACCGTGGCGCTGAACGTCCCGATCTTCCAAGGCGGCACCACGCGCGGGAAAGTGCGCGAGGCCACGGCCAAATGGCTGCAATCGAAACTCGCGCATCAAGAAGTGCAACGTCGCGCGCAACTGGAAGTCCGTCAACAACACGACGCGCTCCGCACCGCACGCCATCGCGAACACGCGCTGCATCGCGCGGCCGCGAAGGCCGGCGCCAATTACTGGGCCCAGGCCGGCGAATATCACTTAGGCCTCGTCACCAACCTCGACGTGTTACAAGCGCTGCGCGATTGGCAGACCCAACGCCTCGCCGCCAACGCCGCCCATTTTCAAACCAAAGTGGCGCGCCTCCTCCTCGACGTCGCTGCCGGAGAGACGCCCTCCCCATGACCATCTCCGACCTCTCCATCCGCCGTCCCGTGTTCGCCTGGATGCTGATGCTCGGCCTGATTGTCTTCGGCGGCATCGGCTTCACGCGGCTCGGGATCAGCCAACTCCCCGATGTAGATTTCCCGATGGTCACCGTCGTCGTCACCTTGGAAGGGGCTGCGCCCGAGGTAATGGAAACGGAAGTGGCCGACGTGATCGAAGACGCGGTCATGACGATCGCGGGCGTCAAAGAAATCTCGTCCGTCTCACGACACGGCTCCGCATCGGTCTCGGTCGAATTCGAATTGGGCCGCGACATCGACGTCGCGGTGCAAGAGGTCCAAAATAAATTGTTCCAAGCCCAGCGCGAACTCCCGCGCGAGGCCGATCCGCCGACCATCATGAAGACCAATCCGGAGGATCACCCGATCATGTGGTTGGCCCTCTCCGGCGAACGCCCGCTGAAGGAGTTGATGGATTACACGCACGACACGCTGCAGGACCAATTCAGCACGGTCCCCGGCGTCGGCGAGGTCTTCCTCGGCGGCTATGTCGCGCCGAGCTTGCGCATTTGGCTCGACGCCGACCGATTGCATGCTCAGCAATTGACCGCGCAAGACGTGATCCAAGCCGTGCAAACCGAGCACACCGAAGTCCCCTCCGGACTGATCGACACCGGCGAACGCGAGTTGAACGTCCGCGTGTTGGGCGAGGCCGCCACGCCGGAAGAATTTCAGCGGATCATCATTCCGCAACGGAGCGGCGCGCCGATCTGGCGCCGCCTCACGATCGGCGACGTCGGCCGCGTGGAAGACGGCCTGAACGACGTGCGCCGCATTTCGCGCCACCTCGGCAAACCGGCGATCGGTCTCGGAATCAAGAAACAACGCGGCGCCAACGCCGTGGACGTAGCCCGCGCCGTCAAGGCCCGTGTAGCGACGCTCCAGTCGTCACTCCCCGCCGGGCTGGAATTCCGCGTCGTCTTCGACAGCAGCCGCTTCATTGAAGAGGCCACGCGCGAACTGAATTTCACGTTGCTCCTGTCGGTGTTCATGACCGCGCTCGTTTGCTGGTTTTTTCTCGGCTCCTGGACCTCGACGCTGAATATCCTGCTGGCGATCCCGACCGCGATCGTCGGCTCGTTCCTGATTCTCTATTTCAGCGGCTTCACGCTCAACACGTTCACGTTGCTCGGCCTCACGCTCGCCGTCGGCATCGTCGTCGACGACGCGATCATGGTGTTGGAAAATATTGTCCGTTACCAAGAACAAGGGATGAGCCGCGTCCGTGCGGCACTGGTCGGCGCACGCGAGATCACGTTCGCGGCGGTGGCAGCCTCGATCGCGATCCTCGCGATCTTCCTCCCGGTCGTCTTCATGAAAGGGATGATCGGCGCGTTCTTCTACCAATTCGGCGTCACGATGTCGGTCGCGGTCCTGCTCTCGCTGCTCGAAGCGCTCACGCTCACGCCGATGCGCTGTTCACAATATGTCAGCGCACAACACACCACCCGCGTCGGCCGCACCATCGAACGGACCATGCAACGCTTGGCGCGCGCCTATGGCCGGGGGCTACGCGCGGCGCTGCGCCATCGCTGGAAAGTGATCCTCGGTTGCCTGCTGCTGTTCGTCGGATCGTTACAACTGGCCACACTGCTGAAAAAAGAATTCGTGCCGCCGCAAGACCAGTCGCGCTTCCTCGTGATGGTGCAAACCCCGATCGGCTCGTCGTTGCAAGTCACCGACGCCGTGACGAAACAGGTCGAGGCGTATCTGATGCACCGCCCGGAAGTGCAATATTATTACGCCGCGATCGGCGGCTTCGGCGGCGGCGAAGTCAGCACCGCAATGCTCTTTGTCACGCTCAAGCCGCCCCGCGAGCGCCCGATCGTCCCGCCAGCCAAGGCCCCACTCTCGCAACAAGCCCTGATGCCGATCATCCGCAAGGACTTGCAAGGAACGCCCGGCATCAGCCATCTCATTATTCAAGATCTCTCCCTCTCCGGCTTCGGCGCGCAACGCGGCTTTCCAGTCGAATTCACCGTGCGCGGTCCCGAATGGGAACAGCTCGCCACCGTCAGTCAACAATTGATGACACGGATGCGCACGACGGAGCTCATGACCGATGTCGACAGCGATTATTTGCTCGGGATGCCGGAAGTGCATGTCGTCCCGGACCGCTATCAAGCCGCGGCGCGCGGCGTCAGCATGGCCACGATCGGCAACACGATCAACGCGATGATCGGCGGCGTGCGAGTCGGCAAGTTCACCCAGCGCGGCCGCCGCTACGACATCCGCTTGCGACTCGGCGAGAATGATCGTCAAGACCCGCAAGACATCAGAAAAATCCTCGTCCGCAATAATCGCGGCGAACTCATCCCGCTCGCCGACGTAGTGCGATTGGAAGAACGCTCCACACTGCGCAGCATCTCACGACGCAATCGCGAGCGCGCGATTAGCGTCTTTGCGAACGTCGCGCCCGGGCACGGCCAGAGCGAAGTCTTGGCCGCCGTCGCACAGCTCGCAACAGAGACGTTGCCAGAAGGTTACCGTTTGGTCTGGTCCGGCAGCGCACAGACGTTCCACGAATCGTTTCAGAGCTTAATGGTGGCGCTCGTGCTCGGCGTCTTCGTCGCGTATATGGTGCTCGCCTCGCAGTTCAACAGTTTCATCCATCCGTTTACCGTGTTGCTCTCGCTCCCGTTCAGCGTGACCGGCGCGTTCGTCGCCTTGCTGCTGGCCGGCCGCTCGCTCAATCTCTACAGCATGATCGGGATTATCTTGCTGATGGGGATCGTCAAAAAGAACGCGATCCTGCTAGTCGATTTCACAAACGAACGCCGCCAACGCGGGATGGCGCCGCACGACGCATTGCTGGAAGCGTGCCCCATCCGCTTACGCCCCATTCTAATGACCTCGTGTTCCACGATCGCCGCCGCGATCCCGCCCGCGCTCGGTTTCGGCCCCGGCGCCGAGGCCCGCACGCCGATGGCGTTGGTCGTGATCGGCGGCGTCTTGTTTTCCACCGTGCTGACGTTGTTCGTCGTCCCCTGCGCGTACAGCCTGCTCGCCCGTTTCGAAAGCCACCGCCACGATCAAGCGCTGCGCGAGGCAGAGGCCGATCTGCCGGTCAGATGACCCACACGCCGGGCCTTGACGGTCGGTCATTAGTGATGTATGTTATACATCGTGAAACGGACTCAGCTCTACATGGATGAAGACTCCCTCCGACTGTTGAGCAGCCTGAGCCGACATCAACAAACCACCATCTCCGAATTGGTGCGCCAAGCCGTGACACAGGTCTATGGCACGACCAAGACACACGTCGATCCAGTGGAGGCGCTACAGGCCTCGTTTGGCGTGTGGGCCCAACGAAAGGATCTTGCCCCGACTGCCGCTTACGTGCGCTCGCTGCGCAAAGGGCATCGGGCAACGCGATTGAAACTCCCATGACCCCGATCCTTTGTGACTCGGACGTCCTGATCGAACACCTACGGGGCAATGTGGCCGTGCATCGCGCGCTACGGACGTTGGTCGAATCTCGCGTCTTGCTCGTTTACACGGCGATCTCCGAGGCTGAAATTGTGCATGGCATGCGACCGAGCGAGGAAGAGCGCGTTCGCTTAACGCTCTCAACATTTGAGTGCCTGGAAATCACCCAAGCCATCGGCCGCCGCGCCGGACTCTATCTGCGGCGGTACGCCAAATCCCATGGTATGGACGTTGCCGACGCACTCATCGCCGCGGCGGCCGCCGAACATAACTATGCCTTATGCACGTTTAACTGGAAACACTATCCGATGACCGACCTGCAACGTCATCGGCTGTTGAGGTAACCATGCGCCACCGACGCAATGGACACCGGCACCTGCTGCGTGGTGCAATTGGGCTCGCGCTGATCGCGTTCACCGCCTGCGGTAGCACGATCACGCTCACCGCGACTTCGAGCAGTGGCGGCACCAACACGACGTGCGATCCCAGCACGCTCACGAGCTACACGTACTTAATGGCCTTCCATGCCTGCAGCAGCGAGTGCAGCGACCCGAGCAATCACACGATCTACATGGCCGGCTCCAACGACGGCACGACGTGGTCGCTGATCTCTAATTTCACCGGGCTGGCGGGGAGCGTGCCCGACATTATCTTCTACAACGACTTCCTCTACCTCTTCCACGCCGGCAGCACGACGAAGTCCTGGGCGAAGCTGAATGCGTGCTTTACTGTGGTGGAGGAAGGGACCGCCACGATCAGCGGAACCGATTCCGGCGGCTTCGTCGATCCATCACTGATCCAATCGGGGACCGAGCTGCAACTCTTTTACCTTCCAGGCGTGACGGGTGCCGATCCGGCATCGTGTACCAGTTATCCGTGTACCAAAGAGATCCATTCGGCCACTGCGACCAACAGCACGCTCACGACGTTCACCCAGCAAAGCGGCAATCGCTCCGAGCTGAGCTTAAGCAGCGGAACATTCAGTGACCCGGATATCGTCGCACGGACCGACGGCACGTATCTGCTCTATGTCTCGTCAGGCCAAAGCACCTATGTCTTCACCGGCACGGCGCTCAGCAGCACGTTTGCCAGCCCCGACGGCACCACGCCGCGCGCCATCAGCAGCCTCATGGGCGGCGTCCCGAGCGGGATCGAAGTGAGCAACGAGGTGTGGATCTATGTCACGACGAACTCCGGCGGCCGCGAAATCATTCGCCGCGCCGTCAGCAGCGACGGCACCACCACGCTCAGCAGCAGCGCATTCACCACGGTCCTGGACAACAGCATCTCTTCGAACTTCAGCAGCGCGACCAGCGTTTCCAGCCCATCCATCATCACGTGGCCTGGAAGTACGTGGTCCCGCGCGGCGGAGTAGATCGGTCTCTCGCATTTACACCGACCGCTCCGCTGACTCCACCGCGTCATGGCGCGGCACATCATCGCCGCGCAACGCACGCAGTTCCGGAAACCAACGCGCCCACAGGGCGGCAATCGCCAACGTCGCGCTCGCGCCGAGCAACACGGCCGGAACGGTGCCGAACCACTTCGCGGTCAGCCCCGACTCAAATTCGCCGAGTTCATTCGACGCCCCGATGAAGACCAGATTGACGGCGCTGACGCGTCCGCGCATCGCGGGCGGCGTGCGCACTTGCACCAACACGCCGCGCACGACGACGCTCACCATGTCGGCGCCGCCGAGCACGGTCAACGCGGCCAACGAGAGCGCGAAGTTTCGCGAACCACCGAACACGAGCGTCGCCAACCCGAATAGTGCCACGCACCAGAGCATCACCACGCCCGGATGGCGAAAATGCGCACGACCGGCCAGCCAGACGGCCACGCCTAACGCGCCGACCGCCGGCGCCGCGCGCAGCCAACCCAGTCCTCGCGCCCCGACGTGCAAAATGTCGTTGGCGTAGATCGGCAACAACGCCACCGCACCACCAAAGAGGACGGCGAAGAGATCCAGCGAAATGACGGCCAATAAAACCCGCTCCGTAAAGACATACCGCAGACCGGCCAACAACCGTTCCCACGAAAACGCGGTGCGGTCGATCGGCGTCGGCGCCACGCGCATCACGGCCGTACAAACCGCCGAGACCACGCGCAACGCGACGACGACGACCAGTGCCACATGCGCGTCTCCATGAACGCTATAGAGCAGCCCGCCCAGCACCGGACCTAACACCATCGCGGCCTGCATTGCGGTCGCACTCCACGCCACGGCCGTGTGGAGCTCGTGCTCCGCAATTAAACTCGGCAACAACGCTTGACTGGCCGGACCGTCGAACGCCGTTGCAGTTCCTCCGATAAAGAGCAACGCATACAGCACCCAAAGCGGCTGAAAGCCGTACCAACCGGCCAGCGCAATGCCGACCCCGACGGCGATTTGCGCCGCGCGACAGCAGGCAATAATCGTCTGCCGATGATACCGATCCGCCACATGCCCGCCGACGATCGCGAAACCGAAGCGCGGCAGAAATATGGCCAATCCGATCAAGCCGAGCTGCAATGGATCGTGCGTCAGCTCGTAAACGGCCTGCCCCAGCACGACGATCAGACAATGATGCGCGCACAGAAAAGCGAAGCGGGCGAGGAAGAACAAACGAAAATTCCGATAACGAAACGGCATCCGTCACTGCCTGTAGCGAAGTCCGCCACACACTGCAACGGCAGAGATCGTTAGCGCTGCGCCGCCACTATGAACCGAGCTGATTCATTTTTCCCGCCATTGCGTAGTCGTTGTTTGTGAGACCGCCGGCGGAATGGGTGGAGAGGGTCAGTCGGACTTTATTCCAACTGTAGAGAAAAATATCCGGATGATGATTCGCCGCTTCCGCGAGCGCGCCGACTCGATTCACAAACGCCAGCGCGGCGGCGAAGTCGTTGAATTGATATTCGCGCACTAATGCTTTTTCGCGTTCCGTCCAACCGGGGATTGCACACGGCATCGGAGACCTCCATTAAAAATATTTTTCCCGATACACGGGACATTCCCCACGCGCCTTACACAACGCCGTGATGTCGTGGATCATCGCATCGCTGCCGCAACAGTAGACTTCAAGATTCTCGACGTTGGAAAAAAATTCAGGAAAGATCTGCGTGACACGCCCCCGTAATCCCTGCCACCCATCGGCCGCGCGCGACAGCGTCAGTAGAAAACGGAAGTTCGGATAGGTCTGTTCCAACGCGGCGAATTCTTCTTGGTAATAGACGTCCGCTTCGTGCCGGACGCCCCACAACAACGTGACACGGCGTTGCAACCCACGCGGCAGATATTCCCGCAACATCGAACGGAACGGCGCCAATCCGGTTCCGGTACCAACAAATAGCACGTCACGCGTCGAAGCTTCTTTCAATGTAAACGCGCCATACGGCCCTTTGAAGGCGACGGCGCTGCCGACGGTGAGTCCTTGTAAGAACTCGGTCCCCGGTCCGCCGACGTAATTGTAGAGTAATTGCACGAGGCCGGCCTCGCACGGCGCGGAGTTGATTGAATAGAGTCTCGAGACCGGCTTGTCTTTCCCCGCCGCCGGGACTCGAAACCCGATGTACTGCCCCGCCGTAAAAGGCAACGTGGACGGTTCTTGCAAACGAAACGTCAACTCCCGCACATCGGCCGTGAGCTGCCGCATCGCTTCGACCCGCGCTTGGCAAGTGAGAATGGCCATATCTTACCTATTTTACGCACGCGTCGTACAATTCCCCGACCTTCGTCCAATTCACCGTATTCCACCACGCCGTCACATAGTCCGGCCGGCGATTTTGGTATTTCAAATAGTACGCGTGTTCCCAAACATCGAGCCCGAGGATCGGCGTTTTTTGTTCCATCAGTGGACTGTCCTGATTGGGGCGAATACAAAGTTCGAGCGTCTTGTTGGGCGTGACCACCAGCCACGCCCATCCGCTACCGAACACGTTCGTGGCGGCTT
Organism: Deltaproteobacteria bacterium; assembly: GCA_016210045.1. Taxonomy (NCBI): domain Bacteria; kingdom Pseudomonadati; phylum Myxococcota; class Myxococcia; species Deltaproteobacteria bacterium. The sequence continues at coordinate 254,735 of JACQUX010000038.1, read as the reverse complement.
CGGTGAATTTCGCCTGAAACGCGGACACGTCTCCAAACGTGGTCTGCAGGGCCCCGGCCAATTGCCCGGTCGGCGTGCCGCCGCCATTCTGACTCATGATCTGCCAAAAGAGGCTATGGTTTGCGTGCCCGCCACCGTGGTTGCGGACCGCGGTCTTGACCTCGGTTGGGGCCGTTTCGAATTCGCGGAGCAGTTGCTCCACCGACTTTTGTTGCAGCGCCGGAAATTTTTCGAGCGCGGCATTCAGTTTGGCCACGTACGTCGCATGATGCTTCCCATGATGAATTTCCATGGTCTTCGCATCGAGGTGAGGCTCCAATGCCCCGAAGTCATAGGGAAGATTGGGTAGTTGGTAGGCCATAGGTCTCTCCTTCTTGGTTTGTTGAATACGGAGGCGGATCGATCGCATGACCACCGTCATGTCCATCGATTGGGTGGCTTGATAAACGGGAGCCAGTTCTGAGGCAAGGAAATATTCGAATCCTCTCTATCCCGCTTGACAGTTTCAGAGAGGATTTTATATATCGCCAGTGAGTTAGGTATATCTAACATAAAAATGACAGCTCTACCATTAACAGCATTATCTAGCGGCGACGAGGGCATTGTCCTCTCGCAAGACGGCGATTCCCGCTGCGGCTCGCGCTTGGCAGAACTTGGGCTCGCCTCCGGAGAATCGGTCCACGTGCTGCAAAGCGGTTCGCCGATGTTGCTGCGGATCGGCGAAAGCCGCGTCTGCGTCCGCAGCGACGAGGCCGCCCAAATCTCCGTGCTGTGTCACCGCTGAGGTTATACCCATGCAGTTCACTCTCGATCAGCTCCGTCCAGGAGCCCGCGCAGTAGTGGTCACGGTCAGCGGCGACGGCGCGCTGACCCAGCGCCTCACCGAAATGGGGCTAGTGGGCGGCGCGGAAGTGGCGATGATTCGTACTGCGCCACTGGGCGATCCATTGGAGATCTGGCTCGACGGCTATCACCTTTCGCTGCGCCAACGGGAGGCCCGCTTAGTCACGATCGCCCCCCAACCGGCCGGAGACGAGGGATGACCAGCGCGCCGCAACGATCCGCCGAACGTGCTCTGCGGCCGACGATCGTCGTGATCGGCAATCCCAATACCGGCAAATCGACACTCTTCAATGCGTTGACCGGGCTGCGACAACAGGTCGGGAACTTTCCCGGCGTCACGGTCGAACGCAAACTCGGCACGATCCTTTTTGACAACGGCCCAGTCGACCTGATCGACCTGCCCGGCACTTACAGTCTTGCCGCCCAATCGCCGGACGAAATGATCGCGGTGGATGTATTGCTCGGGCAACAGCCTGGCGTGGCAAAACCGACGGGCATCCTGGCCATCGTCGATGCCAGCAATCTACAACGGAATCTGTATCTCATTTCTCAACTACTCGAGCTGCAATTACCGCTGATCTTGGTCTTGAACATGACGGACATCGCCGCGCGGCGCGGGCACATGGTCGATCCGCATCATTTAAGCCAACGACTCGGCGTGCCGGTGATCGTGTCCCAGGCAAACCAAGGAGTCGGCCTCAAGGCCGTGCGCGAGGCCTTACACACGCTCGCGATGGGACAGCTGGCCGCGCCGACGTTTGCGTCTCCCCTCGCGCCGGCTTGCAGCCACGCGATTCATCGACTGGTGACGGAGTTACAACCGCATGCGTCCCTGTTGGGGCGCACGGTGGACACATTGGAAGCCACACGCATCTTAATCGACACGGACGGATTCGCCGCGCGGCGCTTGTTGGAACGGCTCCCGACGTTCCACGCCCGCCTGCAAGCACTGCGCGCATTGGCAGTCACTGAGGGATCGCTCGCGACCGCGGAGGCCTCGGCCCGGTATGCCTGGATTCGCCGCCAATTACTCGGCGTCGTCGAACGGCCGACGACTGTGACCACGACGCTGACCGACCGCATCGATCGCATCCTAACTCATAAAGTGGCCGGCAGCCTCTTGTTGGGCGTATTGGCGTTGATCGTCTTTCAGTCGATCTATCGCCTCGCGACGCCGTTAATGGACCTGATCAGCGGGGCGTGTAGCTGGCTCGGCGCGTGGTGTGCCGCGCTGTTTCCCGCCGGCCCGTTACAGAGCTTAGTGCAGGACGGGATCATCGGCGGCGTCGGCGCGGTCCTCGTTTTTCTGCCGCAAATCGCCATCCTGTTCACATTCATCGCGGTGTTGGAGGATTGTGGTTATATGGCGCGCGCGGCTTTTTTGATGGACCGCGTATTCGCCAAGCTTGGCCTCTCGGGCAAATCGTTCATTCCATTGTTATCGAGCTTCGCGTGTGCGGTGCCGGGAATCATGGCGACGCGCACGATCGAAAATCGTCGCGACCGCTTGGCCACGATTCTCGTGGCTCCACTGATGAGCTGCTCCGCGCGGCTTCCGATTTACATTCTGCTGATCGCGACGTTCATTCCCGCCACGACCTACTTCCACGGATGGATCGGACTGCAAGGGCTCACGTTGCTCGCGATGCATCTGCTGGGCCTCGCCGTCGCGATCCCGGCGGTGTGGTGTTTCAAACGCACGGTGTTGCGCGGCGCCACGCCGCCGTTTGTCATGGAACTGCCGCCGTACAAGGTCCCATCGCTGCGACTAGTCGGCTTTCGGGTCTATGAGCGCGTGAAGGCGTTCGTGCAGCGCGCGGGCACGATCATCTTGGCGATGGCGATCGTGGTGTGGGCATGCGCGTATTTTCCGCATCCCGCCGCGATCGGCGAACAGTTCGCTGCGCAACGCGCCGCACTGACGGCCGAAGCGCCGCTGTCCGATGACGCTGCCGCCGCACTCGCCAACGCGGAGGCCGGCGCGTATCTGCAAGCGAGTTACTTCGGCCGGCTCGGACAATGGATTGAGCCGGTGGTGCGACCGCTCGGTTGGGATTGGCGGATTGGGATGGCGGCACTGGCTTCGTTTCCGGCACGCGAAGTCGTCATTGCCACGCTCGGCACGATCTTCAACGTCGGCAGCGGCGTCGATGAAGCGTCGGAGCCGCTACAAACCGCATTGCGCGGCGCCAAGCGAGCCGACGGACGCCCGCTCGCCTCGATTCCCGTCGCGCTCTCGCTAATGATCTTCTTCGCACTCTGTTGTCAGTGCATGGCTACTGTGGCGACGATCCGGCGCGAAACCAATTCGTGGGGCTACGCGCTCGGCACGTTTGGCTACATGACGGCGTTGGCCTACGTTGCCGCGTGGGGCGCATATCAGATCGGAGTACGGCTATGACGTGGCAAGGCTTCGTGGCCATCACGATCGTCGGCGCAGCGATCGCGTATTTGCTGCGCGTCACCACGCGCGGCTGGCGCCGCCATGCGCGCGGGGGATGTCACGGGTGCGGAATGCGGAAGATAATAAGTGCTTAAGTGCGTGAGCGCGTGAGTTAAGAAACGCGGGGTTCGGTGGCGAGTTGTTGGCGGATGCGGGTTTGTTGTTCCACGAGTTTTCCTCGGCGATAATTCAGCAGTTCGTGTTGCCGCGTCGTCAGATTCGGACGCCGTTGGTCCGCATCGACTTCCTGAATGGCGCGCTGCAGCCATTGGAGATAACCGCGCGCGGCCGCAGCTGGTCCCACCGGCAGGGCAACGCCGCCTCGCGGTTCCGGATGGCCGGCGCGGGCGGCGTGGAGCAGTTGGTCATAACTCTTGGCTAACAACTGCCAACTCGGTTGTTGATCGAGCAGCATTTGAAAATATTGATCCTGGTAATGATAGGCCCGATCCCAATCGCGCCGCGCCTCGGCATCGACAGCCAACCATCGCGTGAGTCGCAGCAAACCCTGCCAATTCGACACACGGCGATGCACACGATCGTCCACCTGGAAGAGACGCGCCACAACACCTCTGTCTAACGGATCACTGGCGACGGAGACGCTCCCGCGCGGGGGCGGGCCGTCGCTGTGTTGCGCCCGCGCCAAGGCCTGCGCCGCTTGTTCATGCCGCTGGCGCACCGGGAGATCGGTTCGACTCAACGCGACGTCAGCGGCGATCCCCCACAGATAGGCGCTGTCGGGAGCCATGGCCTGCGCCGCCGCCAAAGTGCGTGCGGCAGCCAGCACCCGTCCGGCTTGCAACAAATCGAGCACGCGATTCCCGGCCTGTGCGGCGATGAACGCCGCGTGCGCGAGCGGGCGGGTCTCGGTATGGACCGGCGCCTTCTTTTTCATCCCCAAATCATACAACACCGGTTGCGCCGCGCCGGGATACTGCAGACCGGCGCAGACGTGACTGACCGGATGGCGTTCGATCAAGCCATGTTGACTCTCGCGTGTCTCCGTGACCTCGAAGGCCCGCAAATGTTTGACCTGCGCGCGTGCGGCGAGGGCGAGGAGGATCGCAGTCTGCTCCGTACATTCGCCACGCTTCCGTTCGCCGGCTCCGCGTTGGTCAATCACACGCACAATCTCGCCCCATTCTTGCGAGCGCCGCTCGTCTTGCATCCCGGCGATATTGAGACCTAGCCCTTTACCGTCCTGCAGTGCTGCCAGCGGCCATCCGTTGATTGGTCGATCGCGACGAACGAATGCAAAGAGTCGATCGACCATCGCCTCTTCCCACGCCGACGTTCCCTCTTTCAGACCGTCACGCATCAGCTCGGCGCGGAACTGCTGAATCGCGGTATCGACATACGTGGCCAACGGGCCGTCCAATTTCCACGAGGCGGTAAAATCACCGATTGCAACCGAGCCGGTCGCGAGACGAGCGACCAGTGCCACGTCGTCGAGTTGAACATCTCCAACGGCGCGGGCAGGCGGCGCCACCGGATCGGCCGGTCGTTCCGGCGGCGGCGCGGGAGGTTCTGGCAAAGGTCGCGGCGGCTCCGGCGCCGGAGGTTCGGGCACCACTGGTGGCTCATGCGGACGCGGCGGTGGGGATTCAGGTTGCTCGGGCCGTGGCGGCGGCCCCTGTGGCCTTGGTGCGGGGCGTTCTGCGGGAATCCGTCGAGCAACCGGTGCAGCGCGTTCGGCCTCGCGGCCCTCCGGCGCGAGGCGAGGCTCCGGCGCGAGGCGAGGCTCCGGTCGCGGCGCGGGTTCCGGATCTCTTGCCGCCCGCGCCGGCACAGGTGCGACACCATCACGTTCTGCGGGTTGTCGCTCGCGTGCGGTGGCTGCTTCGACATCCGCATCGGTCGTACGGCGCGGGGTCCGTGCCGCATCCGGCGTGCGCTCCGGTTCGGGGACTGGAAGCGGTGCCGGGGCGACGCCGGCCACGGAACGAGCCGGACCTGCCGTGGTACGCCGAGCCGAATCGGAAGGGCCAACTGAAAAAGGCGTCGCGCTGGCTGCGGGAGCGGCCGGATACAGAGGCGCAGCTGCCGCAGCATCAGGGCCGTAAGATGGAATACCAGGTGATGGAGTGCCGAAGAGTCCAGGGAAGAGTGCGGCGGCACCGAGCCACGGGCCGGTCGGGGCGGTCCAATGCATCCAAGTGTCGGGACGCCAGAGACCACTCCCGGCGCCGACGCCGCCCCATCCACGCACGCCGATCGTGGATCCGGATTGCAGGCCCGGGATTCCCAGACTGAAAAGCCCGCTGAGGCCCGTCCACATGGTGAATCCGGCCGCGCCCAGCAGACTATCGAGCTGGGCGGCGCGGGCAAGACTCGCCCCCGCCCAGCCGGCGGTCCTGGCCTCCCCCACCTGGGCCAGGAACGGCAAGGCAAAGCCCCGCTCAGAAAACGGTGTCGCCCGGAATCGCAGCATCCAGAGGGATACGAGAGCAATGCCTATGCCACCAGGGGGATGCCCGCAGTGTAGTGATTATCGGGGGTTAGGAAAGGGTGACTGGTGGCTGGTGACTGGTGACTCGTGGTCCGCCCCCCAGCCACCAGCCACGAGTCACCAGTCACCGCTGGTTCAGTCACTCGTTAAAACCGCAGCGTCTCGCGTAGCATCCGTTGCAGCTCATACATCACACGGCCTGCGTCGCGGGCCACACGTGGCAGGTCGGGGCCAAAGACGACTACGGCGAGGACACCCAAGACCAGCACTTCCGACCATCCAAGGCCCATAGTAGAGCCCTCCTTACGTGACACGGGGCCACCTCGCAAGCGTACCACTCAACTAGTACATCAAGGCCGTCCGACAACTCCGCCTATTTATGACGGAAGCGTCCGCATGCATTTTTCGCTTGTCGAGACACTCCATCAGAGTAAAGTCCCGTCCATTCTGCACTGTTTGATACGTGTTGGAGGCGCTCATGGCTTCTCCCTCCCGCATTCCGCCGTTCCGTCGTCCTCCGCCGCACTGTGCGACTTGTCGACGCCCTTGTCCACCGCCCGGCTCTCCAAGATCCCCATCCCGCAACTTAGTCCGGCATGAGGAGTCCAACCTCTCCGGCATCCAACGACCCGGGTGGTGGAGTCGGTGCCTCTCCCCCACGCGCTACTGCCGCTGCGACCCGCCACCACTGGCCACGCTGGCATCCGGGCAGCTCGCCGCAGCACCGCTGACCACACCAAGCGCCCCGCATACGCAGCAATTACCGACAATCTTCAGCCATCACACCATCAAATGGTGGGCGTGGCCGTTGAAGTTCGTATTGGAAATTGCCGGCAAACTCGGCGCCCCCACGCATACCCTGTCCGAGTGGTTGATTCATCGTCGCGATCCGCTGCTGATTCAGAAGCACGAAGTGTTCAAAGCCCTGAAACACACGGGCAGTCCGCTCGCGGCGTATCAATGGCTGCGTCAATCATACGCCCCAACCGAGGCGCTCGGGTATCTGCTCGTGTACATCGGCCACCATCGGCTCCGCCCCGGCACCGCGTGGGATGTCGATTCCGTGTTGCTGCAAACGCTGGCCGACGACGGGCTCGGCGCCGCCAGTGTGTGTCACTGGATCGATGTCGCCACGAAGAAAGAGGGGTACTTCTTGCGCAACCCGTTCAAACGCTTCCGCCAAGTCGCCGCGGCGTTTGCCCCTCGGATGCAGGAAGCGCCACTGCACGAGCTCGATCGGGCGCAAGCGGAGACCGGTCAGCACGGTCATTTCCTCGAAATCGAGCGACATCAGGCGGAACGCGCCGTGCTCTCGGAGCTGTTAGAAGCCAGCGCAGAACAACTCCAACACCTGCCGACCGGCGGCGTCATTCAAGTCCGACTCGGCGCCGCGACCGTCACGTTGGCGAACCTCGGCGAAACGGTGCGGGCGCTGCCGCAAGCGGAAGCGACGCCCAGTGCACGCGTCGCGGACATGGCGACGCGACTCCGACGGGGTGAACCCCTTGAACCGCTGGAAGCGGCGTTCATTGAGCAACTCGTCGCTGCGAACGCGGACGTGCGCGACGCGATCGCCTTCCACACCGCGCCGCTGGCCGACGCCCTACATGCACGCCAGCGCGCGGGCGATCTGCTTGCAGAGGCGCACACACCTGATCACACCGATCTCCGCCAAGTCGTGGATGCGGTCGGCCACGGTGCCGGCGCGCCGATTGCCGTGGATCTCCCCGAACATGCACGCATCACGTTCGCGGCGGGGACCAAAGGAAGCGGTCTGGGTCGGCACATGCGCGCCGACGTACCGCCGAGTTTCTTCCTCGGCCCTTACGCGTATGCACCGAGTCACGTACTGACGGTCTCGCCGCAACAGGGCGTCGTCCCGCTTCCCGCGTTGATGATCACCGATCGGTGTGGACACACATTCCATTGCACGGAGGCCGATTTGGGACATTTGATCGATCTCTGGAGGTGGTTCCGACGCCATTCGAGTGGTGACGATGGCACGTTGCGGCTCGCGTATGCGCAATTTCTTACCGACGTCTTAGCGGCTTGGCAAGCGGTCGGATTGGCGCCACGACGCGTCCCGGGACTTCCCGATCAAGTCGACAAGCTGGCGGCGGCGATCGGACAAACGAATTGGGGAGTGCGTCTCTTATTGGCGGTGGATGACCTGTGGGAAGACAGCCTCTCTGTGGCCCGACTCGCGCGGAACGACACCGCACACGTCGGAACCGTCGCCTACCGCCACGCGGCATCCCACCTCCGCCTGCGGGCGGCGCGGCTCCGCGACAGCTATCTCCCGTTCTTCACTCCGGCACAACAATCGGCATTCGCCACCAGCCTGATGCGACTGGTCGATCCGACGGATGCCTCACACGACGATCCAGTCGCGCGAAAGGCCGCCGTGGTCCGCGCCGTCTACGCACAACTTCGCGCTCAAATCGACGGACGTCCGTGGCTCGCGTGGCCGGGTACTCGGCTCCCAGCGTTGGTCGATTATCTGCGCTTCTTTCTTTCGATCCCCAGCGAAGACATTCAGGAATGGATCCACGATCCGACGCATCGTGAACGTTGGCAGGGATTTACGCGCGACGTGCTCCACCCGAAATCGAGTCTGCGCCTCGAACAAATTGATGTGCTCGCCGCTGGTGGCGCTGTGACTGAAGCGCTCGCCGAACTGCACTGGATGCTCCGCGCACCACGCACCTCCTCGACGCAGCGGATGTTGGCTATCGCGCGGCTCGCGGACCTGGCAGCGGCACACAGTCAATGGGCCGACGTCGAATTGGCGTTGCGCGAATTGTCGCAGATGGTGATCACCGGCCACGCGGTCCCGCCGGAAGTGGAACAGACGATCGGTCGCGTGGTGCGGGCGCATCGCTCCGCGCCGTTCCGCATCCCGACAACCTTGCAATTCGCGATCCCGAATCGACTCGACATCGCACGCGCGGAGGCCGGCAGCCTCACCTCCATCGGCGAGCAAGTCGTACGACTCGACGCCAACTTGCGCGATGCGCCGTTCGCCCCCTGGGAGCGCTGGATCGCTGCCTCGCACCAAATCGCCCGCCGCTGGCACCCTCCGCAACGCCGCTCCCTGCTGATCACGAATCCCGACTTCACCGGCATTGCACCACCGTTTCTCCAGCACCCTCGCGCGCCTGCGCGGCGGGGCCCTATCAGGGTGACTGGTGGCTAGTGACTGGTGGCTGGAAACTCGTGGTCCAACCCCCAGTCACCAGCCACGAGTCACCAGTCACCAGTCACCTCGTTTCCCCTTGCCATCAGCTAATCGCCACGCTACCCCAGCGGCATGAGCCAGGACCTCCCCACTGCCGAACCGCAAACTACAACACTCGCCGACGACGCATCCGTTCGTCGCTGTCTCGATCACGGCTTTGTCCGGTTGGTCGATGTAATGGGCGACGATCACTCGATCGTGCAGGCGGCACGCGTGTCGTACGGCACGGGCACCAAAACGGTGCGCGCGGATCGCGGACTGATTCGCTACTTGATGCAACACCAGCATACGACACCATTCGAAATGGTGGAATTCAAGTTTCATTGCCGGATGCCGATTTTTGTCGCGCGACAGTGGATCCGACATCGCACGGCGAATGTGAACGAGATCAGCGGACGCTATTCGATCATGGAAGACGTCTTTTGGGAACCGCGTGCGGACGATCTGCGCACTCAATCGACGACGAATCGACAAGGCTCAACCGATACACCGATCGACACAGAACACGCCGCTGCCATCGCCGCGCAATTTCGCGACGACCAACGGCATTTGTATCGAAGCTATCAGACGGCACTGGATGCGGGCGTGGCGCGCGAGATCGCGCGGGTGAATTTACCGCTCTCGCTCTACACCGAATGGTATTGGAAGATCGATTTGCACAATTTATTGCACTTCTTGCAACTACGCCTCGACGCCCACGCGCAGCGCGAAATTCGCGTCTTTGCGGAGGCCATGGCCGAATTCGTACGCACCCGCTGTCCGCTGACGTGGGAGGCCTTCGAAGAATTTCGACTCCACGCCGCGGCATTGTCGCACAGCGAACGACACTTGGTGAGCACACTACTGCAGGAGCGCGAACTGCTCGGCGAACTGCTGCGGCGCCGCGAGGCACAACTCCAAGCCGACGGCGCCTCGGAACGCCTGATCGAACGCGAACTCGCAGACCTGCGGGAAAAGCTGACGCCAAGCGCGTCCAGCACTCGATAACCCGCTGCGAGATCGCCACGAATCATCGGTGGTTTATTCAGCCGCGGTTGTATTTCCCACAAATTGCAATACCTCTTCTGAGTAACACGTATCCAACACGATCCGAATATTCTTGAGGCGCTGGGTGGCGAGGCGGGCGTCGGTATCGGTGCCGCGCTGCGCCGCTTCCCACGCGAGGACCTGGGAGCGCAGCGGTTCGGCGACGAGCGGATGGTTGGCGAGCGAGGATTTTAAATCCGGCGTGCTGCGTGGAACCACGCGCTTTAACACAGCAGTGGCTTGTTCCGCCGCTTCGAACGGCAGCCGGTTGTTCACTGCCCAACCTTTTCCTTGGGCGTATTCGAGCAACGCAGCAAGCGCCTGCTGAATTCTCCATGCCGCATTTTGGAGCGGCGGATTTTTGGTGGGGCGATCCAAAAACGACGGCTCCGACATGGCCACGTCGGCGAGTCGTTGACTCAGGATCGTGGCGTACCGATCGACTTCTCGTCCCCACCATTGCACCGTGTCTCGACCGCCATCAAATTTTTGGCAATCTGTTGTATCGGTAAAAGCATCGTCATCGGTACAAAAGTGAAATGGCACATCCGCCCATTCCGGCTGCGGCAGCGGACGATCATAAAGATTCGCCACGGCGAGCCAGTCATACACTCCAGGCGCTGTCATCCGCACGGTGTCGCGCAATGAGAGATACTCCATAATGGACGACGACGGCTGCGCGGCATCGGTCGCTCGCGTGCCCGCGAGCCACGCTGTGAAGTCGGCATCGTCTTCCGCTAACGCAATCTGACTATCGAGACTGGCGGCAAAATTGTGGCGCAAGCCCAAGACGTGACCGATCTCGTGGGTCACAACGTTCTTGAGCTCCCACAGTACTATTTGTTCATCCCTGCGACCGTCCGCACTCGTGGCGGCAATATCTAACCATCCACCAGAAGCGCGCCGTTCTGCACACAGCAGCGTGTCGCTCAATCCCACGGCCTCGTAGTCGCTCGTCGCAGCATCGGGCAGTGCTGGATTCTGATAATCAACCCAGCGCGGGCTGAAGCGCCCGGTCGGCAATAATATCAGCGCTGTTAAAACTTGGCCCGTCAAGGGACTGGCCTGCGCCGAGCCGAACGCGTAGTCGATCGTAGTATCCTCAAGCCACAAGATCAGCGGATAACGAGGATCTCCGGCCCGCACACTGGGTGGCGCGTCGGCTATGTGCAAAAAATTCTCGCCTAACACGGTATTCCACTGCAGCACTGCATCGCGGATCGTCTGCCGATATTGCAACGGCGTATTCGCGGAAAGATAGAACGTGACCGGACGCGATGGATCGAAACGGCGCGCCAAGCGGCGTGGCGCCGCAACGCCCGGCACGCGCCACGTCGTGTTGAAATAGCCGAAGTGGTCATTCACCAGATCCTCTTTGGTCACGTAGGTAGATTCCTCAGGATCCCAGAACGTAAAGCGCATGACGACACGGTGTAATTCTGCATCCAGCGCAACGGTCCCCTGCTCATCGACACCGTTCGTGATCAGATAACTGATCACTTGCTCCACACTCACCCAATTCGGTCCCGCGACTGAGGCTTGCACGTATGCACCCGTCACGCGCGGCCATGGAGGAGTGCCCCCGATCCACTCTTTCGACTTCGCACTTTCGTTCGACAACATGGCCACGAAAAAGTCGTGCAACGCATTGGCTGCGAAACGAAAAGTTAATGTCTCTGTATCTTCGGACTCGATCGCAAAAGACGCCAACGTCAGACCAGTGAGATCCATCGTCCGCATCGTGCGCCCCTCCTGTTCCAGAATGAGCTGGAGCGTCGAACCAACGCGGGAAAAATGGACCAGCCTTGCACTATTGAGCGACGGAGATCGAATCGTACTCTCCGCCATGGCTGGCAGCAGCAGCAAGCGATGCCCCAGGAATGACTTACGCAGCACTAACGATTGATTCCGAACGCGGAGAAATGACGCCTCAGATACGGAGTCCGGTCCGGCGCTTGCAGTCGCTGTGACGCCATTCAGGAGTGTCGCGGGCGTCGCGAATTGGGCCGCTCCGACGGGGGGACTCGCGAGCAACAGATACACGGAGCCAACAAATAACCATGGGGCAAACCACGAGGAAAAACAGCGATGGCGCACGACAACCTCCTTCAGTTTCCCCAGCGGCCTCCACTATCCTCTGCGCCGCATAATGTCAAACCTTCACATCCGCCCCTTCCTTCCCCTTCCACTTTTTGCTACAAGCACCCCCTATGCGTCGTGGTCGGGAATCCCCTGCAAAGAAGCCAAAACGGACGTTGCGCGAGCGGATCCGCCGGTGGTGGCGGATCGTGAAGTGGACGACCATCTTGGGAAGCCTCGCGTTCACCGGGGGGTGGTGGTATTTGCACCACTTAGGCGGTTGGGCCGAACGCTATTTCTCCCGCTCCTTCACTTGGAAGGTCCCGTCGCGCATCTATTCGGATGTCGAATATCTCTATCCCGGACTTGACGTGACGCAGCGCTTGCTGCGCGACAAACTCGATCGGCTCGGGTATCGCGACACCGGCGCGGCCGCAGCGGCAGCCGGCGAATATGTCTTCGCGAAGGATCGGATCGATCTCTATTTACACGATTTCGACTACCCCAATGAGCGCTTTGTCGGGTTTCCGCTACGGGTCAAGCTGAGCGGCGGAGCCATTCAGGAAATCACGCACTTGAAAACGGCGGAACGGCTCACCACGGTGCGGCTGGAGCCGGAACTGATCGGTTCGGTGTTCGACGAAAAAATGGAAGACCGAACGTTAGTCAAATTGCAGCAGGTCCCGGATCTCTGTCTGTTGGGCGTGGTCACGATCGAAGACGAACGTTTTTTCCGCCACGGCGGCATGGACCCGTGGGGCATCCTGCGCGCGATGTGGAACAACCTGAAGGCAATGCGCGTCGTGGAAGGCGGTTCGACACTGACGCAGCAATTGGTCAAAAATTACTTCCTGACCCAAGATCGGACGTGGCGCCGCAAACTGAACGAAGCGCTGATCGCGCTGGCGATCGAACAGCGCCACAGCAAGGCGGAGATCCTCGAGGCATACGTCAACGAGATTTATTTGGGTCAACGCGGGGCCAGCAGCGTCTCCGGATTCGGCGAGGCCGCGCGACTTTATTTTGGTAAAGAGATCGCCCAGCTCGACGCGTCCGAATGCGCGCTGCTCTCCGGGATGATCCGTGGGCCCGGACGCTATAATCCGTTTCTCCATCCGGAAGCCGCCAAGGACCGGCGCAACTTCGTCATCGCCCGATTGCGGGAGCAAGGGTATTTGAACGAAGCCGATGCCGCAAAGGCCGCGGCCGCGCCGATCGTTACGCCGCGGCAGGCACGGCAATTGGTCCAAGCGCCGTTCTTCCTCGACTTCGTTAAGCAACAGCTCCACGAATTGTATCCGGAAGAACGGTTAGTCGCGGAAGGACTGCGGATCTTCACGTCGCTCGACGTGAGCGGCCAATTAATCGCCGAACAGGCGGTGGCGGAAGGGCTGGCCGATTTGGAACAGCGCTTCGCGGCGAAGTTGCCGAAAGACCACGCCGGTCAACTGCAGGGCGCATTCGTGAGTCTTCAACCGCAGACCGGCTATATCCGCACCATGGTCGGCGGACGCAGTTACGCCGATACGCAGTTCAACCGTGTCACCCAAGCCAAACGCCAGCCCGGCTCCACGTTCAAGCCGTTCGTCTATTTGACCGCGTTCGATCCGCAACGCAGCCAACAACCGTTTGCACCGTCGAGCTATATTGAAGACATCAGCTTCACCATACAATCCGGCGGCAAAGATTGGACACCACACAATTACGACCAGCGGGAACATGGTCCGCTGCCGGCGCGCGAGGCGCTGATTCATAGCTACAATATCGCGACGGCGCGCCTCGCAATCGATGCCGGGCTGGAAGCCGTCGTGCAAACGGCGCAGGACGCAGGCATCGGGAGCACAGTGCAGGCCGTTCCTTCGATGGCGCTCGGCTCGTTCGAAGTCACGCCGCTGGAATTGGCCACGGCCTATACGATCTTCGCCAACAACGGGATGCTCGCACATCCGTTGGCGATCAACGGCGTCGTGACGGCACAAGGCGAGGTGTTGGAGCGGAAGACGATCGGGATGGAGCGGCGCTTCGATCCAGGCCCGGTCTATTTAGTCACGGAAACGTTGAAGGACGTGTTGACGAAGGGCACCGCGGCGAGTGCAGGACGGCTCGGATTTAAAGGACTGGCGGCCGGAAAAACGGGAACGACAAGCGATTATCGGGACGCGTGGTTTGTCGGCTTCACGCCGGAGTTGGTCGCATTGAGTTGGGTCGGCTACGACGACAACACCTCCACGCATTTGAGCGGCGGCACGGCCGCGCTCCCGATTTGGGTGCGTTATATGCGCGACGCGCAACCCGCGAACAGCCAAGACTTCCCGATGCCGAAGAATGTGATTCTCGTGAAGATCGACCCCGTTTCCGGAAAGGCCTGGACAAAAGACTGCCCGGAGGCCATCTTCGCGCCGTTCGTGGAGGGCGCGGAGCCAACGGAAGAGTGTCCGGTACATTAATATGAACACAAAATATCTCATGTTGAGTGCGGTGGTGGCGGTGAGTTTGGCCGGATGTTCGGCGTATGAGCGGGCGGCGACACGGCAGCGAGTCAAGGGGCATGGGCCGCGGACGACGGTCGTCCGCCGCAACGCGCCGACGACATCGACCAATCCACAAACCACGAATGCGCCGGTTTCGAACATCCCGCTGGAAGTGAAGCGGCCGGAGCGCACGAATCTTGCTACGATCTCGTCGCCAAAGCGGCAGGCGTCGCACGAAGTGGTACAGCGCGGCACCAAGGAACTCGCTGCCGGGCACGTGGCACGCGCGGTGCAATCGTTCCAAGAAGCGGTGACCATCGACGGCAGCAACGGCGTGGCCTATTACTATTTGGCCCAAGCCCATTACAAACTCGGCGACCATGAACGCGCAATCGGGCTGCTGGAACGCGCCGAATCGCTGCTCGGCGACGCCGACGATTGGTTGCTCAAAATCGAAGGCCTGCGCGAAACCATTCGGCAGGCGCAATTAAGAACATCGGCCTAATCATTCTATGTCCATCGCGACCAAAACCGGAGATCAAGGGAAGACGCGCTTCTTTTCCGGCGAAACGGTGACGAAGTCACATCCGCGGTTGGAAACCTACGGCACATTGGATGAAGTGATTTCAGCGTTGGGTTTGGCGCGGAGTCTCTGCCAAGTGACCGCGGTGCGCGACGAGGTCCACACCACGCAACGCGAACTATTCCAGCTCGGCGCGGAACTTGCGACACCGAATCCCGCGGCGGCGCCATTTCAAATCGCTCCACTCACGGCCACGCATTTGGCGCGGCTGGATCAATTGGTGCTGCACTATGAAGCGACAATCCGACTGCCGCGCGCGTTTATCGTCCCCGGCGGGACTCCGTCCGCGGCGGCGCTGGATGTCGCCCGCACCGTCTGCCGTCGCTTCGAACGGCTGCTCGTGCGCATGGCCGAGGCCGGCGAGTTCCAAAATCACGACGCGCTGAAATATATCAACCGCCTCTCCGACGTCTGCTTCCTCTGGGCCCGCGCCGAAGAGGCCGCGGCGGGCGTCGCGTATGAATCGGTCTCCGGTAGGGCCCCATGAGCTGCGTTCTTGCAATCACGGCCACGGATTCCATCGAAGCCGCCCGCACAATCGGCGCGGCGTTGGTGGACGAGCATCTCGTTGCGTGTGTCAACATCCTCGCCGGGGCCACGTCGATCTATCGTTGGCAGGGCAAACGCTGCGAGGCCGGCGAGCACGTGCTGCTGATGAAAACGACTGCAGACCGAGTGCCGGCGCTGCAGCGGCGCCTGCCGGAACTGCACAGCTACGAATGCCCGGAATTGATCGTGCTCCCGATCACCGACGGCTTCCCGCCGTATCTGGCGTGGGTGGCTGCTGCTACGCAATCCAACGCGTGAACGCCGCCCAAGAATACGTTTGACCAGTGATATATGTGGCAATATACTTGGTCTCGTTATGGCTCAGATTACATTATACTTGGATGAGGCATTGGAACGAGGGATGGGCCGCGTGGCTCGTCAGTCCGGAAAAAGCAAATCCGCCTGGGTCAAAGAGGCGATCCAGGAAAAAGTCGGGCGTGAATTGCCGGAACAATGGTTCGCGCTGTGGGGAAGCTGGGAAGATCATCGAGAGCCTCGGGCTCTGCTCCGCGCGATTCGTCACGGCGCGCGGCACCAAGCACGGCGACGCATCAAGTGATTATATTGGCAACCGCCCATGCTCTATCTGCTTGACACCGACATCTGCATTTACATCTTGAACGGTGGGAATGAACGCCTCAAGCAACGGTTCCGTCAGTGTCGGACGCCGGATATCGGCATTTCCGCCATCACCGAGGCGGAGTTGTATTATGGTGCGCTGCATTCCGGGCACGCGGAGAAAAATCGCGACCGCGTGCGCGCGTTTCTGACACCGTTCACTCTCTGCTCATTCGACTCCGGCGCCGCGCGCCACTTCGCGGAGATGAAACAGGCCTTGACGACCAAAGGGCAACCGATCGGCATCATGGACCTGCTCATCGCCGCTGTGGCGCGCGCGCTCGGACTCACCGTGGTCACAAATAACGTCAAACACTTCACGCGCGTGCCAGGGTTACTGGTTGAGAACTGGTCGACGTGACGCTCGTCCGCCGGCCGTCCTCACCACCGCATCATCCCCATACGCGCCCGGAAATAGTCATCGTCGATCCGTCGTGCGCGCTCTCGTTCGCGCGCCTTGTGCTGTTCGTGTTCGACTTGGCGGATATAGCCCAAGCGTTCATCCGCCGCCGAGTTGCCGTAACGCGCAAGCCGCAAGAGGGCTCGATAGGCAGATCCATCGCCGCGCTGCGCACGCAGCGTCAGATCAGCGAGTGCATCCGTGTCGCCTACAGCAACCTGGGCTTCAAGGGTTCGAACACCGAATAGGGTCCGTATTCCGCACTGCACACGATCCTCGAACGAAGGACGCGCGGCAGCGGATTGCAAGTGGCTTGGTGCGGCTAACGGGTCCCGCAAGGAGAACAACAGCTGCTCATCGGGGGTCAGAAATTTTTCCGCGCCGGCCAGGAATGATGCGACCGCGCCCGTTTGCGGCTCGCTCGGCGCCAGCGTGCCAACGCCGGAAATATTCCGATCCTCTTCGTTGGCGATTACGAACGCGGCACCGGCGGAGCGGCGTATCAGGCCCAGTTGGGCGCTCAGTGCGGCCTGAAAAGAGTCGCCACAGGACCGCTCTCGATATGGATCACGGGCCAGTATCCTCTCCAATCTGCGCGCTGCGAGCGCGTAGCGATCGGCCGCACGCACATAATTTCCGCTGCGCAGCGCCAGCCGCGCCTGCCGCCGCGCGGCGCGCATGGTGGGGAACAGCGCGCACAGCGCCGATTGCGTCTTGGTGAACATGTGAACCTCCGTGAGTTGTCGCTGAAACTGGTCAAAAAAACAAACCGATGTCTGGGGGAAATTATAAGTGGGGCGTTAGCCCCAATAGGACAACGAGTGTTGGAAGAAATATTGCCGGGTCAGCACTGCCATGACCAATGACCTATCGCACTAGTACAGAAGTTGTCAAAACATTTTTGCGGAAAGACACAATCCACGCAACGGACACGCGGGGCATTGCGGTTTGCGGGCGGTGCAGACGGTGGCGCCGAGGTCCATGATCCCTTGATTGAAGGCCCAAATCGACTCCGGCTTGCGGGGCAGCAACGTCTCGGCCAAGTGCCACAGTTGTTTTTGCACTGCGCTTCGTTTGACGTCCGCGCCGAGGCCAAAGACACGCGCGAGCACGCGCGCGACGTTGGTGTCGACGATCGGCGCGCGTTGGGCGTGGGCGAAGCTCGCGACGGCGCCGGCGGTGTAGCGACCGATGCCGGGCAATTGTTGCAATGCCGTCGCGTCGCGCGGAAACCGACCGTCGTGATTTTTCACGACTGCCCGACTCGCGGCGTGCAGATTGCGCGCGCGCGCGTAGTAACCAAGTCCGTCCCACGCCTCGCGAACCGCGAGCGGACGCGCACGCGCCAACGATTCAACCGACGGGTATTTTTTCAGGAAGCGCGGATAGAACTCGCGCACGCGGTCGACTTGCGTCTGTTGGAGCATGACTTCCGAAACGAGGATTTTGTACGGGTCGCGCGTCTCGCGCCATGGAAGCGCGCGCCCATGCTGCGCAAACCAGCGCAACAAGCGCGTGCGGAAACGGCGTTTGAGCGCATCAGCAATAGGGGCGCAGGACATCGGCCAAATCGGGCTTGCCGATCTCGTCGAGTTCGTAGCGAACGCGATGGATCGGCTTGTTGATCGTGACCAGTCGACCGAGATCGATCGGCGTGGCACTGATGACTAAGTCACACGGAGTATTGTTGATCGTGGTCTCTAATTCGCGCAACTGTTCCGGAAAATAGCCGAGCGCCGGGAGCACTTTCGCCAAATGCGCATATTTGCGAAACGCGGCGCCGATGGAGCCGATCGCTTGAGGCCGCGGATCGACGACTTCGGCCGCACCGCACTGCTGCGCGGCCACGTAGCCGGCGCCGTATCCCATGCCGCCGTGCGTAACGGTCGGACCGTCTTCGATAACGAGGACACGTTTTCCAGTAATCGCATCGCTCCGCTCGACCAGCAGCGTCGACGCGGCGTGGATGACTTGTGCCGTGGGATTGCAGACGCCGATATTAGCAGTGAGCGCTTCGAGCTGCGTCGGATTGGCCTGCTGATATTTATTTACGACCAAGACATGTCCCAACAAGAAATTCACTTCGCCCGGATAAAACGTGCGTTCGTGTCCGGCGCGCAGTGGATCGAGGACGGTGACGTGGAGATCCGGTTTGAAAAACGGGGCATCGTTGTTGCCACCGTCCCAGACCACGACATCGGCCTCGGCCTCCGCCGCGCGGGCGATTTGTTCGTAATCGATCCCGGCATACACGACGAGTCCGGCATCCAGATACGGTTCGTACTCTTCCCGCTCTTCGATGGTGCAATGGTGCTGCTCGAGATCGGCATACGAGGCGAAGCGTTGGCAAATTTGTTGGGTGAGGTCGCCGTACGGCATTGGGTGGCGGACTGCGACGACCCGCTTGCCGGCGTTGCGCAACAGCTGTACGACTTTGCGCGAGGTCTGACTCTTGCCACAACCGGTACGCACGGCCGTGACGGCGATCACCGGTTTTTGCAACGGGATCCAGGTGTGGTGCGGCGCCAGCAATCGGTAATCGGCTCCAGCGGCCAGGACCGCGCAGCCGCGCTGCAGGACATATTCGTGAGAGACGTCGCTGTACGCGAAGATGACTTGGTCGATCCGTTCGCGACGGATCAGGGTTTCCAATTCCGTTTCGGGATAGATTGGTATGCCGCGCGGATACAGCGGACCTGCCAATTCCGCAGGATAGCAACGGCCTTCGATGTTTGGGATCTGCGTGGCAGTGAACGCGACGACTTCGTGCGAGGCATCGGCGCGGAAGCAGACGTTGAAGTTATGAAAGTCGCGCCCCGCCGCGCCCATGATGAGTACTCGTGTCCGTGCCATGGTGCTCGGGTAGTACGGATCGAGAGAGGGAAAGTCAATACTGAACAGGCACGCAACTTTTTTCCCGGCCTGTCGATAGATACGGTATGGCTCATTTGCGATTTACTGCCACGCACCGCCTCCCCGCGATAGTCCATAGAACCGGGGAACGACCTACACCGCCGCTGCACTGTGTCCCGTTGCGCGGCCAAATCGGTCGTGAGATGACTGGGATTGTCCAGCGAGCGAGGACCGATCAGCCGTCCAATTTGACGGCGTGGCTACAGGACACTCTCAATGCCATGCACGACACTAATCGCGCAGCAATGGCCGAGGTGCAGCGAGTCATGGCTGCCGCCGCACCGGATGAGCAACAATTCCTGGCCGGGCTGGAGGACTGGCTGGAGGGTCTGACCCAACTTCCGCACCATGTACTCACGGCCGAACCAACGGCACAAGTCAGTCTCTTGGAAAGCTACACACGGACCCTCCCCCCATTTTTTCTGGACTGGGGTGATGTCGATCCGATTTTTATTCGGGCACTGGCACAAGATATCGGTGTCGCACTTTTTGGTCTGATCCCCGGAGAAACACTCTTGGTCCGCATTCCACAACTGGCGCGAGCCATCAATGCCGTCGGCATTACGCGAGCGATCAGCGAGCGACGTAAAGAGGGTGCAAAACAGCCTCTAAAACCATTCGCGACACTCGCCAGTCGCAAGGAACTACAGTTCTACGGACTGGCGACAGGCGACGAAGGCATTGAGCACCCGCTGTGGCAGGAAAATTTTCCGCTCTTCGTGGTCGGACTGTGGCACTGGCTGCGCGAGGATGCGATGGCCATGGAACACCTCCATGCCGGTGCGGTACAACTCTTCACGAACATGCCGTCACAGTGGGGGGCATTTCTGCACATTCGCAACGACCGGCTCGACATACTCTGGCCACATCAAGTCACAAAATAAGTACGGCGGATTACTCGACAGCGCACAGCGGCGCAGCGAAGATCAAGGTCCCCGTTGACAGAGTGCATCACTAGTGATACACATTATGCATACACGGAGATCGCCCATGCCCACGAAACATCCGCGACTGAATGTTGTGCTCGCCAAAACAGTGCTGAACACATTGATGGAAATTGCCGCTCGTGAAGACAAATCGCTCTCGGTCGTCGCGCAAGAGCTCATTACCGAGGCCCTCGACCGTCATGAAGATTTGTGGCTCTCCGACTTGGCGATGAAACGCGAACGCCAAACCAGAAAGTGCCTTTCCCATGACAAGGCCTGGAAGTAGCGCCTATCAGCTTGAATATGTAGATTCGGTAGTCGAGGAGGATATCCCAAACCTTCCGAAGACCATGCGGGGTGTCATTAAACGGGCACTCGAAGAGCGGCTGGCGGTTGACCCCATCGGCCTCGGAAAACCCCTCCGGTACAGTTTGAAAGGCCATCGGCGATTGCGTGTCGGCGACTACAGAATCGTTTACCGAGTCGATTCCAAAAGGCCGGCTGTCACTGTCGTTGCCATCAAACATCGCAAAGATATTTATGAGAAATGAGCGCCGTCACTTCATGGCCCTCAGCTGCGTGGCGAAGGCCTCGGCTGTGGCACGGTCGGGGAACGGTTTGGCCCATTGTTCCAACGTGGCCAGCAGCGATGGCGCATCGCCGGCCTTTAGTTGCGCGGCGGGAAATTTCACGCCGAGCATCGTCGCGACGCGCGAGGGATGACGTTCGTTTTTCGCGGTCGGGCGGTAGACCTCCGGCGAGAGGAGTTTCAGGTACACGGTGTTACCGACATAGGAGACGCCGGCGATCAGCATCACTTGGCCACGATCCAGATAGGTGAAGACCGTGCCGCGGCGCGTCTTCATGCGGCCCGTAGCGACGTCGACGACCATCGGGCGATATTCGTAATCCTGATTCGTGACGTACCAATAGGCCTTTTCGGCAGGGATACCGCCTTGCAACAAGACGACAAAGCCGCGCAGCTTCGCGGCTTCCAACGGCTGCTGGGCGGAGAGGAGCCCTTTGTGTGCCACGGCGGGAGTATATTGATTTTCAATCGCCGTGCTCAAATCGGGACTGAACTTGGCGAAGGCCAGGGGCGAACAGAGCAGCGAGGCCAGCAGCGCCACTATTAATGATAGAGAGATATGCATGGGCGCGCGTATATTATGCGTCGTAGCGACTGTCAAGCCCCCCACCCACAATAATCATCGTAGGGGGACAGGTACCGTGCGATCCGCGCAATTTGGGCATCGCACGGTACCTGTCCCCCTACGATGAAATGAGAGGTGGGGCGAGTGAGGAGGTTCTCATTGCGATTTATGGCGCAATTTGTCAGAAGTGCCGCCGATGGTGCGACCTCGATCTCGAAAATCTCCCACACGGTCACGCACGGCGGCAGCGGCGCCGGCATTACCGGATTGGGGCGAGCGGTTGGTCGGCGTGCACTGCTCGACGGCCGGGGGACTCGCGACGGGAATTGAA
The DNA here is from genome assembly GCA_016210045.1 of Deltaproteobacteria bacterium. Taxonomy (NCBI): domain Bacteria; kingdom Pseudomonadati; phylum Myxococcota; class Myxococcia; species Deltaproteobacteria bacterium. Next base: position 232,712 of record JACQUX010000038.1, on the reverse strand, counting down.
CGCGGCGCTCAGCTTGGCTGTACAGCCATCCAAATTTTTTCCAAAAATAATAACCGCTGGCTCGCGACGCCGATTCACGACGACGAAGTCGAGGCGTTTCAAACTGCGCGCGCGAACGCGAGCATCAAATTGATCTTCGCGCATGCCGGCTATCTGATCAATCTCGCCTCAGCGGAACGCGACATTACGGAGCAATCGATGGAATCGCTGCGCTGCGAATTGAATCGCGCGTATGCGTTAGGGCTCGCGTTTGTCGTGCTGCATCCCGGCGCCCACAAAGGAGACGGCGAATTAGCCGGCATTCGGCGCATTGCGGACCGCTTAAACATCCTGATCGAGGAATCGGGTTTCAGCCCAGTCCGGATCGTGCTCGAAGGCACGGCCGGACAAGGGACTTCGATCGGGCATCGGTTCGAACATCTGCGCGACATCCTCGGCCGCATCCATGACCAACACCGAGTCGGCGTCTGTCTCGACACGGCGCACTTGTTCGCGGCCGGCTACGACTTTCGCACTCCGAAAACGTACGCCACGCTGTGGGACGAATTCGATCGCATCGTCGGACGGCGTCAACTCTGCGCACTGCATCTGAACGATTCAAAAGTCGGACTGGGAAGCCACGTCGATCGACACGAACATCTCGGTCGCGGAAAAATCGGTCCGAACGGGTTTCGCTTATTACTTCGCGACGCCACACTTGCCCGACTGCCGATGGTGTGCGAGACCCCGAAGGGCGTCACAGATGCATTGGATCGGAAAAATTTGGCGATGATTCAACAGTGGATTGGGACAACAAAATAAAATCTCCCCCTCACCCTACCCCTCTCCCCAAAGGGAGAGGGGAGATTACAGGAGCCTCATATGAATCCAAACCCGATGCGTAAAGAGTATCTCCTCTCGCCCGGTCCAACGCCGATCCCGCCGGACGTCGCGGCGGCAGCGACCATCCCGATCATTCACCATCGCACCCCCCGCTTCGAAGGCTGGATGAAAGAAGTCTCGGCCGGATTGCAATATCTCTTCTGCACTAAGAACGACGTGATTACACTCTCTGCGACCGGCACCGGCGCGATGGAAGCCGCGGTTGCGAATTTGCTCTCGCCCGGGGATACCGTGATCTGCGCCATTGGCGGTAAATTCGGCGACCGCTGGGTGGAGTTGTGTCGCGCGTATCAGGCCGAACCCGTCATTATTCAAGCACCATACGGCACGGCACCAAAACCGGAGGCGGTGCGCGAGGCGCTGCGCAATCATCCAAACGCGAAGGCCGTGTTTACGCAACTCTGCGAGACCTCGACCGGTTGTCGCTACGACGTGAAGGCGATCGGCGAGATCGTCGCCGAGACGCCGGCGGTATTTGTCGTGGATGGGATCTCCGGATTGTTGGCGGAAAAATGCGCCACCGATGCCTGGATGGTCGACGTGCTCGTTTCCGGATCGCAAAAGGGCTTCATGCTACCGCCGGGACTCGCGTTCATCAGCATGAGCACGAAGGCGTGGGCCGCCGCCGAAACAGCGAAGAGCCCACGCTACTACTTCGATTTGCGCGCCTACAAAAAAGGCCTCGCGACCGGCGCGCATCCGTATACGCCGGCCGTCGGGCTGATCACGCAGCTCCAAGTCGCGATCCAACAATTGCGCACCATCACGATTGAAGGCCTGTGGGCACGACATGCCTGGCTCGGCAACGCGTGCCGCGCGGGCGTGAAGGCATTGAATCTCGAATTCTTTGCCGAGACACCGGCGAATGTGCTGACCGCAGTGAAGGCGCCGGCGGGGATTCCGGGAGAAAAGATCGTCGGAATGCTGCGCGATCGTTTCGGCGTAACGATTGCCGGGGCCCAAGGGGCGGAGATGAAAGGCAAAATTTTCCGAATCGCGCATCTCGGCTATATGGACCGCTTCGATATGGTCGTCGCGATGAGTGCATTGGAACTGACGCTGCAACAGTTGGGATACCCCGTCACGTTAGGCACCGGCGTCGCCGCAACGGAGGCGTTATTGGTAGAGGAGGCGAAGGTATGAATGTGCTGATCTGTGATGGATTGGATAAAGAAGCCATTGAGCAACTACAAGCCGCCGGACATGCCGTGACGGTGCATCGCGGTATCCCCAAAGAGACGCTGATGGAATTAATGCCGACGTGCGAGGCGGTCGTGGTGCGGAGCGCGACGAAAATCACCAAGGACGTAATCGAGCGTGGGGCACGACTGAAACTGATCGTCCGGGCCGGCGTCGGAATCGACAACGTCGATGCCGCCACCGCCGAGGCACGCGGGATCGCAGTGCGCAACACGCCGGCCGCCACGTCGATCAGCGTCGCGGAGCACACCATGGCGCTGATGTTGGCGTTGGCCCGACACGTCACGCGCGCGAACGCGTCGGTCAAGAGCGGCGAGTGGAATCGGAAGGCCTTCGAAGGGACGGAGCTGTACGGTAAGACGCTCGGCGTGATGGGACTCGGCCGGATCGGCGCCGAAGTCAGCAAGCGGGCACGCGCGTTTCATATGAACGTCGTTGCGTTCGATCACATCATTAATATGGAAGTCGTCAACGCACTCGATATCGAGGCGCTGGAACTCGACGCGCTGCTGCAGCGTTCCGACTACGTCACCTTACATTTGCCACTGGTCCCCGAAACACGCCACTTGATCAACCGGGAACGGCTGGCGCTGATGAAACGCGGGGCGTATTTAATCAACACCGCGCGCGGCGAACTGATCGACGAGGCCGCCGTGGCCGAAGCGGTGCGGTCCGGCCAATTAGCCGGGGCCGCGGTCGATGTGTATTGCGGCGAGCCGCCCGCGCAGGACCATCCGCTCGTGGGCCTGCCGCAAGTCATTACGGTCCCGCACCTCGGCGGTTCCACCGGCGAAGGCCAACGCCGCGCAGGTCTCGAAGTGGCGCGGATCATTTGTGAGTTTCGATAGTCGGGCATAGGAACGATTCGATTTTTGGGGGACCTTGAAGAATACCCCAGATGCTAGGCGCCCGGTCCGCCGCGACCGGAGCGTACTCGGTTGTACGTGAGGATCGCGGCGGACCGGGCAACGACGCAGATGGGGTATTATGCGAGGTCCCCAACTATGCAAACCGCTTCTATCCTTCCACTAATTCGCATCGTCCCGATGCCGCAGTGTGTGGCGCACGAAGGCGTAGTGCGCCGCTGGGTCGAAGCGATCATGACCAACTTGCTTGATGAAGGGGTCATGAAAAATCCGATCATCGTCAGTCGGCTGCAGGGACGCACGCCGCGTTGGATCGTGGTCGACGGGATGCATCGCTTCGCGGCGTTGCGCGCGCTGGAGATCCGCGACATCCTCACTTACGAAATCGATTACCACGATCCGAAAATTGGGCTCGCGGGCTGGGACACGTTGCTGTTGCGACCGGTGCAAGCCCGGCGCGTCGTCGAGAACGTCTTCGGCAAGGATCGTTCGTTCGTCGTGACCCGCGTGGACAACGCGGATGCCGCTCGGAGAGCCGTCGTGGCGCGGGACGCGATCCTGGCCGTCGGCGATCGAAGCAGTCGTTTCTATCTGCTCGGCGCACGACGCCGCGCCACCGTCGAGACCTGCGTGCAGGCCTGTGCGCGGATGGATGCCGCGCTCGATGCGGACGGGTTTCGTCCGCTGTATGTCCCGGATGTATTGTCGCTGCGCGATTTTCACCGGATGGATTGCGGTGGACTGGTGATGCGGCCGCTCTACACGAAGGCCGAGGTCATCGAGCGCACGGTCGCCGGGAAGATCTTCCCGCGGAAAAGCACACGCCACCTGATTCCGGGGCGTCCGCTGCGGGTCGACGTTGCGCTCGCCTGGCTGCGCGGCCAAGTCAGCCTCGCGGCCAAAAATCGGCTACTGCGCGAGCATCTGCGTTGGTGTTACGAAGCAGATCGCATTCGCTATTACCCAGAATCAGTCTTCGTGTTTGCGGATTAGTGGGGACCTCGGAGAATACCACATCTGCGTTGTTGCCCGGCCCGCCGCGATCCTCACGTACAACCGAGTACGCTCCGGTCGCGGCGGGCCGGGCGCCTAGCATCTGGGGCATTCTTCAAGGTCCCCAACAAATTGAATTTGTAAGAAGTTCCCTCAAGGCCCGGCAACATCGACGGCGACTAATTCATCGGTGCCTTCGCGGAAGCGGGCAGTGACCATGTCGCCGGCGCGAGGCGTTTCGATCTTGAGGCCGGCGCGTGCAAACGTGCGGGTCTCGCCGTTCAGCGCACGAACCACGACGGACTGGGGCGTGACTTGCACGAGTTGGCCCGCAAATTGATCCTCGGGACGTTTCGTGGGAGCTTCGGGACGCGGCGGCACGGCTGCGGGGGGGAGTGAAGCGATCGGGGCGCTGGGGCTCGGTGACGGCGTCACAACTTCGACGGGGGCCGTGGCTGTCACCGCTGGAGTCGTTGGCGTTTCGGTCGGTGGAGGCACGGGAGTTGGCGCGGCGGTCGCGTCTGCAGTCGCCGCGGGTGGAGCGGCCTCGACTCCCGCCTGCGGCGAAGGAGGCGTGACAACGACGGTTGGCTCTGCGGTCGCAGTGGGACCCGTTGCGGAGGCTGTGGGTGTCGGCATCGGAACGGGCGTCGCGACGGTCGCAGTCGCGGGTTCACTCGGCGGAGTCGCGGTGTGCGCATGGTGCGGCGCGGCCTTCGTTTGCACTACCGGCTTCGGTTTCTTCCGCTTCACGGCCGGCGCGGATTTTCCGGTGCTACGCGACGCCGGCACGGCCCCGAGCGGCACTTCTTCCACCGTGATCACGCCGAGGTCATCCCCTTTTTTCTTGGCAAACGCCGGCGCCGAAACAGCCAGCACCCCACAAAGACCGAGACTGACACCAAGGCGGGAACACATAGGAAGAAGCAGTAGCACGCTTCGGCAGGGGGCGCAAGAAGGGGAACTCCGCGTCCCCCATTCCCTTGCTCCCCTTCCCTGACCCATGCTACGGACGCACGGACGTATGGCCACGTTTTGGGAACGATACAGTCGGGTCGCGTGGAAGTATGCGTGGGGATTTGTCATCCTCGGGATGACATGCGCCGTGCTCACGACGTTGGCAGTGCGCCGTTTGGGGATCGACAGCGACTTCAAGCGCATGTTGCCGCGTAGCTATCCGAGCGTGCAGGAGTTGGAAGAAATCGAACAGCGCTTCCGTTCCACCGCCAACTTGCTGTTACTGATTGGCGGCGGCAACATGGCGGATGGCGCGGCCGGGCCCGATTGGCCGACGATGCGGCGCTTCATCGACGATTTCGCCGCTGCGGCACCGGAGCGGCTCCGGGAGTTGGTGGACCGCGTCGAATACAACACCAAGCCGATCGATGACTTCACGGAAAAATATCGCTACCTCTATATCGATCTCCCTGATTTGCATGAGATCGAAAAACGGCTTGATCGCCAAATTCGTTACGAAAAACTGAAAAAGAATCCATTCTTCGTCGACATCGACGATCCGCCGAACTTCGACATTACCGATATCGAAGGGAAGTATCGCCACACCTCCAAAGAGCCGGGGAAAAACCGAGACGGCTATTTCACCAATGCCGAAGCGACGCTGGCGATCGTGGTGTTGAAACCGAAGGCGGGTTCGCTGAACGTCGCAGACGCGAAGCGGCTGATCGCTGCCGCGCGTGCATTAGTCGATAAACTCCATCCCGAACAATATGGCGTTGGGCTGCGGATCGGATTCGGCGGGCGTTATCCGAAAATGATCACCGAGTACGAGACGATCGTCGGCGATGCACAACACACGCTGCTGCTGTGCGCGTTGCTGGTCGGGAGCACCGTATTGCTCTATTTTCGCAAATTCCGAATGTGTTTCCTGATGATCGGCGCGGCGGGACTCGGCACGTTGGCTGCGCTGACGTTTGCGCGCTACACGATCGGCTATCTCACCTCGCAAACGGCCTTCCTCGGTTCGATTATCTTGGGCAACGGGATCAACTACGGCCTGATCCTGATGGCGCGGTATCTGGAAGAACGACGGGAGCGCGCGCATCCGCCCATCGGCGCGATGGCGATCGCGATGCATCAGACCTGGCGCGGCACGTTCGCGTCGTGTGCCACGACGGTCTTTTCGTTCTTGGCGCTCGCGGTCGCGCAGGTGCGCGGCTTCAATCAGTTTGGCGTGATCGGCAGCATCGGCATGGTCGGTTGCTGGCTGGCCACGTATGGATTGCTCCCCGGCTGGATCCACTGCACCGAACGGATGTGGCCGCTCCGCTTCCGCGCGAACGCGCGCACGCCGTTCGCATTGTTCATGAATCCGTTGGCACGTCTCGCCACGCAGCGCTGGCGTCCGGTCTTGATCAGCGCGGCGTGCCTCGCGGCCACGTCGCTGGTCGTCGCGGGCTGGTATATTCCCGATTCGCTGGAGTACGATTTCAATAAGCTGCGATTCAAACCGCAGGAACAGCAGGAGTCGTGGGAGAAATGGGCGCAGAGCCACGCCGACGACGTCTTCGGCGAATCGGCCTCGCCGGCCGTGATCTTGGCCGACGACCTCGCCGACGTACAGCCGATTTGCGACGCCATTCACGCCAAGGCCGCGAATCTGTACACCGAGGCGGGACACCGGATTTTCGATCAATGCAAGACGCTGTTTTCGTTCATCCCCGAACAACAGGAAGACAAGCTGGCCGCCTTGCAACGCATCCGGAAACTCCTGACCGGCAACACGTTGAAGTTTCTGACCGATGCGCAGCGGGAAAAAGTCGATGAATTCGAGCGGACTGTCGACTTGCAGCCGGTCAAGATCAAGGATTTGCCGGTGACGGTCATCGAAAAATTCCGCGAATTGGATGGGCGAACGGGGCTCGTCATTTACGTGTATCCGACCTCTTCTGCCAATTTGTGGGACGGTCGGGAGCTGGTTAAATTCGCCGGACTGCTCAGTCGGATTGAACTCGCGTCTGGTAAGATCATTTATGCCTCGGGCGAGGCGGTGATCTTTTCCGACCTGCTGAACGTCGTCACGCGCGAGGGGCCGCGGGTCTCGCTGTTGGCGCTGGCGTTAGTCGTCTTCGTCGTCTGGCTGACGTTCCGCGATCGGTTCGCGGTCACGAAGGTGCTCGCGAGTCTTTGTCTCGGGATCATTTGGCTGATCGCGTGTCTGCCGCTGTTCCGCGTCAAACTCAACTTTTTGAATTTCGTCGCACTGCCGATCGCATTCGGAATCGGCGTCGATTACGCCGTCAACATCTTCCAACGGTATCGGCAAGACGGCCCCGGCTCCATGCGCACGGCCGTGCAACAAGTCGGCGGTGCGGTCTGCCTCTGTTCCCTTACGACGATTCTCGGCTACGGCGTATTGATGATCTCGCGCAACGGCGCGCTCCAGACCTTCGGACTGACGGGCTTGCTCGCAGAGATCACCTGTCTGCTCACAGCCGTGGTCGTGCTACCGGCGTATGTGACGTGGATTGAATTGGAACAAAAAGTTATGGGGAACTCGAATCACATTCCATCTGCGTCATCGCTCGCGAGACCGTGAACACCTAGCATCCAGCACACATCTTCTAATTCGCTTCTGGCCACGTGGGCGGGTCCTGCCACCGGCGGGTCCCTCCAGTCTTCGCTGCTCGCTGACGCCTTCCAGGTCCGTAAGAGCTGGCCTTGCCGACGCTGTGCGGCTCCAGACTGGAGGCCTTCCGCCGGCGTCACCCGCTGAGAGGAGCAGGCGCTTCGGCATTGAGTGCGATGTGCTTTAGTAGAGTATCCAAATTGTAAAAAGGTCCCGGCAGGGGCGAGAGGGGAGTCCCGCGGGCGAGTCTGAGCGAGGGAGCACTATGGTGTTGAAGCCCGACCGAGCGAGGTCTCAGTAAGCCGAGCGCCGTACCGCGAGGCGAACGGCCCCGCGGGACTCCCCTCACGCCCCTGCCGGGGCATGTGACGCTACAATTCAATCTGGATGCTCTACTACGGCATGCCTTGAAGCTCTCGGCGTATGCATCATCGAGACAACTCGGCGTTGAGGACGGCGCGGAGGAATTCGGCGTTTTGCCAAATGCGGAGGAGCCGCCCATTCACATAGACGGTCGGCGTACCGCTGATTTTCACACTACGACCGATTTCCAGATCGCGGCGCACCCGTTGGTCAGTTTCCGGCGCATCGAGACAGGCGACAAATGCGGACTCTTCGATCCCGTGCGTCTTCGCGAGGCCGATCAAGCGCTCGCGTGACAGCTTCGTTTGGATCTTGAATACGGCGTCGTGATATTCCCAAAACCGACCCACGTCTCCGGCGCAGAGCGCCGCGCGCGCGGCGAGGCACGCGAATTGGTGGGCCGGGTGCTTGATGTCGTCATTGCACGACTGATCGAGCGGATTATTGACGAACACGAAACGCACGTGGCGCCGGAATTCCGCCAACGATGGGCGAATAAAGAACGCCGCCTTTTGACAATGCGGACATTCGAAGTCGCTGAATTCCACGATCGTGACCTTGGCGTCCGGCGCGCCCCATACCGGATGTTCTTGCGGATTGATCGCCAGTTGTACTTGCGGCTGACGTTGAAAGGCCCGCAGCGCCTCGCGCAACACTTCCGGCTTCACTTGGCCGCCGCCCGTCGCGCTGCGCAGGTTGACGAGGAACAAGATCCCGACGAAAAACAGCACGCCTAACGTGGAACCGTGCCGCACCCAAGCGCTGCGATCTTTCAAGGCAGCCAAGCCGGCGCGCCCATAACATGCCCAGCCGAACAGCATCAGCAGTGTTGCGGCGTCCATGCCGAGACAAGTGAGACAGTACGTTCCCAACACGACGGTCATGACATAGAGGAGATACGCACTGGGGATGAGCCCCAACGCTGCCAACCAAAGGCCGAAGCCGGCCGTGGCATGCGCCGCTTCGCCTTGAAACAGGACCCAGAGCCCGAACAGGGCCTGCGCCGCGAAGAAGATGAGGCCGAGTCCCGCGACCGGAAGGCCGCCCAGCGTAGCATAACTGCTCGCGGCGACGGCGTCGCAATTGAACGCCTCGCTGATGTTGCAGAACGAGGGCTCGCTTAATCCGCCTTGTGCGATGCCGACGTAATGTTTCAACGCGATGGCACTGCAGAGCACTCCGAACAGCGCCGCCGCCACCACAATACTCGCTCCCCATTTGCGCATAGTGTCGCGTCTCTTACGCCAATTATCCCGTTGAGGCAAGTAGTGACGATACGATATAGACGAGCAGCGATGAATCAATTCCTGTTGCTGCGCAGCACGCGCTTTTGGCCGTTGTTCGGGACGCAATTTTTTGGCGCACTCAACGACAACTTATTCAAGAACGCGCTGATGATCCTGATCGTCTTCCACAGCGCGGAGACGAGCGAGGCGCAACGCACGTCGCTGGTGGCCCTCTGCCAAGGGTTGTTCATTCTGCCGTTCTTCCTTTTTTCCGCGCTGGCCGGGCAATTGGCGGATCGCTGCGAAAAATCGCGCTTGGTGCGTTTCGTCAAGCTGGCAGAAATCGCCATTATGGGACTCGCGCTCATCGCCTTTCACTACCACAGCCTGGCGGGATTGTTGGTCGTACTCACATTGATGGGGCTCCACTCCACGGTCTTCGGCCCGATCAAGTTCAGTTTACTGCCGCAACACCTGCATGCGGACGAATTGATCGGCGGGAACGGTATGATCGAAATGGGGACGTTCCTCGCGATCTTGCTCGGCACGATCTTGGGCGGCGTCCTGATGGCGCTGCCGAACGGCGCGCATATTGTCCCGCTCACGGCCATCGGCGTCGCCATGCTCGGTTGGGGATTTTCCCGCGGCATCCCAACCGCCCCGCCACTCGATCACACGACCGTCGCTACGTGGAATCCGCTGCGCCTGACGTATGCCTTGGTCCGCGACGCGCGCCGCCATCGCACGATCTTTCTCTCCATTCTCGGTATCTCGTGGTTCTGGTTCTTCGGCGCGATGTTGCTCACGCTGCTGCCGAGTTTCGGTAAAGACGTCTTGGGCAGTCGCGAGTCGGTGGTCACGCTGTGTCTCGTGATGTTTTGTGTCGGGATCGGGATCGGATCACTCGGCTGCGAACGGCTCTCGGGCAAGCGCGTGGAATTGGGCTTAGTGCCGTTCGGTTCGATCGGCATGACACTCTTCACACTCGATCTCGCGTGGGCCAGTCCGCAGTTTCACGGCAATGCGTCCGGACCATTGGGCGTCGCCGCATTTCTGCACAGTGTCGGGAGTTGGCGAATTCTCATCGACCTCGTCGGCATCAGCATCTTCTCCGGATTCTTCGTCGTGCCACTGCAAGCGTTGATTCAACAACGGTCCGCACCGGAGCGGCGCTCGCGGATTATCGCTGCGAATAACATCATTAACGCCGTGTTCGTCGTCAGCTCCGCGCTGCTGACGATGCTCCTCACACAACTCCATTGCTCCATTCCCCAGATGTTCCTCGTGCTCGCAATCTTGAACGCCGCCGTCGCGAGTTACATTTACGGGATCATCCCGGAATTCCTCTACCGCTTCATGATCTGGATCCTGATGCACTCCCTCTATCGGCTCGAGGTCGAAGGCGCGGAGCGGATCCCGGAACACGGGCCGGTGGTGTTGGTCTGCAACCACGTCAGCTTCGTCGACGGCCTGATCGTCGCCGCGGCATGCCGTCGCCCTGCCCGATTTATCATGGATCATTACATCGCCGCGCATCCGATCATCAGCTACTTCGCCAAACGCGGCCGCGCGATCCCGATCGCGTCGAAGCGGGAAAATCCGGATGTGTTGGGATCCGCATACGACGCGATCGCGCAGGCGCTGCAGGAAGGCGACGTCGTCTGCATTTTCCCCGAAGGGAAACTGACGCACGACGGCGCGATGAATCCGTTCAAACCGGGGATTGAGCGAATCATCGAACGCACACCGGCGCCGGTCATTCCGATGGCGCTGCAAGGGTTGTGGGGCAGCGCGTTCAGCCGGATGCCGGGCCGCACCGTATGGCGATTTCTACAACGACTGCGTTCCCACATTCGGCTGGTAATCGCCGAGCCGCTTCCGCCGACGCAAGTTCGCGCCGCAGACTTACAAGAACGCGTCGCGGCGTTGCGCGGAACACATTTGTGACGCCGGAACTCGCCACGTTGCTCGATCACGCCATCGCCGATCAACAACAAGGTCGTCTCAAAGCAGCGATCGACGGCTATCGCACGGTCTTAGCGGCACTGCCGGAGTCTGTGGAAGTCCGCATTCTGCTGGGCACCGCGTGTGCACAGCACGGAGCATCGGCCGAGGCGATTACCCATCTCCAACAGGTCGTGGAACGGGAGCCGCAGCACGGCGATGCGTGGCTTAACTTAGGCATCGTCTATCTGCAAACGGGACAACGCGACGAGGCCGGGGCATGCCTTGCCCGCGCAGCCGACTGCAATCCGCCGTCCGCGTGCGCCCACCAATACTTAGGCAGTTGGCATGAACACCACGGAGACCTCGAGGCCGCGGCGGCTTGCTATCAGCGCGTCTTAGAGCTCGACGCCAATCCAAGCGCCGCCGCGCTCAACTTAGGCGTGATTCATACGCAGTGGGGAAATTTCAGCCGCGCGTTGGAATATTTCGACCGCGCGGCGCAAGACCCCGCGATCCTGGCGGAGGTTTGGAACAATCGGAGTGCCATTTTCACCGCCCAAGGACGGATTGTGGAGGCGTTGGCCGCGTTGGAACAGGCGACCGCATTGAAACCGGATTATCGTGAGGCATGGCACAACCATTTACTGAACTTGAATTACCATCCGTCGTTGAGCACTGCCTCCGTCGCTGCGCAACACCGCGCGTGGGGGCAGCGGCAGCCGGTGCGAACAATCGTCGGTACGGACCACGATCGCGACCCGAATCGACGGCTGCGTATCGGATATGTCTCGCCCGATTTTCGGCGGCACGCGTGCGTCTATTTCATCGAGCCGTTTCTGCAACAACACGATCGTGCCGTGTTTGAACTGTTTTGTTACGCCAACGTGGCCCAACCCGACGCCACGACCACGCGGCTGCAAAGTTACGGTGATTTCTGGCGGATGATTCATCGCCGCGCCACCAACGAGATCGCGGCACAGATCGTCGCGGACCGGATCGACATCCTAGTGGACTTGGCCGGCCACACCGAAGGCGAACGACTCGACGTGTTCGCACAACAGCCGGCGCCGCTCCAAGTCACGTATCTCGGCTATCCGAACACGACCGGCCTCGCGACGATCGATTATCGCCTGGTCGACGCGCTCACCGATCCGGACGGCGCCGAGCCAGTTCACAGCGAGCGATTGTGGCGACTCCCGCACGGCTTCAACTGTTATCTCCCGCCCGCCGATGCGCCGGCTGTGGGACCGCTACCGGCGCGACAGCGCGGCCACGTCGTGTTCGGTTCGCTCAACAATCCGGCCAAGCTCAACGACGACGTATTGCAGACGTGGGCCGCGATCCTGCACGGCGTGCCGACCGCGCGTCTGCTGCTCAAGAGCAAGGCGCTCGGCGACGCGGCGACGCGCGCATTCGTGGCGCAGCGCTTCGCGGCGCACGGCATCGCGGCTGCGCGTCTGGAGCTGGTCGGGTGGAGTACCGACCGACGCGATCAGCTTTCGTATTATCGGGAACTCGACCTCGCCCTCGATCCATTTCCGTACAACGGCACGACGACCACGTGCGAGGCACTCTGGATGGGCGTGCCCGTCATCGCGTCCTGGGGCGATCGGCATGCCGCACGTGTCAGCGCGAGTCTGCTTACGCGCGTCGGTTTATCTGAATGCATCGCGAATGATCGTGCCGGATATGTCACAACGGCCGTGCGGCTCGCCAACGATCCGGACCAGCTCGCAACCTGGCGTGCGCAATTGCGTGACCGGATGCGAGCATCTTCGCTCTGCGACGCCGCGGCCTTCACACGCGACTTGGAAGCGGCATATCGCGGCATGTGGCGGGCGTGGTGTAGCGGGTTCCCGGGATGACAGCCCGTCCCTCTTATGGAAAATGCTCTACTTGCGGCCCGCAAACCACCGATAGGCCTGCGCCAAGCCTGCGGACAACGGGACCAGCGGTTGCCAACCCAGGCGGCGCATCCGCGTGCTGTCCATCATGCGGCTCGGCGTGCCGTCGGGTTTGGTCGTGTCCCAGACGATCTCGCCACGAAATCCGGTGAGCGCACGAATCTGTTCGGCCAAGTCCCGGATCGTCACCTCTTCGCCGCTCCCGGCATTCACGATCGGATAGCGGGATTCCGCCAACAACGCGCCCCACGCGGCATCGTCTAATTGCAACAGCTGCACGGCCGCGCGGGCCAAGTCGTCGGCGAAGAGGAACTCCCGTCGCGGCGCGCCGGTTCCGCACAGCGTTACGCTCGCATCGCCGCGCTGCGCGGCCTCGTGAAAGCGACGCAGCAGTGCCGGAATGACGTGCGCGTCGTGCGGATGAAAATTGTCGTGCGGACCATATAAATTCGCGGGCATCAGCCCGAGATACTGCGTCCCGTGTTGGCGATTGTACGCGTGGCATTGCAGAATGCCGGCGATCTTGGCCACGGCATAGGCATCGTTGGTCGCTTCCAATGGCCCGGTCAGCAACGCCGCTTCCCGCACCGGCACCGCCGCCTCGCGCGGATAAATACAGACGCTGCCGAAAAAGAGCAGTCGCCGCACATGCGCCCGCAATGCCGCGCGCAGCACGTTGGTCTGGATCAAGAGATTCTGCTCGATGAAATCGCCCGGATACGTGTTGTTCGCGAGAATGCCGCCCACGCGCCCCGCCAACAACACGACGCTGTCGGGCCGTTCCGCCGCGAAGAACGCGTCGACGGCCGCTTGATCGGTCAATTCCAATTCCTGATGCGTCCGCACCACGAGCCGCGCACATCCGGCCGCTTGTATTTGCGGGCACAACGCATGCCCCACTAAACCCGTGTGCCCCGCGACATAGATTGTTTTCGCGCGCGTCGTCATCGACTTACCACCGTTGCAACCACGTCAATCCCGCCCGCTCCAGCGCCGCGGCCCCCCGCCCCGGTGCCGGAAGCCCGGCGTCCCGCAGATCCGCGTCGACCATGATCGCGACCAGATCGTGAAATCGCACCCGCGGCTCCCATGCCAAGATCCGCCGCGCCTTACTCGCATCCGCTTGCAGACACTCCACTTCGGTGGGGCGCAAGTAACGTGGATCTTCCGCCACATGCACCCGCCAATCGAGTCCGGCATACGCAAACGCCGCTTCCACGAATTCCTGCACACGATGCGTCTCTCCGGTCCCGATCACGTAATCGTCCGGCGTGTCGTGTTGTAACATCCGCCATTGGCACGCCACATACTCCGGCGCAAAGCCCCAATCGCGGCAGGCCTGCAGATTGCCTAAGTAGAGCTTCTCCTGGCGTCCTGCCTTGATCGCGACCACCGCGCGCGTGATCTTGCGGGTGACGAACGTCTCGCCACGCCGCGGCGATTCGTGATTAAACAAGATGCCGTTACAGGCGAAGAGCCCATACGCCTCGCGATAATTGACGACCGACCAATACGCCGCCACTTTCGCGATCGCATACGGACTGCGCGGACGCAGCGGCGTTTGCTCCGATTGGGGCGTGGGCGCATCGCCGAACATTTCCGAAGACGACGCTTGATAAAATCGCGTTGTGATGCCGCTGCGCCGAATCGCTTCCAGCAGGCGCACGGTCCCGAGCCCCGTGATGTCGACGGTGTACTCCGGCAGATCGAAACTGACCCGCACGTGGCTCTGTGCGCCCAAGTGATACACTTCGTCCGGGGCGATTTGGTAGACTAAATGGGTCAGCTGGCCGCCGTCGGCCAAGTCAGCGTAGTGAAGCTGCAGCGCTGCGGTCGACGTATGCGGATCGGTATAAAGGTGATCGATCCGCTTGGTGTTGAACGTGCTGGCCCGCCGGATCAGGCCATGAACTTCGTAGCCTTGCGCCAGCAAGAACTCCGCTAAATAGGACCCGTCTTGCCCAGTAATCCCGGTAATCAACGCGCGCGCCATAGACGCCCTCGCTAATCCGCTACGTCGAAGACTAAATATTGCAGCACACGTTCCTGCGGCCACGCGCCGGTCGTGGGGCAGGAGTGGGCGGTGTGGTACGACGAATAGAGGACCTTGCCGCTGCCGACCGTCTTCGTGATCGTCAGCGGACGATCGCCGGAACCGCCGCTGAAACTGACGGGGCCGGTCAGCCAGATCTTGGTGTCCTGTCCGTTATGGACGCTGTTCATCACCGCCCAGCCGGAGAGGAAGTCGCCGATCCGGATCGTATTATTGGCATTCAACGCGGTCGTGCTGCCGTTTTCCGTCGTCGTGCACTCGCTACTGCTCGGTGCCCCGGTGCTGGCGATCGTGTTGCTCGTTTGCGAACTGAGCCATGACTGCATCGTCGCGTCGTTGACGGTCGCGTCCGACACGATGCCCGACGTGCCGAGTTGCGCCTCGCCGTAATTTTCCGCCGTGCTCGCATCGGTCCCGTCGCCTTCAAAGTCCATGACGGCGGGGAACGATTGTTCGATGAAGTCATAGGCCAAATCGGTGACATACAATCGTCCGCCGTCTTGCACATACGTTTGGAGATTACTGACGACCGCCGCCGGCAGCGACTTATGGACATGAGCCGTTTTCTGATGGGACTTGAAATTGAAACTCGGCAACGCATTTTCGTCGGTCGTCACTAAGGATTCGTCGGCCCCACAATTAATGAAGATGATGCTGTATTTTTTCAACTCGTCGATATCGGAAAAGAGTGTCGTGGAGGCCTTATAGCGATCCGTGTCGGTCAGCTGGCTGTCGATACTGCCGCCGCCGCGATAGATCGCGAACTGTTCCGTGCCGATCGTGAGATGTCCGGTTGCGTCCAACGTGCCGAAGCCCAATTTTGCCAAGACGTCTTCCATGTTGTCGTATGCGCCCGAGACCACGGCCATGCTCACGACCGTCGCGGCGAACGTGGTATCGGTCGCGACTAAGGTGCAGGTCGTGTCGGTCCCGCAATCCAATGTCGTGGTCTTGGTAAACGATCCCTTCGCGAATTTGATCGACGTGGCAGAGTCGGCGCATGCGCTGACGTCTAACGCAAACGTCCCGTTGGCCTGGGTACACGTGCTGGCACAGGCTGTTTCGGGCGGGTCGTCGCACGTCGTCCCGTCATCGGCCGGATCGGTCACGGCCTTCGAGGCCGTGACGTTGCTCGTAACGCCGCCCGGGACATAGACCGAGGCACCGGCAACGCCGGTCAACCCGCTCGGGGCGTAGACGGTGCCGGTAATATTCGTCGCGTCTCCCAGCCCACTTTCGGTCGTCGTTGTCGTGCCACTCCCTCCACATCCGGCGGCATAGGCCGCAGCACTGAGCAGTCCAATCAGTACGAAGCTGATTCGTCGTCGCATAGTTCCCCCTGTTGTCCTGTTGAGCTGTCTCCCATAGCGCAATTTGCGGCGCTGTCAAAACCTTGTCTCAAATCTCTGCATCCGCTATGAGCCGCCTCATGCTCGACTGGCTCTGGCAAGGCATCCCCCTCGTGATCGACTTCGTCCTGCATATCGATCGCCACTTGGTGGCGCTCGCGGCGATGTACGGCCCGTGGATTTATGCGTTCCTCTTCCTGATCGTCTTCTGCGAGACCGGCCTGGTCGTCACGCCGTTCCTCCCCGGCGACTCGCTCCTCTTTGCGGCGGGGGCATTGGCGGGGACCGGTGCGTTGGACTGCGCATCCGTGCTGGCAGTATTGGCGGGCGCGGCGGTGGCCGGCGACTCGACGAATTATTGGATCGGCCGCGTAGTGGGCCCGCGCCTCTTTCACGATGCACGACATCGCTTCCTGAATCGGCGCCATCTCGATCAAACGCACGCCTTTTACGCGCGGCACGGCGGCAAGACGGTGATCATCGCCCGCTTCGCGCCAATCGTGCGCACCTTCGCGCCGTTTGTCGCCGGGATCGGCCGGATGCACTATCCGCGCTTCCTGACCTTCAGCGTCGTCGGCACCGCGTTGTGGGTCGGCGGCTTCGTCGGCGCCGGCTTCGGCTTCGGCAATTTACCGACGGTCCGAGAACATTTCAGCCTGGTGATCTTCGCCATCATCGGCCTCTCACTGCTCCCGGCCGTGATCACCGCATGGCGCGAACGCCGCCGCGCGCACCATGCCGGCGGTGCAGCGTAGCATCGCAATCAAATACATCCGAGTGGGGACAGGTACCTTCAAACCATTGTCAATACAGCGTTTGAAGGTACCTGTCCCCACTCGGATGTATTCTAGCGGGAGTTGGAGGCCGCGGCGGGCGCTTGCGTAGCGAGTGCCGTTTGGCCGCGCCATTCATCGAACGCGCTGGCGGAGCGGACGCAGCCGAGCGTGCAGCGATCGGCGCAGGATTTCGGGGTGTGGAATTGTTGCTTCAAATCGTCGAACGTATACTCGGCCAACGGCTTGCCGAAATATTGCTTGGTCTGCGAACACCAATGCACCATCCCGAATTCGTTGACGTACAAATAGCGGCTTCCGGCGCGGCACTTGAACGGCGCGCGGCCCGTGGTGATCAAGCGATGCCGATACGCCGACGGTTCGAACAGATGCCGGCCGATACTCTTTTGGATTTCGTGATACGCTTGCAACTGCTCTGCCGTCAGCCGAATCTGTCCGTCAGCGCCGTGCACCAGTAACACGCGCGGACGAAAACCCATCTGTTTCGCATACGCGATGACTTCGAAACTCTCCTCCGGCGGACACGCGCCGACGACCCCGGAGACCGTAACATTAAACGTGGCGTGTTCGCGGAGCGCCTCCAAGCGTTTGCGCAAATTGTTCAACACCTTTTCGGTCGTTTCGTTGCGTTGCACACCGTCGATCGAGATTTGCAATTCCTGCAGTCCGGCCTCGTTCAGCGCCTGGATCAACTTCGGCGTCAGATAGGTGCCGTTCGAGATCATCCCGGTGCGGAGAAAACGCCGTTCATAGCGGGCGTAATGAATGAGTGCCGGCAGATCGGGGTGCAACGTCGGTTCGCCGCCGGTGAAACAGATCCCGAACGAGCCCAAATCTTTGATCCGATCCACGCGCGCTTTCAAGAGGTCCAACGGGACCGGCGCGGAGGTCTTGTCGAATTCGTTGCAATACCCGCAGCTCAAATTGCAGCGGCGGATCACCACCAACTGCACAAACCACGGCGCATAGCGCAGGCGTTGCCACAAGCTCGGTTGCATAGGTCCGCGAGGGCTAGTCGATCTGCGGGGCGGTGTAAAGCGGTGGCTGGGAAAGGTGTGACTGGTGGCGGGGGAACGGAGCAAGTGAGTCCCATTTCCCAGCCACTAGCCACCAGTCACTGCCGTATGAGTGCATTCTCATTCATTTCGAGGATTTTGTGGTGAACGCCTACCCGGGCGGACGGATACGCCGGATAAAAGCGTTGCGATATTGACGCGTTGGCATCGAGGGGCTGCGGCATGTCCTTTGCTCTTCCATGACGATATGCGAAAACCGTCCCAGGTGTGTTGGCGGTGTATCTCTGTCTTGATGCTGTGTATCGGCGTGGCCGCCTGTGGCGGCGCCGGGGTCCCGACCGGCGGAGGAACCAGCACGCCGATTCCGATTGAACTGCCGTCCGCCACCGGCAACTTCTCGTTCCCTAATAGTTTAGGCGTCGGCGTCGGCACGGTGAGCTCGAGCAGCAGCAGTGTCAGCGCGGCCAAGTCGGCGAAGGCACTCTCTGGCAGCGGGGCGCCGGAACGGGCGCTCTCATTTGTCGACGATGCGAGCGATCGATTAGACGCGCTGCTGCTGTTGCTCAGCGGCATCGAAGTCGAAAATAACACCGCGACGACCGCGACCACCGGCACGACGGCAGGTGGCAGCAGTTACCGACTCGACTTTTCGTCCTTCACGTTTCCCGCGCTGTCCAATCAACAGATCTCGACCGTCGATTGCTCCGCCAGTTGTTCGGGCAATGCGGGCGAACTGCCGATGTGTGTCCGGCTGTATGTGAACAATCGCCGCGTCTTCGTCGGGAAATTCACCGCGCTGCCGGCCGAAGACGACACCGGACAAGGGGCCGGCTGTTTCCGCCTCTTCGGGACGCACAACACCGGCACCAACGAAGACGCGCAGATCCGCGGGGTGGAAACCTACGTGCTGAGCGGCGTCTGGGATCAGCAAGCGACGACTAGCCGACAACTCGAGCTGTATTGGTCGACGTCGCTCCCCGATCTCACCGGGTTCGACGTGGAGACGTCGCACGCGTACTTGACCGAAACGGCGGGCTCGTCACAGTCGATCGCCCGCGACAAGACCGCGGCCAGCGACACCGTGGTACAGGCCGCAGTGCTCGGGACGCACGCGGACTTCGGCGCCGAAGCGGATGTCGAATTCACGGCCACTTGGACCCCGGCCTCGGGCAAACTTTACACAACCTACACGGTCGACGGAGAAAGCGCGTCGCAAAGCTGCGTTACGCTGGCTGGTAGCGCGGCCAGCGGATGCACCGCCCAAGAGCTGCTCGCCGTCCCAGGTCGTGCGGCGGACGATGACGTCACGTTGGCATCGACCACTGCCGCGTCGACCGGATTCGTCGGCGTCTTTGCTGGCAACGTGACTTCGTACACGTTGGATGTCGATGGGACCGTGTACGGATGGGGCAACAATTATATCCGGTGGGCGGTGGATGATGGCGTGGAATATACGCTCGGCACGGGCGAAGGACAGACCAACGTCTTCACGCCAGCCGTGGTGAACATCGCAGCGACTCAGCTAAGCGCCGGGCCGCAACACGCCGTGGCGCGGGCACGCGACGGCACGGTCTGGACGTGGGGGAGTAATCGTTCGGGGCAACTCGGCAACGGGACCACGACCTATAGCCCGACGCCGATCCAAGTTTCGTCGCTCAGCAATATCATTACTGTCGGCGCGGGCGACAGTCACAACATTGCGCTGCGCAACGACGGCACGATCTGGGCCTGGGGCGATAACGGCACCGGACAATTGGGGGATGGCACGACGACCGACCGCTTGACCCCGGTACTCATCGGCTCGCTGTCAAACGTCGTCACACTCGCAGCGGGATCGTTTCATAATCTGGCACTGCGCAGCGACGGCACGGTGTGGGGGTGGGGATGGTCCGTGAATGGCGAGATTACGCCGTATGATTCGAATTCGTCTCCCGACGACCGCTACGTCCCAACTCCCACCCAAATCCCCGGGATCTCCGATGTCGTCGACATTGCCGCAGGCAGCGGCGTCTCGTTGGCCGTCAAACGCGACGGCACACTTTGGGTCTGGGGCGGCAGCTATTGCGACGTGGAGAACGAATGGAACACCGGCCCACGCCAGGTCACTGCATTGTCGAATATCGTGGATGCCGGCTTAGGCGCCAATAGCAACCATTTCTTGGCGATCGATGCGAGCGGCCGCGTCTTCGCGTGGGGCGAGAACGACAATGGGCAACTGGGCGACGGCACGACGATCGACCGGACCTCTTGCGACCCCACGACCGTGAATTTGGACCGCGTGATCGCCGTCGCGGCGGGAATGCGCCACAGTTTGGCGCTCAAGAACGACGGCACTGTCTGGGCGTGGGGCGATCCAAGCTCGGGACAACTCGGCATCGGCATCAACCCCGGCTATCAACTGCCCCCGCAAACTACACCGGTGGAAGTGACGGAGTTTTAGATGCGTGACTGGTGGCTAGTGACTGGTGACTGGGAAAAGCGGTGGCTGGTGACTCGTGACTGGTGGCTGGGAACAACGTGTGCTATGCGCGCCGCTTACCAGCCACTCATTCCACGCGCAAATTCACCGTCATACTCGCGGTCCCATCGGGGGCGTCGGCGATGGCCATGACTTCTTGTGAGACGTTGCGGAGCCCGCCGCTGGTAAAGATGGTCGCTTCGACGACGAGAGGTTCGCCGGGCCGCACCTTCACGGTGACTTCGTAGGCCCCGACCCGCGCGAAGGGTTCACTCACTAACGGCTCTGCGGTCAATAATTGCGGACCACGCACTTCGATCAACATACTGGAGGTATCCGGCGGACAGGTCGGGCAAGTCACAAATCCACTAATGGTTTGTGTCATCAAGTCGTGTTTTTCCGGCACCGAATCGAAGACCAAATCTTCGACCGTTCCGTAGTAGCGCGAATCGCGGCAGCCCACGGCACTGCACGCCGCTAGCGCCAACAGGATGATCACGCCGCAGTTACTGCGTCTGTTCATGACTCAATCCGTTCGCCGTGCGCAACAGACCGACCAAGCGTTCCGCTTGAATCGTCATCGTGCGCAAGAATTCCTGCCGCCGTTCCGGCGTCAAGGCCGTTTGGGACAACAGATCCACAGTGCCTTTCAGCACCGCAGCCGGCGTCGAGAGTTCGGCATCGGGC
Organism: Deltaproteobacteria bacterium; assembly: GCA_016210045.1. NCBI lineage: Bacteria > Pseudomonadati > Myxococcota > Myxococcia > Deltaproteobacteria bacterium. The sequence continues at coordinate 211,388 of JACQUX010000038.1, read as the reverse complement.
TGGCTGATACTCGCGTCCACGGACGCAGCCTGCGAGGCCCGCGCGGCGGTCGGGGTCAAGAGTTCCCCCAATTTTTCCGTCACGCGCTGCAACCGGGCGCTCAGCGTCGTTGCAAAGGTCCGGAAAATCTGCGCCCCGGCGCCGGGGAATTGTTCGACGAATTGCCCGAAATGGGCGTGACTGATCGCCAACGTCTTGACCGGCTCCAACGTGATGACCGAGGCCGAGCGTGGCGCAACGGTCAGCAGCGCCATCTCGCCGACGTATTCACCGCGCCCCAAAATGCCCAGCAAGTCGCCGCGTCCGCTCGCCGCATGTTTAATGATGGCCACTGTCCCTTGCACAATAATATACAGCGCATCGCCCGGCTCCCCTTCGCGAATGATCGCCACGTTACCGTCGAAGTCGCGCGGCTCCGCCCGCTGGCGCACGCCGGCCAATGCGGCCGCGTCGAGTCCCGAAAAAAGCGTGATCATCACGTCGTGCATGTCGGTCATCCCCGTCCCTCCCCCGGCACACCCACCGAAACCGCCAGCTGCGCCAGCGCTTGCTGGACCGTTGCCCCGGTCGGCGTTTCTCCCAATCCTCGCTGCTTCAACGCCCGCCACCAACCGCGATAGGTCTGATACGCGTCGTACAGCGCGCCGAGTTTTTGAAACCGCAGCACGCTCTCCGCAAACGACCGTTCCATCGGTTCCCACTCCTCCCGCGCCGCGGCGATCAACGCCTCGACCCGGCCGCACAGTCCCCACAGCCACGTCTTTTCATTGTCGCGAATATGCGGACCCACTTTGTGGATTAACTGTTCCGCCTCCACGGTGTGGCCTAACTGCACGGCCACGAGCGCCAATGTGACGGTATATTCGTCGATCTGCACCTTCGCTAACGGCGCCGACCCGGTCGCGACGAGTTCTTCATACACGCCCGTCAGCGCATGGCGCGGCTCGAGGCATTGGCCTTCGAACATCGCAAATTCGCGCCGCAGCGCGAGCCATTCCGATTCCGACGTCTGCTGCGCGTGCGTGAGAATCCGATTCTTCCGCACTTGGTAATTCACTTGATCGCCGCTGAATAGATGGATCGCCGCCAACACGAGTTCCAATTTACCCAACATGAATTGGTCCCGCGCGCGTTCTAATTCCTTGACGCCTTCAATGAAGACCTGCCGCGCCTCCGTGTAACGGCTCATCCGCCATAACGCCGCGCCTCGATAAAACGCGCCCCAGCCGACGCCCCGCACCCAGCCGACTTCTCGCCAATAGTTCTGCGCCGCCAACGCCCGCGTCATGATCGCCGCGAAATCAACGCCACGATCCCACGCGAACGAACAATAAAAAAGATCGCACAAATGACGCCGAAAATCCGTCTGCGCCGCATCCAGCAGCCGCATGAGATATTGTTCCGCTTGCGTCAGCTCGTCCGCGTTTTTGTAATGATTAAACACGCAATGATCGAGTTTCTCTTGGAGATCCACGTCTTGAATTTTGGGACGCAACGCCAATGCCGTGCCGATGAAGGCGGTGTCGTCGGCGCCTTGATCGTTCGCAAAATTACTGGCCGTCAGCAACGCCCGCAAATGGACTTCCGCATTGGCCTGCACGGCGGCATCGGCAAGAAACACAGCCAATCGCTCTTTTGCCTTCGCGCGGTCGCCATAGCGCTGCTCCACTTCGATCGCGGACAAGCGAAAGCGAAAATGCATCCGGCTTTCGGGCGGAGCATATTGCAACCCTTCTTTTAAATACAATTGCCATTTTTCCTGATCGCCCAACGCCTCGAACGCGCCGACCAAATGTCCGTACACCTCCGCCAATTGGTCCGGAGTCGCATTCGCCGCCGATCGGAACTTGAGGGCCTTTTCAAGGAATGTCGCCGCTTCGCGTTGCGCATAGCGGCGCCGCGCGGAATGCCCGGCGTCGGCATAGTAATGATACGCCTTCGCATATTCCTCGGCCCGCTCCCACTGTTCGGCCAAATACGCGGCGTAAATCGAGATGTCGGGACGATTGTCTTCCACCCACTGCGCGACGGTCGCGTGGAGTTTGCGGCGATTGGCGTACAAAATCGTGGAGTACGCGACTTCGGTCAGCATCGGCTGCGCGATCGTGACGCCGTGATCGCTGCGGGCCAGGAAATTCGCGGCACAGAGCCGTTCGATCAGTTGCGTGGCGTCGTAATCGTACATCGCGCGCCGCAGCACATGGCGCAACAGGTCTTCGGAAAATTCCCGCCCCGCCAACGCGCCGAGTTGCAGCGCGAATTTTTCCGGACGCGGCAGTCGATCCAGACGCGACAACACTAACGCCTTGATCGACGACGGCAGCCGCTCAGCGAAACTGACATCGCTCAGATCGCTGTCGTGCCGCAACTCGCCGACCAGTTCGTTGAGAAACAGCGCGTTGCCGCCGCTGCGCAAAAACAGACGACGACAAAACTCGTCGCCTAACACGCGTTCCGGGAAACGCGCCCGAATCAGTGTCGCTGCGGCCTCGAACGGCAACGGCGTGAGTTGCAACACGGTTGCCCCCAATTGCGCCGACAACCATGGCGCCGCATCGCCGCTGCGCCCCGCCATCAGCCAGAGTACCGCCGATTCGGACGGCAACGTCTGGATGATTTGACTGAGCGCCTCGCGCGAGGCATGCGTGACCCATTGAAAGTTGTCGACCGCGATCACCAGCGGCAGCGCACCACGGACGCGTTCGGTCGCCACGGCGGCTTCGATAAAGCGTTTCAACGCCAAATTGGTTTCCGCTTGGCGCGCCCGCGGATCCATCCGCGATAAGCGCTGCCGATCGTCTTCACCGAGCGGCAATCCGAGAATATCTGTGAGATACAGTCGATACGCGCCGAGACCGTCGCGCAACGCCGCGTCCGGAATCGCCGCGATAAAGTCCTCGAGACTCGTCACGTGTCCGGCCAAATATTCCCGCACCAAGTCCGAAAGGACATGGTAGGGCGTCAATCCGAACGAATCGGCCTTGAAATACACGGTCGCCGCGCGCAACGTCTCGGACCGCATTTCCTGCATCACCGCTTGCAACAGCGCGCTCTTGCCGACCCCGGCCTCGCCGACCACCTGCACCAAACCCATTTGCCCTTGCGCGGCCCGCTCCCACACCGCCCGCAACGTCGACCGTTCCCCTTCCCGTCCCGCGAACGTCCCTTCATGCCGGATCATCACGCGATCGCCGCCGGCCTTTTCGTCGCTCACTAAATAGACGATCACCGGCTCGGTCTTATTTTTCACATGCAGCGGCGGCAAGGCTTGGCAATCGTAATATGCCTGACATTCCGCAAAAACAGAGTCGGAGACGAGAATCCCGTTCGATGGGGCGTTGGCTTCCAACCGTTGCGCGATATTGATCGCTTCGCCGGTCACGGTGTCGTGTTCGCCCATCTGTCCGGTGACGATCAAACCGCGATTCACGCCGATCCGACAACTGATGTTGATCCCCTTCTGCGCCAGGATGCTGTTGATGTCTTCGAGCCGTTCCAAGATGGCGCGCGCGGCGGCCACCGCGCGCCGCGAATCGTCTTCGTGCGCCTCCGAACGGCCGAACAACGCCATGATCGCGTCGCCGACGTATTTCTCGACCGTCCCGCCGCAGCGTTTGATCTGATTGGTAAAGACTTGCAACGTGTTCGAGATGACGAACTTGAGTTGTTCCGGATCGAGTTGTTCCGCCAGCCGCGTATAGCCGACGATATCGAGGAAAAGGATCGTGACTTCGCGTCGCTCTCCTTCCTCCAATTGAATCGTGTCTTCGGGCAGGGATTCGCCCGGGACATCGACCAACAACTTTGCAAAATCCTCGGCCAGATGGCCGAGGTTCAGACTCTTTTCGATCACGCGACCATTGTGCCACGCCCCCAACGGGGGTGCAATCGGAAGGTTTTCACATATTGACACATTCATTGGAACATTTTATCATTTTTGACGATGCATCGAACCACCATCGAAATGGACGACCAGTTGTTGCGCACCCTCAAACGGCTGTGCGTGAGCGAGGGCCGACGATTGAAACACCTTGTGGTGGAACTCATTCGCGGCGGCTTGGAGGCGCGCACGGAGCGGCGGCATACGGCGGCCGCCCGGCTGGCCACGTGGCACACGAGCAAACGTCCGCTTCCGGCCGGCATCGACCCTGCGGATCGCACTTCGTATCTCCCTGATTTGGAGCGACCACTGCCGTGCACGGCCTGATCGACACGAACATCCTCATTTACGCCTCGAGTGAGGCCGCGCCGGAGCATCGGGCGGCCCGTGCATTCCTGGATCAAGTGGCACAGGACCGATCTTCATACGCCATCACATGGATCAACATCGGCGAATATCTCGCCTTCGTGACCCAGTCGTTCGGCGGCGCGCCGCCCCTCTTCTCTCTTCAGGAGGCGTGCGCCAACGTGACGTCATTGTTGGCGCTCCCGACATTGCGCCTCCTCACCGAAGGCGAAGGATATTGGACGACGCTGCAAGCGATCTTGCAGGACGTCGGCGCCGTGCGCGGAAGTTTTGTCCACGACTGCCGGATTGCGGCGATCATGCGCGAACACGGCATCGACACGATCTTCACACGCGACACGGAATTCCGCCGCATCCCGAAGCTGCACGTCATTAATCCGCTGTGAAGGGACCGGCCTCCGCAAACGGTTCGGACGTGGTCCCGGCATTTTGCCTTTTGATTTTTGCATTTTGCCGTTTGCATTTCCCTCTCACCCCTTGACCCCCGCCCCTGGACCTTAGTAAGCCCCGCGCGTGGAACTGTTGACGCTTCTACAACGGCGCGTGCTCGTATTCGACGGTGGCATGGGCACGATGATCCAACGGGTCGGGCTGACCGCGGACGATTTCGGCGGCAAGGCGCTGGAGGGGTGCAACGAATATCTGGTCGTCACCCGCCCAGATACGATTGCCGACATTCATACCCGCTATTATGCGGCCGGCGCCGACATCGTCGAGACTGATACGTTCGGCGCCAACCGGATCGTATTGGCGGAGTACGACATCGCTGCACAGGCGCAAGAACTGAATCGCAGCGCCGCCGCGCTCGCGCGACGGACCGCCGACCAATTCGCCACGCCGGAACGACCGCGCTTTGTGGCCGGCTCGATCGGTCCCGGCACTAAACTCGCCACCTTAGGGCAAACCACATTCGACGAATTGCGCCTTTCATATGCCGAACAATGTCTCGGATTACTCGAAGGCGGCGTGGATCTCTTCGCGATCGAGACCTGTCAGGACTTGCTGCAAGTCAAGGCCGCGATCGTCGCGGCGCACGAGGCGATGGCCACGGCCGGACAGCGCGTCCCGATCCTCGTCTCCGTCACGATCGAACAGACCGGCACCATGTTGATCGGCACCGAAATCGGCGCGGCCTGCACGGCATTGCTGCCGTATGGCATCGATCTCTTCGGAATGAACTGCGCGACCGGTCCGAAGGAGATGGAAGACAACGTCCGCCATTTAAGTCAACACTGTCCCGTCCCGATCGTGATCAATCCAAACGCCGGACTGCCGGAAAATGTCGGCGGCCACGCCCATTACCGCCTCACGCCGGAGGAATTCGTCCAGTGGCAGACGTATTTCGTCGAGCATTACGGCGTCGCCGCAGTTGGCGGCTGCTGCGGGACGACCGACGAACATATCCGCGCACTCTCCATCGCGCTGGCCGGACGAGCGCCCAACGCCCGCACGGTGGAATGGACGCCCGCGGTGAGCAGCATGTACACCGCGCAAGCGCTCGACCAAGAGCCGCGGCCGTTTCTGATCGGCGAGCGGACCAATGCGAACGGGTCGAAAAAATTCCGCGACTTATTGCAACGCGACGATTGGGATGGCCTGGTCGAGATGGCGAAAGAACAAGTCGCCGAAGGCTGTCACGCGCTCGACGTTTGCGTAGCGTACGTGGGCCGCGACGAAGTGCGCGATATGACGGAAACGATCCGCCGCTATGTCACGCAAGTTCCGCTGCCACTCGTGATCGACACCACCGAGCTCCCGGTGTTGGAGCACGCGCTCGCGCTCGCCGGCGGACGCTGCCTGATCAACTCGATCAACTTGGAAGACGGCGACGCGCGCGCGCGGCGTGTCTTGGAACTGGCGCGGCGCTTCGGCGCCGGCGTGATTGCGCTGACCATCGACGAACAAGGGATGGCGAAGCGCGCGGAACAAAAAGTCGCCATTGCGCAACGGATCTATCGCCTCTGTGTGGAAGAATACGGCCTGAAGCCGGAAGATCTGTTGTTCGACACGCTGACGTTCACGCTCGGCAGCGGCGACGCTGAATTTCATGATGCCGGCGTCCAGACGCTTGCCGGAATTCGCCAAGTCAAGGCCACATTGCCCGGCGTGCGCACGGTCTTGGGCGTCAGCAATATTTCGTTCGGCCTCGATCCGGCGGCCCGCGTCGTGTTGAACAGCGTCTTCTTGCACGCCGCTGTCGAGGCCGGGCTCGACGCCGCCATTGTCCACGCCGCGAAGATCTTGCCGCTCAACCGAATCCCCGATGCGGCACTCCAGTTGGCGCAGCGGCTGGTGCACAACGACCGCAGCCAAGGCGATCCGCTCACGGCGTTCATGGCCTATTTTCAGACGAACCGTTTGGAGACGGGTCCCAGCGAAGCGGAGGATCGCGCCGCACCGCTCGAAGAACGGTTGAAACAACGGATCATCAACGGACGCCGCACCGACTTGGAACCGTTGCTCCGCGAGGCAATGGGGCGCTACGCGCCGCTCGAAATTATCAACACGATCCTGCTCGACGGGATGAAAGTCGTGGGCGAGTTGTTCGGCGCCGGCAAGATGCAACTCCCGTTTGTGCTCCAGTCGGCGGAAGTCATGAAAGCCGCAGTGACATTCCTGGAACCGCACATGGAGCGGGTCGAGGGCCAATCGAAGGGGAAGATCGTGTTGGCAACGGTAAAAGGCGACGTGCATGACATCGGAAAGAACTTGGTCGATATCATCCTGACCAACAACGGCTACACGGTCTACAATCTCGGCATTAAAGTCCCGTTGGAACAGATGTTGGCGGCGGCGGAACAGCATGCGGCGCACGCGATCGGGATGTCGGGCTTGCTGGTGAAGTCGACGGCGATCATGAAGGAAAACTTGGAAGAGATGTCGCACCGCGGCCTGGCGATCCCAGTGATCTGCGGCGGGGCGGCGTTGACGCGGCGCTTTGTGGAGAGCGACTTGGCGAGCGCGTATGGGCGGGCGGTGTATTATGGTAAAGATGCGTTCGAGGGGTTGCGGGTGATGGAAGCGGTCGTTTCGGAATGCAAGGTGGCAGCCGGAGACGGGATGGGGTCCGCGGGGGGGCACGCGTCGGCTGCGGCTTACGCGCCGCAGCCGCGCTCATGCTCGCCCGCTGCGGTATCAACAACATCGTTGCAGCGGGCTCCGCAAGTCCCCCCCGCGGACCCCATCCCGTCTCCGGCTGCATCGCAATCCTCCACTTTATTGGGGGGACGAGGCAGGCGCTCTGCCATTAAGATGGCGGCTTCAATCCCTACGCCGCCGTTTTGGGGGACGCGGGTGGTGGGGGATATTGCTGTGGGGCAACTGTGGCCGTTGATTAATCGGACGGCGTTGTTCAAGGGGCAGTGGCAGTTTCGGCAGGGGCAGATGCGGAAGGCGGAGTATGAAGCGCTGGTGCGGGAAAAAATTGAACCGATCTTTCGCGAGTTGACGGGACGCGTGGAGCGGGAGGGGATTTTCGCGCCGCAGGTGGTGTACGGATATTTCCCCTGTGGCGCGGTGGGCAATGACGTGATCGTGTTGGATCCGGAGACGCGGCAAGAGCGCGTGCTGTTTACGTTTCCGCGGCAGCCGCGAGAGCCGTATCACTGCATTGCGGATTTCTTCCGGCCGCTCGATGCGGGCACGATGGACGTGATCGGGCTGCATGTGGTCACGATCGGCGCGCGCGCGAAGGCCGTGTGTCAGCAGTATTACGAAGCGGGCAATTACACGGATTACCTCTATCTCCACGGGCTTTCGGTCGAAACGGCGGAGGCGTTGGCGGAATATTGGCACCGGGCAATCCGCGTGGAACTTGGCATTACGGGAGCCGACGCGACAACGATCGAGGGACTGTATCACCAAGGGTATCAAGGGAGTCGGTACAGTTTCGGATATCCCGCGTGTCCGAATTTAGAGGATCAGGCGCTGCTGTTTGAATTGCTGCAACCGGAACGGATCGGCGTCAGTCTCAGCGAGACGTTCCAAATGGATCCGGAAGCCAGCACGTCGGCCTTGATCGTGCACCATCCCGCCGCGCGCTACTTCGACGTCAAGTGAGCGGCGGCGTCTCCGCTTCGCGCTGCAGGCGTTCGTATTCCAACGGATGTTCTTTCTTCATCCGCTCTTCCGAAATGTTGCCGGTGAACATACTGGTATCGAGCGGGAAGACTTCGGGGCTGAACACCACGCCGTACAAATGCCAAACGACGATTACGAGCAGTGCCAACATTGCCTCATTGCTGTGCGCCACTTTAGCGGCGGGGATCAACACCCCGGGCAACCACTGCGTGAACCATGCCGGCGCATAGAGCAGCAGCCCGGTGGCGATCATCACGGCGCTCCCCATCAGCATGCCCCAATATTCGAACTTCTGTTTGTAATCGAATCGATCGCAGCGCGCTTCGTGGTCCGTGAGCCCCATGTAATAGCGTAGATTCGTGATCGCGTCGGTAAAATCGCGTTTCGTCGGCAGCATCGAGGGGGCAATTTTTTTGCGCAGAAAGCCCCAGACGCGCGAGCCGACATGCCATACGGTCAGCGCAGTAAAAACAAAACCGACCACGCGATGTAGTAATCGGGTGTAATCGATCCCGCCACTGTGGGCGATGATCCACTGCGACACCTCGGCTCCGTAGTATTTTTGTGGCAGCCCGGTCCACACCAACAACAGAAAACAGAGCGCGACCAGCCAGTGCTCCAGACGATCTTGCCGGGTAAAGCGTATCCACTTTCGCACAACCGCCTCCTATCGATTCACGATCGCTCGCCAGATATGGAGCAAGATATGGAGCGCCAGCCCCCCGATGATGAACGGAATAAAGATCCGATAAAAGAGCTTCACCGCGTAGACGAGCGGCGCCTTGGTCGGCGTCGGCTCGTAATGCGACAGCCACGCATCGGGAAAGTGCTCCGAGGCCTCCGGATGACAGCGCCGGCACTGTTGGACGAGATTGGTTTTCATGACGGTTGAATTCGGCGCATCGGCTCGACTGATATTATGAACGCCGTGACAATCGATACACCCCGCCGTCACTGCGGTCGATTCGGGGGCGCCTTCCTGTCGATGCAACTGCACCGAGACGCCATGAAAGTCGTTCAGATACGTGCGCAAGACGTCCGTTGAAAGACCGTATTTGGCCATTAACGGGGCGTTGGCATGACACCGTCCGCAGACCTCCGGGGACTCCAAATGAAATTGCGCGGACCGCGGGTCCTGAATATTGTGGGCCGTATGGCAATCGGTGCATACGGGAACGTCTTGGTTGTTGTCGCCGAGCAGCGCCGCGCCATGCACACTCGTGGCATACGTAGCATAAATTGTATGATGGCACGTGGCACAGCGCCGCGAGATGCCTTGGCGATCCGCGGCCGGCCGTTCCACATCATGGGCGCCGTGGCAATCGACGCAGACCGGCGCGTGCAGCGCCCCTTGCGCCAGCATGTCGTAATGCACGCTTTCCAACAATTTGGTGTAATTGGAAAAATGGCACCGCTTACAATTTTCATACATCGCCAGCGCATATTGGCGCCGCGTCGCAAATGCCACAGTCCCGCTCGGATGCGACTCCAGCGCCACATCATGGCAGTCGGTGCAGGAGAGTTGCGCGCCATGCACCGATCCGGCAAACTGCTGCGGGTCGACGTGCAAGACCAGCGACTCGCCGCTCGACAACGACGTGGTCAACGTCGGATCGTCATGGCACGCCAGACACGCGGCATTTTTCTCTTGGCTCTGCGCCTCGACTATCGGCCCCAACAACAGCCCGCACAGCCCCACGACCACCCAGCAGCGCTTCATGCCTTGTCCCGTACCCTTCTCTCCACCGCGTCTGCGCAGAGGCTCACCGCCCGTCGCGCCGCCCGCCCCGCCCACACGATGCCGTGATAGAACACCATCGTGAAGCCGATGAACGGGAGAAAGATGACGTACAGCAGGCCCAACAGCGACCCTGTCACGAGCATCCCGATGGCTTGCAATGTGGTTTTCATACGTACCTCCTTCTTGGTTCGCCACCAAGATACGATGTCGGCCACACTTTAACCATTGGGCACTCACCCGATTTCTCCCTCTTTAATGCCCGAGAGCACGCCTTTTTCGATCGCGAACCGCACCAGCGCGGCCCGATTATGGAGCCCTAACTTGCGCATCAGGTTGTCACGATGCGCCCCCGCTGTCTTCACGCTGACTTTCAATACCGTCGCCACTTCTTTCGCCGTGCAACCTTCCGCGAAGAGTTTCAGCACTTGGCGCTCGCGATCCGTCAAGAGTTCGTACGGATCGGTCACTACGTGCTCCCCCCGATCACGCAGATATCCGGCAATGACGTCGGACGCGATCGTCGGATCGAGATAAGTGCGGCCGCGATGCACCGCGCGAATCGCGGTCAACAGTTCACTCCCAAGGGCGCGTTTCAGAATGTAGCCCAAGGCACCGGACTTGAATGCGCGATAGATATACTCCGGATTGTCGTACTGCGTGAGGATCAGGACTTTACTCCGCACGCAGACCTGCCGCGTGGCTTCGAGCCCACCGAGCCCCGGCATCGCGATATCCATCAAGACGACATCCGGCCGCCGTTCCTCAACCCGCTCGATCGCCTCTTGGCCATTGGCCGCCTCACCGACCACCACCATATCCTCCGCGGCCGCGAGCAACGCGCGGATGCCCTCCCGCAAAATCGCGTGATCATCGACAATCAGCACATTAATCGTGGCCGTGATGGGTGTCATCGCAGTGGAACCTCCACGCGGATCTTCGTGCCGCGTCCCGGGACCGCGTCGATCTGCATCCGCCCGTCGACTAACGCGACCCGCTCTTGCATCCCTGCAATCCCGAAGCTCGCGGCCGCCGCGGGATCGAATCCGCAACCGTCATCTTCAATCGTGACGTGGAGTACGTCGTGTTGCTGTTGCGTGCAAATGACGACTCGCTGCGCCGCCGCATGACGACAGACGTTTGCCACCGCTTCCTGCACCACGCGAAAGACAGCCGTTTCCAGCGCCGGCGCCAAGCGCGGATGCGACTCATCGAGAAACAATTGCGTCGCAACGCCCGTCGCCGTGAGATTGTGTTTCACCAACCAGCGGATCGCCGAATTGAGTCCGACATCGTCCAAGATCGACGGCCGCAAATTGCGCATTAACCGCTGCATGTCGTCGAGCACTTGAATGGCCAATGCGCGCGCCTCCTCCGGCCGCTGCAACTCGAGTTTCAGCAGCAGCGCGGCCATCTTTTGCGCCAAGTCGTCGTGCAGCTCCCGTGCAATCCGCTTCCGTTCTTCCTCTTGTGCCGTAATGATCTTCTGGGTGCGTTCCCGGATTTTTCCTTCCAGTTCCCGATGCCAGGAAAACAACCGGACCCGCATCACTTCGAAGTGGCGACTGAGCACGCCCAGTTCGTCGCCGCCCAGCAGCGGGACCGGCCGCGCGAAATCCCCATCGGCGATCTGCTGCGCGCTCCGTTGCAACACCGCGATCGGGCGCGTCACACTGCGGGCCATGCCGAGCGCAAACCCGAGTCCGACCAGCAAAAGCAACAGGGCCAGCAAGACGGCTCGCGTTTGCAACGACATCACAGACCGCCACGCCGCGCTTCGCGGTTGCCGCACAGACACTCGCCACGGCGCCACGGCCAGCGCGGCCTCCGTGACGGTCGCGGAGACATCATCATGCGCCGTCGTGACAGCGGTGGTGTCGGACCATCCCGTGCGCCACACCGCGACGCCATCGCGATCCAACACCTCGATCATGCCTGGAAGGTCGGCCGCTGCCGGAAACAGCGCCGTGACCCATCCCGTCTGGGCCGGGTCGATCAGGCCGCCGATGATACCGAAGCTGCCCCCGCGCCCGTCACGCAACGGCAACACCATGAGGATCCACCGCGCGCCCCCCGCCCCGTCGGCCGTCACCGTCGTCACTAACGGTTTATGCAACGATACGGCCGACCACGCGACCGCCGGCACGAGGGCATCCATCGGCTCGCGCAACGGGACCGCGCCTTGCGCGTCTTGCAAAAAAATCCCCTTCCGAAAAAGTGACGTGCGGACCATGCCGTGAATTGCCACCCGCTCCGGCTCCCAATCGGCGTCGTGCAGATCCACGCCCGGCAACAGCGAAAGCCCGCTCAACGTTGTGAGTTGGGATTGCAGCACGTGATCCAGATGCCGAGCCACCAACGTCGTCACGCGCTGTTGTTCGGTGACCCTGCGGTCGATCGCCTCGCGCACATGGGCCACGCTGTACATCAAGACCATCGCGATCGAGATACCGAGTCCCACCACGGAGAACAGCAAGATCCGGTGTTTTATGCTGAGTGTGCGCGCTTGCGGCCCCATACCGGCTATCGGACGCCTGCCGACGCCGAGACGCCATGACCGCAGTCATTCGATATCAAATCATTTCCGTTGCACGGCGCCGTTCGTTCTGCGATACGCGTCCGCCGTGCACTTGTCGTTCGCCGACTGACACAACTTTTCCGGCAGATTGCCGATACCTCTTATGATGGGTACGCGACCGCCCCGGGGACCCGGGGGAGGACCTTTTGGACCGTTTCGGGGCCGCATGGGCGGGGGCGGCAAGTTGCGCCCGGGCACCGGCACTGCCATTGGCGGGAAATTGCACGTATTTCCCGGCGCCCCGACACCATTAATACCAAAGCCGATGCAACGCGCAGCGCCCGTGGCACTCCGCGCACCCGGCGCGCCCACGGCTCATGCGCGCGTCGCGCGCTTCGTCCCCGGCACCGTTTTGCTCGCACGGCGCCTCTTCGAGAGCCGCGTGCCCCCGGCAGAAGATGCGGCGCCTCGGCGCGCGGAACGACCACCGCATCCCAGTCGTAGCGCGGAACGCGCACGCCGTGCCACGCAACACCGCAACACGGCAGCGTTGGCCGGCAAACTCAGCCCATTGGACCTGATCGCGCCACTCTCGAATACCTCGGATCCGCGCCGCTGCATCTATGCCTCGGCCCTGCGGCAAATGGCTCCAGATCCTCGGGAGCCTCTCGTCATTCGCTATCACGTCGCCGAGACGCCACCCGAAGAACGAGATTTCGCGTTAGGGCTGGCACGGATGACCAGCCGCGATCCCGTGACGCTCGAAATCGAGCTCCTTGCCGACCGCGATCCTGCGCTGGCCTTTGCGAATCTCATCGACGAAATCCGATTCCGGACGACGCTGCGACACAAGCTCGATCGCTTTGCCGCCTGTTTCCCGCCGCTAGCGGACTTGCAGCGCGTCGCGACCGAATGTGACGCCGACTACGGAGGCCTGGCTGGCTATTGTGCGGACTTGGTGGATCGGATCAGCGATGCGTGGATCACCGTGGAAGTCCTCGTGAAGGGCGTGGAACATGCGACGCAACTGATGGAACAAAAACTCGCAGTCCCGCCGGCGTGGCAACATTTACTGGTCGATTGGCATCTCGATCCACCCAAAGCCCGTATGGCGCTCACGAAGGCGGCCCTCCGGCGTTACCATCTGACGCAAGCCCCGTGGAGCCCAGCGCTCATGACGGCGATCGCTCGCAATCCGCTACGAATCGTCCAAAAACGCCCGGCCCCAAGAGCCGCCGCAGCTGCAGCGCCTTCACTCGACAGCGTAGTCGAAACGCTCGATCGGCTCGGATTTCTCCCCGAGATCTAACGACACGGCAATACCACCCTAGACAATCCGGATGATTTCGTGCGAGAGACATTCGCTATCAGCCGATGGATCTCGTACTCATAGCCGTGGTTTCGTTGGGGGCATCGTTTCTTTCCCTCTTTTCCGGATTCGGTCTCGGCACCATTCTGTTGCCCGTGTTCGCGATCTTCCTCCCCACCGATATGGCCGTCGCCGCGACCGCGATCGTCCATGGCGCTAATAATGTACTCAAGGTGCTGGTCGCAGGCCGACTGGCCGATTTCAAAATCGTCTGGCGCTTCGGGCTTGCGGCCATTGCGACGGCCTATGTGGGAGCGGTATTGCTGGTCCGACTGGCGCATCTCCCTCCATGGTTTTCGTACCAATGTTTCGGCGCACGCGACGTCAGTCCGCTGTCATTCGTCTTAGGCGTACTCATCTTGGGCTTTGCAGTGCTGGAGTTGCACCCCGGATTCAAACACCTCTCCTTCAACCGCAAATATTTGCCGCTCGGCGGAATGCTCTCCGGCTTTTTCGGCGGTCTCTCCGGCCATCAAGGCGCCTTACGTTCCGCGTTTCTCACGAAAGTCGACCTGACACCGCAGGCGTTCATCGGGACCAACGCGGTGATCGGCCTGGCCGTGGATGCGATCCGGTTGCTGACGTATGGGACGATGCTGTCTACATTCCACTGGCGGACGCTCCCTGTCACCGCTGAAGGCCGGATGATCCTGACCGGCAGCATCGCTGCGGTTTGCGGCGTCCTGCTCGGGATGCAATTCCTCCACAAGATCACGATGACGACCATCCAGCGGCTCACGGGGCTGCTGCTCGTGGTCATCGGCCTGCTGATGGCTGCGGGATTGTTGTAACGCTTAGCCGGCGGGACGCGCGAGGGCCGCGTATTGGCGATAGTAGCGGATCACTTTCGGCACATATTGGACGGTTTCGGCGTACGGAGGAATACCGCCGTGCTGTTCGACGGCACCGGGCCCGGCGTTGTACGCGGCGAGCGCCAGCAGATAATCGCCATGAAAGCGGTTGAGCATTTGGCGGAAGTAGCGGGCCCCGGCAAAGACGTTCGTGGCCGGATCATACGGCGTTTCGACCCCGAGTCGCCCCGCGGTCTGCGGCATCAGTTGCATCAGCCCCATCGCGCCTTTCGGAGAACGCGCTAACGGATTGAATCCCGACTCGACATGAATGATGGCCGCAATGATCGCCGGATCAAGCTGATACCGCTCTGCGGCCGCGATGATAATCGGCGCCAGCGGGTGCTGCGCCAAGCGGGGGATGCCGCGGAACTGGACTCGCTTTCCCAGCGCGGGACGGCCCCGCGTGACGGCAACCGCCTCCCACGGCACGGCGCGGGCCACCAAGCGGACGGCCGTCGGGGCGGGCCACAAGTTCACGCCGCCACCGATCAGCAGCAACGCCAGCCCAATGGACCAACGAATCCGAGGACGCGGGGTACGAGACATAGAGGGCGCTACTTATCCACAGCATCGCCACTCGTCAATCGGCAATTTTGTCGGATAACACACCCATTGCACCCGCGCCCACCTGATGCTAATAGCCCACTTCTAATTCCATCCGAGTGGGGACAGGTACCTTCCAATGCGCGAAAAATAACGATCGCAAGGTACCTGTCCCCACTCGGATGAATGTAACGTATGCGCGCTTTGCTGACATTGCTGCGTTCCTATCCTGGCCCGGTGCTGGGGATCTTCACGACGACGGCCCTTTCTCGGGCCGGGGCGATGGTGATTCCGTTTCTCGCCTTGTATCTGGCGGAACGCTTCCACTTCACGGCGGCGCAGGCGACCAAAACGATGGGCATCTACGGGGCCGGCTCGATCCTCGCCACGGTATTGGGCGGCTACGCGGTCGACCGTTGGGGATGCCGGCGGCTCATCCTGCTCAGTTACGCCGGCGGTGTCGTCACCATTCTCGCGCTGTTGCGGGCACACTCGGTCGCGTGGCTCGTGGCATCCGTCTTTGCTTGCGGCGTCTGTATTGAACTCGTCCGGCCACCCTCCTCGACGCTGCTGACTCATTATATGGCCGGACCTCAGTTGACGAAGGCCTTCAGCCTGCATCACACGATGATCAACATCGGTTTTTTGATCGCCCCGTTGCTCGGCAGCGCGCTGCTGGCCTGGGGCTTCGAGTGGCTCTTTGCGTGGAATGCGGTGGCGCTGGCGGGTTGTTGGGCGATCGCCTGGCGGTTGATTTGGAATGCGCCGTCGACAACAAGCACCGAAGACACGGCACGCGACGACCAGGAAACGTTTTTCGTCGGGCGTTTCGCGCTCGTGATGTTGGTCGAACTGCTGTTTATGATTCCGATGGTCCTCGGCTTCTCCGTGTTGCCGCTTTACATCCATCAGCAGTTGGCACTGCCAACCTGGGTCTACGGCGTGACCGTCTCGTGGAACGCGATCGGGATCATCATCCTCGCATATCCGCTCACGGCGTGGCTCAGTCGCTGGCATCCGTTCATCGGCACCGGCCTCGGCACGCTCGTGCTGGGTGCCGGGACCGCACTGTTTGCCATAGCTCGCACACTGCCGGGACTCTTGGCGGCCGAGGCCGTCGTCACGATCGGCGAGGCGCTGGCCGCAGCAGTGCTGTATCAGTTGATCACATTACAATCCCCGCGTCACCTTCGCGGCCGGCTTTTTGGCATCTCCCACGCCGTCTCCGCAGCTGGGGCCATGGTGGGCCCGCTCGGTGCCGGCCTATTGCTCGACTGGTTTGGCTTCGGCCCCTGCTGGGTACTCTGCGGCACAACCGGCGTGGTGGCGTGCGGATTGTGCATGTATGGGTATCGGGCGTGGGGACACGCCGATGCCACTGCAAACGCATCGGCTCGTAAGAGGGAACATGCGTAACCTGACACTGGCATTTTGCTTGTCGCTCCCGCCCTCACTACTCCACGCCGCCAGTGTCGATACCTGGTGCCGTCCGCCGGAGGCGACGTATTTCAGTTGCACGATCGTCGGGAGCGGAAAGGTCGTGGCGCTCTGTGGCACGCGGCAGCGGGAATCGCTGACGGCGTTGCAATATCGCTTCGGCAAGTTGGGACATTTGGAACTCACGTTTCCCACTGCCCACGGAACGCCGTCGGCCCATTTCCGACTTTCGCGCTATACGCGGTATCAAGTGACGTATCTCACGGTCGCGTTCGACAACGGCGATTACACGTACGAACTCTTTTCCGATTACAACGGCGAGGGCGAGCGGCCGGAGCAACAGCGCGGCATCCGCGTCCGCCACCGTCGCGCTCACCGGACGACGGAGTATACTTGCCAGCCCCCAGTGGAAGACCGCCTCGGCGAATTGGACCGCTGGCTGCCGGTCGTGGATCCGTAGAGATAACGGCAAGGCAGTGCGTTATTCCGCAACCGGCGCAGACGACTCGGCGGTGGAAGCGGGCGGTTCGGCGGCTGGGACCCATTGGGCGACGTCGGCGGTCATCACGGATTGGAAAGTCGTCGGCAACACGAACACGGTATCGCGGTCGGCTAGCTTCGCGAAGTAGGAGCCGTGCGTGGCCGCTTTACCGAGCAACAGCATCCGTTCGGTCCCATCTTGCAATTTGACAATCAAACGATCTTTCGTGTCGTCGAGACCGGTGGTTTTCGGATCCGCAGTTTCCGCGATCTCGACGGCATTGAGTCCGGTCCAGCCGCTGAACCACTCCCGCAATTTCGCCGCATCCAGCGGAGTTGGCGTGGCGACATCGCTGCGCGCGAATAAGCCATCGGGCTGTTTCGCGATCGCCAAGTTGCCGGTCTTGCGGTCGAGTTGCACGGACGTGATTAGATCCGGGTCGAGCTTCCAAATCACTTTATCGCGCCATGGCGCCAAGCGGGTCGGGAAATGGCTGCGCAATTGTTGGCGAACCAAATAGACATTCGGCGCGTCGCCGGCGCGCACGTAGCTGCTCAGGAAATCGGGGCCTTGGCCGCCGATCCGCAGCGAGGCCAACGCCTTGCCTGCGGCGTCGAACGCGCGCACTTGCAGCGCCAGTTTTCCGACTTGCAATTTGTCGTGCGCGTCCGGATTCCGGCTCGCTACGCCGCCGACTTCGAGTTTCGTCAACGTCTCCAACGCCGATGCAATCAGCGTCGCGTCGGCTGGCGACGCCGGCGCGGCCGACACAGTCTCCGGGGCATCCGCAGTCGGCTGCGCCTCCGCCTCGGTCACCGAGGCCTTCAACGTCGACGTCAACGGGCGGATCATCCATTGCGTCCCGTCGCGGACCAACTGTACGCCATCCAGCAGTTGCTCGATCTCGATCCGCGCGATCTGTTCAGACTGCAACCCGGCGAATAGTGGCTGCGACTCCGCGACACGAATCGATTCCCGATCCGGCCGTTCGATCCAGAGGACCACGCCGGCGAATGCGATCGCGAAGAGGAGGTACCAATAAGGACGATGTTTGAGTTGCATACGTTATTGCCCGTACACGGCGCGCAGCGCGGCCCAGCGTTTGCGGCGCAGCGCCAGGCAGAACAACCCGGCGCCGACCACTAACAACGGCACGCCGATCAAGTTCGCATAGCGAATCAGCGCGCGATCCGCTTCGGAAAAATCGCGGCTGATCGGTCGCGCGGTGACGGGACGAGAACGGATCCCGATCAACGCGTCGCCGATCGTGCAGTGATCGATCACGTTGGCAAAAAACGCGACACCTTCGGCGAATTGGCGCTGTCCGACGAAACGATCTTCCAACAAATGCGCGGTCCCGATCACAATCAGGCGGCCCGGCGTCGTCCCGCGCGGCAGTGCGGGTTTTCCTTCCGCAGAGACCGGTCGTGCCAATCCTCCGGCCGCGAACGCATCCGGAAATTGGCCATCCACGGCGACAATCAATGGGAACCCGGCGCCGGGATTGGCCGGAATCGCGCCGGCGGCTGACTCCGGATCGAGCGTGTACGGCGGCTCGCCCGCCAACAACCCGCTCTTCGGTGAAGTCCGCGCCAACACCTTCGCCGTCAGCCCCGCCGGGACGGTCGCCGCTACTTCGAGCGCAGTCGCCCACGGCAACGTCAAGAGTTCCAATTTGCTCACGACCGGATGCTCGCGGTCCAGGCCGGCGCCGCGCAATGCCGGCCAAAAGGGATACGGCACGGTGTACGTGAACATCTGCGATAACATCTGCGATTGGAACGAGGCATAATTCGCCGAGGCATCGGCGACGAGCTTGCCGGTGCTCTGCACGCCATAGGCCTCCAAGAGCGGTTCCAATCCGGACGCCTGCTTGGTCCCGCTAAAGCCGCGTTCTTCGACTTGCACGCGGTCGAGGAACAACACGACTTTTCCGCCGGCGCCGAGATATTGATCGAGCGCGTACGGCAGCTCCGGCGTCGCGTCTTGCGGAGAGACCAGCACGACCGCGTCGAGTTTCGTCGGGTCGAGTTGCGGCGACTTGGCGTCGATGTTCTCCACGCCGTAGCGTTCTTCTAAGAACTTACGCGCGATGTTGAATCCGGAGCCTTCCGGCCGCGTGGTCGGCGCCGCCCAACCGATCTTCGGTTGTTTGTCCCGCGTCAGCTTCACGATCCCGCCGGTCAGCCATTCTTCCAAATGACGCGTCGGCTCGCGCGGGTCGATTTGAATGATTTCTTTGTCGTCGCCGTACAACAACACGAGGCCCATGAAGACGCGCGCCAATTCCTGCTTGTCTTTCTTGACCACATTCACTTCCAGCGGGTTGATCCCGAGGATCATCACTTCGCGTTCGGTCTGCGGATTGGCCTGCGGATCGAGGACTTCGACTTGGATATTCTCCGCGCCATAGCGTTGGTATTCGCCGAGAATGTCCGTAACACCGCGCTTGATCGACGTCAGCTGCGGCGGCAGATCCCGGCTGAAATATTCGCGGATCGTGATCACGTCTTGCAAACCGCGCAGCGTCTCTTTCGTGGCCGCAGCCAGCGTATATTCGCGATTCGCGGTCAGATCGAGTCGCGCGAAATGCCTACTCGCCAAGAAATTGACCACGAGCAGCGTCAGGACAATCGCCACACCGCTAATAGGAGCCGATCGTTTCATAATCGTTATCTACGCTTCAAAATGATTTGCCAATTCACCCACAAAAAGAATCCGATCAGCGAGACGTAATAGACCACGTCGCGGGTGTCGATCACGCCGCGGCCGATCGATTCGAAATGATACCCCAGGCCCAAATATTGGAAAAACGGGACCACGCCCTGCGGCATGGCCACGGTGAAGATCGGTTCGCCGATCACGAGCAACAAGAAACAGGCCACGACCGCGATGATGAACGCGACGATCTGGTTTTGCGTGAGGCTCGAGACGACCAGCCCGACCGCTAAATACGCGCCACCGAGGCAGAGCAGCCCGAGGTAGGCCCCACAGACTGCGCCCCAATCGAGCGTCCCGAGCAACGAGACCGTGAAGGTCATTGGGAAGGTGCACAGCAGCGCGGCGGCGATTAAGCCGAGTCCGGCGAAAAATTTGCCCAACACCACGTCCCGATCCGCGACCGGCAACGTGAGCAGGAGTTCCAACGTCCCTTGTTTCCGCTCTTCCGCCCACTTCCCCATCGCCACGGCCGGGACATAAAAGAGGAAGATCCACGGCATCAGCATGAAGAACGGGCGCAGTTCCGCTTCGCCGATCAGGAAAAAACTGCGGAAGAAGAGAAAGGCGGTCAGCGCTAAATACGTGACCAAAAAAACATACGCGATCGGCGAGCGAAAATACGCGAGCCACTCCCGCCGTGCGATGGTGAGCACCGTGTTCATTGCCGTGTCAACTCCCGGAAGACGTCTTCCAGACTGACCGCCTCGCGCCGCAATTCCCGCAATCGCCAGCCGTTCGCGACCACCCATTGAAACAGATCCTCGCCCGCCACACCGCCGTGCGCCGTGAACACCGCTTCATGCCATTCGCCGTCCAGCCGACGACACGTCACGAGACTCCCCTGATTGAATTGGCGCGCGCGCTCCCGCAACATCCCTTCCGCCGCATTCACGAGCATCGCGAACCGGACTTGCCCCGATTGTTGGTTCACTAATTCGGCCAGACTTCCTTCGCCGGCCAATTGGCCGCGATGGATGATCAGCGCGCGACTACAGACCGCTTCGACTTCCTGCATGATATGCGTGCTGAGTACGACCGTGCGTTCGCGGCCGATGTTGCGGATCACGTCGCGGATTTCCTGAATTTGATTCGGATCGAGGCCGGTGGTCGGTTCGTCGAGGATCAGGACCGGCGGGTGGGGGAGCATCGCGGCGGCCAAGCCGACGCGTTGGCGATATCCCTTCGATAATTCCGCGATCGGTCGCCCGACCACGCTCTTCAGCCCGCACAGTTCGACCATCTCGCGGATCCGTTCCCGCCGCACCGGGGCGGCGAGTTTGCGTAGCGCTGCGATGTAGTCGAGAAAATCGGTCACTTCCATGTCGTGATACAACGGCGCACTCTCCGGGAGATAGCCGATCAAGGCGCGCGCGCCGAGCGGATCGGTGGCCACGTCGATCCCGCCGATCCGCACGACCCCGGCGTCCGGCTGCAAATAGCCCGTCATCATGCGCATGGTCGTGGATTTGCCGGCGCCGTTGGGCCCGAGCAATCCGACCACTTCGCCGCGTTGGATGGTACACGAGATATCCTGCACCGCCCGAATCGCACCGAACGCCTTCGCAATATTCCGGACCTCAATCATGGGCGCCGTATATGATAAGTTTCGCCGCGCGTGTCAAGATGGTGCAACGGCTCGAGAGAAATCTCGACACCCGACAACGAATCACCGATAATTCTTTGGGTATGGTCTGGACTCGTCTTCGTGGTTCTTTGCTGTTGCTGTGCCTTGGGCTGACTGCGGCGCGCCCTGCGGCGACACGGAACTTGGCCTGGCAGTGGCTGTACGGGGCGGCGGACCCTACGCCGCCGACCAACGAGCAGCTGATTCGTTCCCAAATGGCCACCCACCTTTGCCCCAACGGACTCACGGAGACCTGCGCGCAATCGATCACGATGACCTTACAGCAATGTAATACGCTACAACAGACGTTCACCGCGCAACAGATCGGCTCGACCCTTTCCCTCCCCGCGCAGCTGAATACCCTCCAGACACCGACACCGGCCGTCGTGGGGTGGTGGTGTCTGGCGGAACGCTCCATGATCGAAGCCATGGAAGACACCGGTCCCGCGACGTTTGCGGCCATGCTCGACAAGACTGCGGCACTGAGCGGCGGCCCGCTCACTCAGCCGATGATGAACATTGCGGAGCCCGGTGCGTGCCCGGAAAGCGGCGCGGTGAACCCTTTTTGCGACTTCGGCCAATTGCAACCGCCGGGCGAGGAATATACGCCCGGACGCGCAAGCAACGGCACAGTCTCCGGACAACCGCCACTCACCAAGGGCGTGGAAGGGATGGAGGCGCTTTCTGCCAAATGCCTGACTGTGGATCCCACGAAGCTGTTCGGCGGGGCGGCGACACCGAACGAGCAGGCAGCAGAGGCTCCAAGCACAGCGCCGGGAACGAGTGCCGAGGATCCGGGCGCGGCTCCTCGCGAACAGACCGCCAAGCCTGAAAAACCGGAAGGCGGCAATCAAGCAGCGCCTCCTGCGACGGCGGAAGATCCAAACGACTACACCACACCGAATCAGGGGGTGGGGAAACCGATCGAGGCGCCCCCTGTGGAGATCCCGCTCCCGCCGGGATCAACGCCGAAGCCTCCGGAAAATCCGAACGGCAAGAACAAGCAGCGTGGCGAAATTTGGTACACGACCAAAGGAGGATCGACCATCGGCGGATGGGGTGGAAAAAATCCCGACGGGACGTATGGAGGCGGCGGCGGGATCACCAAAAACGTCGGCGGAGAACTCGGTCTCGGCGTGTATCATTCGGGGAGCGTGCATGTCGGGGGCGAGGGCGTCGGCTTCGGACACGCGGAAGTCGGACTGCTCGGCACGTTTTCACCAACGCCCGATGCAGAGACCGCCAATTGGTGCCGTCAGGCCGTCGCGACGATCACGTATGGGTGCTTCGCCGCTAAGGCGCCGCTGATCGATCCCGTTGCCTCCTGCGCACTGCAAAACGCCGGCAAGCAAGCACCCATCATGACGCCTGGGATGCCGCTTCCGACGCCCAGTGGACCGATGACCTGTGGTTGCAATCCAGGTGAGGGTGGGGATCGTGCCGAGGGAACCAGCGCGAACGCGGGAAACGGCGGGACCAGCGGAGACGCAGGCGGGACAAACTCCGACTGCCCGATCTGCTGCAACGAGCAAGCCCCGACCGACATCCCCTCACCCGACGGCCACAACGCCTGCGATTGCTCCAAATGCGGCGGCGGCAACGCTCCCACGCGTGTGGAACGCTGCGCCGCGGGCACTCTTGGCGCCCCGCTCAACACGCGGCTGTGCGGCGCCATCGACCCATCGCCACTGGCGACGCAGCCGATGGAACGCGCCATCACTCCTGCCAATACCGAATCGATGCCGGCCGGAACAACCCTCCCGGCGTCACGCACGTCGCCATCCACACGGTAAGCACAAAAGCCCCCTCTCCCCCTTGACCCCACTCGCTCGACCCTCTATGACCGGCCCATGCAGCGGGGGCTCTGCATGGTGTTGAGTGTGGCCGTGGGGACGGCGGCGTGCGGTCGTCTGTTCAAAGGACACGGGATCGGGCAATCGGTCGTCGTCGCCACCGTGGAATCGCGCCAGGCCAGTCCGCAAATTACCGCTCCGGCCACGTTGGCGGCCAGTGACCGCGCGGAAATTTCTTTTCCTCGCGAAGTGCGCATCGAAAAAATATTTGTGACCGAAGGGGACGTCGTCAATAAAGGCGATCCCATCGTGAGTCTCGATCTGAGCACGCGCCAATCGGCGTTGGCACAATTGCGCGCGACGCGCCGCGAGGCGGCGGCCGAATTCGACCGGAACCGCTATTTGTTGGAGAATCGGGACAAGTTGCGGGACGAGAAAAAAATGGACGATCTGCAGTACGCCGGCGTGGAGAAAGAGGTCGAACTGAGTGCGGCGCGCGCCGAACGCACCGACGCAGAGATCGCCGCGTTGGAACAGGAACTGGCCGCGGGCACCGTCTCGAGTCCAATCGGCGGGATGGTGGTGCGGCGCGGCGCGAGCGTCGGCCAAAACCTCGCCGCCGGCGTGCCGGCGCTGGAAATCGTCGCGCCGGATCCGCTGCTCGCGCAATTCCATCTCACGGCCGACGAAGCCGGATCGATCGCGCCTGGCGACTCGGTCCGAATTCGGATCGAAGAACTTCCCGGAGAGACTTTCGAGGCCACCGTCCGCTTCGTCGGGCCCAGCCTGGAAATGCCGGGCTCCACATTCGCCGTTTGGGCGGCGCTGCCCAATCCACTCGCGGCGCTGAAAATCGGAATGCGCGCGTTCGCGGATTTCCGCACGACCAAGGTCCACGATATTTTTCTCGTCCCGGCCTCAGCGCTCACGTTGAAAAACGGGCGACCCCATGTCTATATCATCCAAAGCGGCGTCGCCCGGCTGCAGCCGGTCGTCGTGAAAGGGATCGACGACGAAGAAGCCACGCTGGCCAGCGGCGTGCACAGCGGCGATTTAGTGGTCGTCAAAGGGGCGGAAGGGCTGCAAGACGGAGCGGTGGTGGATGTGCGGTGAATCGTGACTGGTGACTGGTGGCTGGTGACTGGGGAACGGACCACGTATCACCAGCCACTAGCCACCAGTCACCCCTTAACATATGCGCCTTCGAGCACTCATCCTCTGCCTCTTCTGTCTCCGTATCACGCCGGCGATTGCGGCGCCGACGACGTGGATGACGCTCGCGCCGGGGTTTGAATATGCCAAGCTCGCGGCGGCGGGACCCAATACCGAAAGTTACGTCCACGCGTTTCGGATCGATCCGGCGAAGTATCGCTTCAGCGTCGCGCTCGCCAAAGATTTTTCCCAAAAGAGCACCTCGGTCCGCGAATTGGCGGAGCGCTCGAAGGCACTGCTCGCGATCAACGGCGGGTTTTTTTCGCCGGAACTGGAACCGTTGGGGCTCCGGATTCAAGGCGGCAAGATTCGCTCGCCGCTCAAGAACACCAGTTGGTGGGGTGTTTTTGCAATCCACGGCCATCAACCACGCATCGTGGCGCAACGCGATTTTCGTCCCGACACGAATCCGACGATGGCCGTGCAAGCAGGACCGCGCCTGCTGGTGGATGGCGCCCTTCCTCCGCTGCGGCCCGGCACCGATGACCGTTCCGCGCTCGGGATCACGCCGCAGGGGAAAGTTGTCGTGGCGATCACGGAACACGCGCCGATGGAAACGGCCACGCTAGCCGATTTGTTCCGGCGCACCGAAAAACAGGGCGGGCTCGGCTGTCGGTCGGCGCTCAACTTGGACGGTGGCCGTTCCGCCCAACTCTTTACCCGCTTAGGCCGCTTTCAGCTCCACATCCCGAATTTGAGTGCGATCACCGATGCAGTCGTCGTGTTGCCAAAATGACAACACGACGACTTTACGCCGCGTCGCGCGCTGCGACCACGAGGGTGGTCGCCCCGAGGAGATCATTCAACCAATCGGCTTCCGGCTCCAAGTCGGCCTCGTCGAGAATTTCCAGCGCCGTTCCACCCGCGCGGATCGCGAGTACTTCGCGCGCCCCGGCCGCGAGCGGATATGCACTGACGACGAAATCGACGTCGCCACGCCGTGCCGCGATCGCGAACACGCCAAACGGCAATGCCGCTTGAAATCCCTGCTGTTGGAAGGATGAGAGTACGGCCACCCGCGCCATCGTGTCAGGGAAACGAGGGACCGCATATTCAGCAAAACTGCGGATCGCACGACACCAACGCCGCTCACAATCACGGATCAACTCTATATTCTTGCCGGCCGTGCGCCGAGCATTCATGAGCATGTCGTGCTCGCTAACAACGCCCCACGCCAACTCGACAAGCTGCAACGCCTCTCGGTCGCGGCCGAATTGGTACGGCGTCGGCCGTTGCGCAAACCGCTCCAGCGTGCCAAAGTGCTGCGCCACAGGACGCGACACACGCGCTGTAGCAGGCGCGCCGACTTTGCGCGTCGACCCTTTCAGCCAACGACACAGGGCAGTGATTGCCATACCACTCCTACTTGTTCATGCTATCCAGGAATTCGCGATTATTCTTCGTATGACCCATTTTATCGAGCAGGAATTCCATCGAGTCGATCGGATTCAGCGGTTGCAACAGTTTGCGCAATACCCAGACACGCTTCAACACGCCATCTTCCAGCAGCAGTTCTTCCTTCCGCGTGCCGGACTTATTAATGTCCATGCACGGGAAGATCCGCTTTTCCATCAGCCGGCGATCGAGGTGGATTTCCATGTTGCCGGTGCCCTTGAATTCTTCGAAGATGACTTCGTCCATCCGGCTCCCGGTGTCGATCAACGCGGTCCCGATGATGGTGAGGCTGCCGCCCTCTTCCACGTTCCGAGCCGCGCCGAAGAAGCGCTTCGGTTTGTGCAACGCATTGGCGTCGACGCCGCCGGAGAGGATCTTGCCCGACGGCGGGACCACGGTGTTGTACGCGCGCGCCAGCCGGGTGATGCTGTCGAGCAAAATGACCACGTCGTGTTGGTGTTCCACTAACCGCTTCGCCTTTTCGATGACCATTTCGGCGACCTGCACGTGCCGCGAGGCCTGTTCATCGAAGGTGGAACTGACGACTTCGCCCTTCACGGAGCGCTGCATGTCGGTCACTTCTTCCGGCCGTTCGTCGATCAACAGGACGATCAGTTTCACTTCGGGGAAGTTCCCGGTCAGCGCGTTGGCGATATTTTGCAACAACACGGTCTTGCCGGCCCGCGGCGGCGAGACGATCAGGCTGCGCTGCCCTTTGCCGAGCGGCGTCAGCAGTTCCATGATCCGCATCGAGTAATTTTCCGGATCGCTGGTCTCGAGTTTGAAGCGTTGGTTCGGATAGAGCGGCGTCAAGTTGTCGAAGAGCAGCTTGGTCTTCGCCTTTTCGGGACTTTCAAAGTTGATCGTCTCCACTTTGAGCAATGCGAAGTAGCGTTCGCCTTCTTTCGGCGGCCGGATTTCCCCTGCGACCGTATCGCCGGTGCGCAGGCTGAAGCGACGAATTTGCGACGGCGAGACATAGATGTCGTCGGGACCGGGGAGATAGCTGTAATCGGGGGAGCGCAAGAAACCGAACCCGTCGGGAAGGATTTCCAAGACGCCTTCGCCGTAGATCGCCTTATCTTGGCTGGCCTGCGATTGGAGCAGCGCAAAGATCAGATCTTGTTTGCGCATGCCCGCCGCATTTTCGACCCGGAAGCCGTTGGCCATTTCGACAAGATCGCCGAATTTCATTCGCTTCAGTTCATTGAGATGCATGGGGGAGATCCTCCTTAAGGGAATGGTCAGTGAGTTGAGGGCGCAGCATGCAGTGGTCGTAGTCGGTCGGGCGTTATGAAATTCCTACATTCGGGGTGGTCTGTGCGGCGGCCTGCAGATTCAGATTCGGGCGGGGTTATGCTGTAAGCTGCCGAGATAGTCAATCATCGATTTGGAAAATATTGGACGTGACCTCCGCCGGCATCGCTTCCGACGGCCGTTCACAGAAACGGACCCGCAGCCGATGCCGGGCCCCACACCGGTCGCCGACTGCCGCCACCCACACGGGGCTCCGCGCCGCCGCCCGCGTCTCCAGCACGGCGCAGCCGTCTTTACGGTGCAGCACCCCTTCGCCGTACTGTAGCATCACCTCTCCCAGCGACGTGGCCCGCCCATCCCGATCACATTCGAGCGTGACCCGGAGCGGGACGGCCACGGGAAACTCGGTGATCCGCATCCAGCGCAGCCGCACCGGCTCTCCGGGGCGGTAGTGGTCATATTCGGTCTGCAGGATGATCTTGGCATTCCGCTGCGGCTCCCGACTCTCGGTCCCGGACGTCTGTTCGTCCCACTGCCGGACCGGGCCGGTGTCGAGGTGGACCTCTCGGCCGTGATAATAGCCCACGCCGCCCACTTCCAACGAGCGGGCATACGCCGCGACTTCAGCCGACGCCACACCGGCCAAGTGAAAGTCCACCGCGCCTCCCTCGATGTGCATGCTCGACTGCCCGGCCAGCTTGCCTTGTCGCCGCAGGCCATTATTCTCGGACGGGCTGCGGAAACCGGATCGCAACACGATCGCGCGACCGCCAAAATGGTCTTGGACCGCGTCGAGCAATTCCAGCAGCCGGAGTTCAATCCGCTCGGTGGGGCGGTCATAGGAGGTCCCGAAGAAGTTATTGATGGTGCGTAATCCCTCGGCCAGGTATTGCCCGTCGGCACCGCGATACCGGACCGTCGCGGTTCCCTTCCCCCGCGTCCCGGTCAGGGCCCCATCCCCCATGACCCGAAATCGACCGGCTGCGGCCGCCGCATATCCGGGAAATCCCACGGCACAGGCCAAGAAACAGCAGATTATCCGACGAATGAAGCCCATTTTCTTTGACAGCGCCCCCATGCGATTGCTACAAGCGGCTCCCGGTCCTTTATAAAGGAATATAAGGATAAGTATGGCCCAACGCTCACAAGCCCGTCCCTTTGTCAAGATGTACGCCACGGGCAACGACTTCGTGATCTTCGACCTGCGCGGTTGGACGCTGCAACACCCCGGACGGACCGCACGGCAGCTCTGTAACCGGTCCACCGGCATCGGCGCGGATCAAATGCTGCTGATCTCCACGACGCGCCGCAAAGACGGCGATTTCAAAATGCAGGCCTTCAATGCCGACGGCTCCGAGGCCGAGATGTGCGGCAACGGCATTCGGTGCGTCGCGAAGTATCTGTTCGACCGCAAAGAGGTCAAAAAGAAGAGCGTCAACATCGAAACGTTGGGCGGGTTTTACAGCGTCACGCCGATCGGCAAGCAATATCGCGTCAACATGGGCGTCCCCCAATTAAAGGGGAAAGAGATCGGCGTCAGCTTGAACGGCCGGATCATCAATCGCCCGCTGCGGATGGAAGGGCGCGAACTGCGCATTACCTGTTGCGGGATCGGCAATCCGCACTGCGTGATTTTCGTCGAAAATCCACAAGACTTTCCTGTGACCAAATTCGGTCCGTTGGTCGAGACCTATCATGCCTTTCCGCGCCGCATTAACGTCGAATTCGCCCGCACCGTCAGCCCGAACGAAATCGAAATGCGGGTCTGGGAGCGCGGCACCGGCGAGACCCGCGGCTGCGGCACCGGGGCCTGCGCGGTCGTCGTGGCGTCGGTCCTGAACGGCCACACCGAACGCGACGTGGAAGTCAAAATGCCGGGCGGCACCGTGAAGGTGAATTGGGACCGCGAGACCCACGAACTCCACCTGACCGGTCCGGCCGAATTGGTTTTTTCGGGGAGTGTGCCTGTAAGTGCGTAAAGGGGTGACTAGTCACCAAATAGGGGGCGTTTCATGTTCACTGGCATCTTCCCCGCCGTCATCACTCCGTTCAAAGGCAATGCGATCGACGAAGCGGCGTTTCGCGACCACGTCGAATGGCTGATTACCGAAGGCGTGCATGGCCTCGTGCCGTGTGGGACGACCGGAGAGGCCGGGGCGCTGACGCTGGAAGAATATGCGCGCGTCGTGCGATTCACGGTGGCACAAGCGCGCGGCCGCGTGCCGGTCATCGCGGGCGCGGGCGCCAACATCACCGAAAAGGCCACGCAACTGACCACGCTCTGCACCGAATGTAAAGCCGACGGCCTGCTGCACGTCACGCCGTATTACAACAAGCCGACGCAAGAGGGATTGGCGCAGCACTTCCAAGCCGTGGCCGCCGCGACACCGTTGCCGATCATTTTGTACAACGTTCCCGGCCGCACCGGCGTCAACTTGCTGCCGCCGACCGTCGCGCGCTTGGCGGGCATTAACAACATCGTCGGCCTCAAAGACGCCTCCGGCTCGCTGACCCAGGCCACGGAACATCGGGCCGCAGTGTCCGATACGTTCGCGTTGTTGTCCGGCGAAGATGCGCTCAACTATCCGCTCTATGCGATCGGGTACCAAGGCGCTATTTCCGTCACTGCGAACGTCGCGCCGCGCCGCGTGGCGGAATTGTGGAACGCGTGGCAACGGGGCGATACCGCCACGGCCGCACGCCTCCACCAAGCGCTGTACGCACTGAATCAAGCCCTATTCATTGAATCCAACCCGATCCCGGTGAAGACCGCGCTGGCACTAATGGGCCGCTGCGAAGAGGCCTGGCGCCTCCCCCTCACCCCAATGGCCCCCGCCAATCGGGACCGGCTGGCCGCCGTACTGCGCACCGCCCAACTCCTCGCCCCATAAAGTAATCGCAGTGGGGACAGGTACCTTCAAATGCCCACTCTACGGGCATTTGAAGGTACCTGTCCCCATTCAAATGAAGTTATGAACCGGGGGAATATGCCGGGCGATGGGCGAGATCTTCCGGATTTGGGGTACAGACGATCCGCGTCCCGCCACCGGATCGTGGTCCGAAGCTCCACGACCAGCCAAGTAAATCCATGGTGCGCACAAAATGTTCCAGGCCAAGACCGCTGCCAGTACCACGCGTCTGCGAACGCTGCGCAATCGCCGTCCAATCGGCCAACGCCACGGCGTCGATCACTTCCGGGGGAATCCCCTGCCCGTTATCTTCGTAAACTAACTGACCCTCCTTGAAGCTCAGCCGCACGAAGCGGCGCTGCGCCTCCGCCGCAGTCAGATCGAATTCATCCGCCCGTCCCTCCCATCCGTGGACGATTCCATTGGTCGCCAAATTGCGGAACACCTCCAACAGTTGCTCGGCCTGCGCGTCTGAAATGGTCACGGCCAATTGCACGTGCTCCAACCGGACCGGCTCCTCCTTGATCCCCCGCCGCACGGCCTCGACGCGCACCGGCCCCATCGCCGCATCTGCCAAGTGTTTCAACAACCGCGGCGTGGCGCCGAATGCCGGGAGGAGCCATGCGACCCACGGGAGATGCTGGGTCTCAACCTCCATCTTAAGCTGCAACATCATGAGGGACGTGCCGAGCGGCGCAAGCGTATTGTGCCGCACGATGTGGGCATACGTCGAAGGGGTGGGATACGCAGAAAAACGCTTCGCAATGTCATGTAACTCGCCCTTCAACCGATCAATGGCCTCAATGGCCGCTCGGAGCCACGGGATGACCAACGGCACCGACCCATCCACGAGCTGCGCCGTCATCTGCAGCAGCGTTTCAATCCGCGGCCGTAATTCACATTCGTAGCGCCGCTTCACCGCATCGACCGCCGCGATCCCGTCCGCTTCGCTCGGCGGAGCGCTCGCAACGGCCGTTGCAACGCCAGCAGACGCGCGCCCGTGACTGATCTGCGCGCCCCCCGCCTCTGCGTCGTTTGGCGTCGCCAATGCCACGCGCAGCGGACCACGCGGGACACCACCACGAACAAACATTCCAGATCCGCTCAACACCCACGCTGCCGCGACCGAGACACTTTCAGTCGCTGGCATATCTCCAAAACCCGTCGCCGCCAATTCCAACGCACAGGGATCGGGCGCGACATCATTATGATGAAAATGCCGCGCCAACCGCATGGCCAAGGTCTCGTATTGCCACGGGAGTACGGGCACGGCCGCGCCGCCAAAGCCGACTTGCACCAGACGATATCCGCCCCGATGGACGCCGATCGACAAGACGGGGTGGAGGGGTTGTCCCCCATGGGGTTGTGGCAGGGGAAGACGAACGTTGATTCCGGTCCGGCGTGCGATGCTTCGCACACGCTGGGTGCATATTACGGGGGGTCGGGCCTTCGCAATCCGTCGCATCGCAACCCGTTTGAGCTCGTCCTGCAGCCGGTATCAAATGACCATTACCAGTAGTATCGGTATTGTGGAAAAAAAGTTGCTAGCGAAAACGCATGATGGCTGTCAGTCGATTTGACAGCGCGAGCACTCTTCCCTATACGACCTCCCATGCAGATTCTACGCCCGTTCGGCAGTTTGGTGACCCTGTTCCTCATCGTCGCGCTCGCGGCCCCGTTCGTCGGCGCGGCCGCTAATCCGACCTGGGTCCAATCAGGCCGAAAGGCCGGCACTGCACCGAAAACGGCGCCGGCGAAGACGCCGCAGCCTCCGACCAAGAAAGGCACTCCCGCCGCGAAGGGGAAGTCCACCAAGACAGAGGCCAAGAGTAAGAGTGCCGCCAAGACGGATACGAAGAAGAAAAGTCACGCGGCGAAGGACAAAGCGCGCCCCGCCGCATCCCGTGGCAAGCGTCCACTCCCTGCGCTGCTCGAAAAACCGCGAAACATGCCGCTGCAGACCGCAATTCCCGGCGCTGTCGTCACGCTGCTGGCCGACGGCGAGATCGCTGCGGCCGTACGGCGTCTTTATTTGGAACCAGCCTCCGTACGCGGCATGATGCTGATTCGGGAAATGGAGCGGATCGGCGAGGCCCAAGCGGGCGTGAAGCCGGCGCCGGGCGACGAGCACCATTACTACCTCAACCTCGGCGTCGCGTATCACAACCTGATCCTCTTTCTGAAAAATCACGGGACGATGAACAAGCGGTTCGTCGGCAAAGCAACCCAAGCCTACAGCAAGGCCCGACGCGCAACGCGCGGCGCTCACCAATACGAAGCGGATCTGCTCACTGCGGCGCTGGCCGCCACGATGGGGAAAACCCGCGACGCCGAACGACGCGTGGCAAAGGTCAAACTCGACGAAGTGACCAAAGAATTCGGCGGCCTCACGGCCCTAATCAGCTATTACGCGGCGACGGGCGATGTGGCAAAAACGATCGCGACCCTGCAACAAGCGCAACCACTCGACAACAGCCACCAACTCAAGACGTGGGTCCAAATCGGCGACGACTTTTTCCCGCTCAAGAACGACCCCGCGTTCCAAGACCTGCTCGTGGAGTGGGCGGTTGCGAAGGGGAAGCGGAGATAACAGCACGCCATACGTATGCCTTTACGATCATCTGTCCACGCATTGCTGGCACACGAAGGGCCGGAGCCCCGGGCCGGCGGGCGCCAGGGTACGCTATCGCGGCGGCATCGAGCCGCCGCGCGCTCGCCCTCGCCGTTTTCGTCGTTAGATTACGCAAGGGGAAAACGGCTGCGAGAGCCCCTGGCGCCCGCCGGCCTGGACTCCGGCCATAAGACAGCGGTGCCTGGGTAGCCTCTTTCTTAAGATCAATGTTTATCGAGACACAAACCGGTTATGAGGAGTCGAACACTGCACGGCCTTCTCTCTTGCCCCCCGAAGCACGAAGGACATGATTCAATCTGATTGGTTGACTATCCGGATTGAAACGATGGTCCCGGGATGGGAGTGCGGGGGGCCTGCGGGCGAGTCTGAGCGAGGGAGTACTATGGTGTTGAAGCTCGACCGAGCGAGGTCTCAGTGAGCCGAGCGCCGTAACACGAGGCGAACGGCCCGCAGGCCCCCCGCACTCCCCTCCCGGAGCTGGGACTCAGTCTATCTTATTCTGGATGATCTGCTCATTTACTGTGTGCGACACACTACGTCCCATTACTGCCAATCGCTTCAACGGGGCACGCTTCGAGGGCTTCTTGGCATTGTTGACGCTCTTCGTCGGTTTCCGGTTGTTTATACACGAACGAATAGCCACCCGCTTCGTGTTGCTTGAAATTTGCCGGCGCCGTGTCGCGACACAAATTGCAATCGATGCACTGCGAGTCGACAAAAAACAGCCCCGCGACGTTCTCTTTGACCCGATCTTCTCGATTCGCCATACAAACGTTCTCCTCCCTGCGAAGTGAGGCATGATCCTACGCAGCCTGAGCCCACGACGTCAATGGTTTCTGCAATCACGTCCGCCAATGCGCGCCTGATGTTTTGCTAGCGAATTCGAATTGAAAGTGGTACTTTCAATATATGAACAATTTTGAAACATCTACTTTCCCTCGATCTGCCGTCTCGCGCTTGCAGCAACTACTCGATCGCCGCCAGTCGTTTCTCCTCTTCGGCCCCCGTCAGACGGGAAAATCCACGCTGTTGGAGGCCCTGTTCGCGCAGCTTCCCGCCGCGCAGTGTCTCACCTATTATTTCCAACTTCCCTCCCAACGCGAAGCGATCGAACAGGACCCCGAGTGCATCGTGCGCGAGGTCGAAGCGAAACGTTCCCGCACGCCGCTCTTCCTCTACATCGACGAGATCCAGAAAATCCCTGCCGTCATGGATCCGCTACAATTTCTCCTGGATCATCGCCGCATCGTTCTCGCCGCCACTGGCTCGTCGGCTCGGAAGATGAAACGTTTGCGCACGAACTGGCTCCCCGGCCGAGTGCAACTCCACTTCCTGCCTCCGTTGACATGGCAAGAAACTGGGTTCCCCCTCTCTCGGCTGGGAGAAATCTTGCGCTATGGCATGTTGCCCGGAATTCTTTCACAAACGGACTTCACGCAGCGCGAAGGCAATCTCAATGCCTATACACACCTCTATTTGGAGGAAGAGATTCGCGCCGAGGCAGCGGTTCGCAATGTGCCGCGCTTTACGCAATTTCTTCGTTTGGCTGCCCTAGAATCGGGTGGGGCGCCCAATTTCTCGAAGATCGGCGGGCGCATCGGACTGAGCCACACCACGATCCGGGAGTATTTTCAAATCCTTGAAGATTCGCTGATTATCCAACGCCTACCCGCCTTCGGCCAAGTGCGCGATGCCGTGTTCCGCACGGCGAAGTATTACTTCTTCGACCTCGGGGTCCGCAACGCCGCAGCGCAGATCGGGCATGGTCCCGGACTCCTCCCCCTCCAACAAGGCGTGTTGTTCGAGCATTTGATGGTCCTGGAATTGATGGCGCGGCGCTCCCCCCGAACGCAACTCTTTTATTGGCGGCATAAGCAGGGGGATGAAGTCGATATGGTGTTGGAGACCGGTCAACAGCGCATTGCTATCGAAGTCAAAGCAACTGCACGGCCCACACTCGCGGACACAAAAGGCCTGGCGCATTTTTGCAAAGAGTACCGGCCGCACGCTGCGTATCTTGTGTGCCAAGTGGCGCGAGCACAACGCATCGGACAAATTTTGGCCATTCCATGGGCCGAACTTTTCCAATATCTGGAGTAACGAAAGTTACTTCCTGCGCGCGCTCGGGCACAGCACGCTCAAGACGCATTCCGCGCAGCGGGGGCGGCGGGCGATGCAAACGCGGCGGCCGTGCCAAATGAGCGCGAGGCTGAAATCGTTCCAGTCGGATTGTGGCAACAAGGCCATCAAGTCCCGTTCAATTTTCTCCGGATCGTCGTATTGCGTGAGGCCCAAAAGATTCGAGATTCGTTTGACATGCGTATCGACCACGACGCCCGGAACCCCCCAACAGGCCCCGAGGACCACGTTGGCGGTCTTGCGACCCACGCCGGGCAACGTGACTAAGTCGTCGAGTCGGGGCGGCACTTCGCCATTGAATCGCTCCATGATGCCACGACAACAACCGATAATATTTCGCGCCTTGCTGCGGAAAAAACCGGTGGACCGAATCAGCGTTTCGAGTTCCGCCGTCGCGGCTGTCGCGAAGTCGGCGGCCGTGACATAGCGCGCAAAGAGTCGCGGCGTGACTTGATTGACGCGTTCGTCGGTACACTGCGCGGAAAGAATGGTCGCGATTAACAGCTGCAGCGGGTTGTCGTGGGTCAGCGCGACGTGGATCGAGGGATAGGCGGCGCGCAATAACGACATGATGCGGGGCGCTCGCCTTGTTGGTGGCTGGTGACTGGTGGCTAGTGGCTGGACCGTCATTGTCCGAGCCATCGTTCCACCGCGCGCGGCGTCCACGCATTCACGACGTGCGCCCGCGTCCAGCCGCCTTTGCGCGCGATCCCGACGCCGAAGCGGAGGTAGTCGAGTCCGTCCACGTGATGCGCGTCGGGCGAGATCATCGTGCGCACGCCGCAACTTTGGGCCGTGCGCGCCAGCCGCCAATCGAGTTCCGCGCGCTGCGGATTGCAATTCGTTTCCACCACGACGCCCTCCTCCCCCGCCACGCGCAACACGGCTTCGAGATCGACCGCAAACGGTTCTCGCGACAACAGCAGCCGTCCGGTCGGATGTCCCAACACCCGCACCGCCGGATGGCGCAGTGCGCGGATTACGCGCGCGGTCATTTCGTCGCGCGTGAGTGTGAAGTGGGTGTGAACGGACGCGATCACGAAATCGAAGCCGCGCAATAATTCATCCGGATAATCGAGCGCGCCGTCTTTCAGGATATCGACTTCCGTCCCTTTGTAGATCCGGATCTTGCCGTTGGTATTGAGCCGTTCAATCTCGCGCCACTGCTCGCGCACCCGCGCCGGTTCTAAACCGCGTGCGTAGGTCACCGATTGACTGTGATCCGTCACGCCGAGGTACCGAAATCCGCGTTCGGCCGCCGCGTCCGCCATCTCGGCCAACGTCGCTCGCCCGTCGCTGTATGTGGTGTGACAATGAAACACGCCTTGCAAGTCGTCGTACGTCAGCAGATCCGGCAACGCGCCGTTCGCTGCGTCCGCGATCTCGCCGCAGTCCTCGCGCAGTTCCGGCGGGATGAATGCGAGCTGCAACGCGGCATAGATTTCGTCTTCCGCCACACACGGCACGAGTGATTCGACAGTCCCGTCGCTCTTGAATAATCCATATTCGTTCAATTGCATCCCCATCTGCTGCGCGCGCGCGCGCAATGCCACGTTGTGCGCCTTGCTGCCGGTCAAGTGGAGCAACGCGTACGGAAATTCCGTTTCGGTCACACAACGCAGATCGGCGGAAAATCCGGGACGTAATTGCACGCTCGATATTGTCGGCCCGTGTTGCACGACCCGACCGACCAGCGGATGCGCGACGAACGCGGCCATCAACCGTTCCGCGTCGCGCGTACTCGCCACCAAGTCGATATCTTTCACGATCTCGTTGTGGCGCCGAATACTCCCGGCCACTTCGATCCGCTGCACTACGCGACTCCGCGTCAACGCGGCCGCCAGTTCATATGCGACCAACGCGACGCCCGGATACAAATGGCGTCCGTGCTGCGTGCGCAGATAGTCGATCCCGTGCAGGATCTTTTGCTCCGTCTTCTCGCCCATTCCGGCGACGGCGGCGAGCCGATGTGTGCCACACGCTTGGGCCAACGCGTCGACCGTCGTCAGCTGCAACTCTTGCCACAGCCGCCGCGCCGTCTTCGGCCCGACGCCGGGGATATCGAGCATCTCTACCACCCCGGGCGGAATCGTCTTGGCGAGCGCGTCGCACTCCTGCAACGTCCCGGTGGTCGCAAGTTCTTGCACATGTTCCGCCAGCCCCTCTCCGATCCCTTTGATGCTCGTGAGCTGCGCTGTGGCCAAGAGTCGCTCGAACGAGGCCAGCCCGCCGAGCACGCGCGCGCCGTTGGCGAGCGCGCGGACGCGGAACGGATTGGCGCCCGTCAATTCCAACAGCGCCGCGAATTCCATCAGCCGCGCCGCAATTTGTGACCGATCGAGTGGCATGGGACTTTCGCCTTAGCGTAGAATGTGCGAAAGGCGCAAGCAGTGGCTCCGTTGCAGGACATATTGGATCAGACGTTCGAAACCACACGTGGCGCGTTAGCGGTGCGGGCTATATTGGCCGCAGATCGGAACACGGTGTTTCTGTCATATCCGGGCGACTTCTCGCCGGTATGCACCAAACAATTCTGCACCTATCGCGACATGTGGGCGGCACTGCAGGCCGTGCCGTGCCTGTGGTGGGGAATCAATACCGGCACTGTGGAGCAACACACGAAGTTTCGCGAGACGCATCGACTGCCATTCGACTTGATCGCCGATCCTCAGGCCGTGCTGCTCCGCGCGCTCGGCCTTTCTTCCTGGCTGAGACCCAAACGCGGCGTCGCGCTCGTGACACCGGACGGCACGCTCGCGCACCAGATGAGCGTGTGGCCCTGGACCTACCCCACCCCGGACGCGCTCGCCACACTGGTGCGCGGGTGGATGGCGTAAACGCACGTTTCCCAGTTACCCACATTGATCCAGCAACTTTTTTTTCGCAGGGCCGATATACACGGAACAAGAGGAGAGCCACGTTATGAGTTGGAGACGCACGACACACATGCGACGCTGGGGAGACGGGGGGGGGCGGACTAGCGCGACCACTCGGCCTTCGTTACGGACGCGAACACAACCACCGACCGCTCCCCATCGGCCTCACCACCCGATCGCTCCGGATGCAGCCACTGCGCCACTCCTCCGCTGTGCCAACGGCGACACCTTTTCGCATGTCCCGGATCGACCAGTAACCTTTGCACACGCGCTGTCACCGTCCGAACCCGCCAGCACTCGCTTCGCCGCAGTGCCGCATTTCAGTATGAGCGGAGAGACCCAGCCACCTACACCGACCAGCGCTGAACCTGCTGTCGCGAATGAGACTGCAGTCCCGGTCACTGATGCCACCAGCCCGTCAACCGCTTTAGCGACCACGGCCTCGGGCCCGGTGGCGGCCGCGCCCCATCATGGCCTGTTATGGATTGCCGAGCGCTCCCTGCTGGACTTCGATCACTTGCGTCGAGTCGTGAACCTCGCCGCGGCCGAGGACCGAAGCGAGGTCATCCTGCGTATGATGTTTCCGCGCGACTTTCCGGAACGCTTTGCGGGCGACGAACTGCCATGGCAACAATTCTGTCAGATGTTGGCCGTCGATTGCGGCGACGTGATCCGCGCCGTCGACGGCCGGTATGAATTTGTGCGCGACCTGTTGCGCGGGCTGGTCTCCCGACTGGTCCACACCGTCGTGGAGTACCCCACCCACCAGTTGAATGCCGCCAGCGATCTACTGCTCTACATCCTCTCGATTACGCTGTTGGAGGTCCTGCCCGATCGTGAGCGCGAACTGGCCGTCCGCGAGATCCTCTATGGACTGGATGAAGCCACTCGTCGGACCGTGGTCGATGAGCCCTTCACCGTATTTGGACTCCTCACGCAGGGCCAGCAGATTGCCCTCGTCAATCTCCGCCGTTTGGCCGGCCGCGATCAACGCAGCGCCGGCGAGCAGGCCCAATTAATCCGCCAAGCGGAGCAGCAGGTCACGACCCAACATCAAGTGGCCTTCCTGCGGGGCCTCGACGCCGGCACCGTGCGTAACCGATGGTCCACAGTCGCCGCCGCGGTGCGCCATGTCTCGACTCTGGCCGCCACCGACGCGGTCCCCGCCCTCGCGGCCCTGTTGGATCTACTGCCGGAATCGGCGCACTGGTGGCAGATCCGCCGTCGGCAACGGCGCGCGTTGGTGATGGCCGCAATCGACACGTTGCGCACTGCACGGGCACAGGAAGAACGACAGGCCAAGGCCGCAGCCCAGCGCGCGGTTGGGAAGGCCGCTCCACGTGTGCGGCGCACGCCTTTCGCGCCCTCACCGAACCCGCTGCAACTGGCCGCGCCGAACACGGTCATGGAATATGGCACCGGGGATTTCATCGGAATGGTCAAAGTGGCGGGAATGACGGGCTTCACGAGCCGCGGTGTTGACGGCAGCCTCCATGTGGTCGCCATCGCGCCCTTCTACTGTGATCCCCATGTGGTCACGAACGAGGCCTTCGATGCCCATTGCGGCCGTTATGCCACGAGGCCCTTCGCGGTCTTCGGTCAGATCGACGGGCGCTACTCCGTGCTGGTCGGCGGCTTCCGCAACGAAAACGACGCGGAGGCGTGGATTCGGCAGAATCGCAGCGAGCATCGTTTCCATGCGTACGCGATGCAGGTGGAGCGAATTGTCCCCGTCGCCACGCAACGGCGGCTGCCCCAATCTCATGGCGCTCCCAATCAGCCGGTCGTCAAAGTGACCCTCTGGGAGGCCCTCTTCTTCGCCTTTTCCGCCGGCAAACGGCTCCTCACACTAGCCGAATGGCAATATCTGGCGACCGCCGGCGGGAACAACCAGTTCGGCACCCGCAGCGGCGAACTACGCGCCGACGAAATGGCGATCGGCACCAAGCGGCCGTTGTCCGTCGCCACCGCACCGGCCAATCCGTTGGGGATCCACGACCTGGTCGGTCCGGTCTATGAACTGACCGCGGAACTCGACGGAGACAGACTACCCGTCGTAGTTGGCAATGCGTATCATATCAATCCAGACTCCGATCCGCTGAATGAGTGTGACGACGCGATCGCCGTCGATCAAACGGTCCCGGATATCCGCGATGTCACCGACCGCCGGTGGCACCCCGCGCAGCGCTCCAAGTTCATCGGCTTCCGTTGCGCCGCCGATATCCCGGCGGAACCGCACATGCCAGACTGTCCCCCACCCCCGGCAGGCAACATGCCATAAGCACGACGGCGTGCGCGTGTCCTCGTTCGCGGATTTGGAGCCTCCCCATCAGCGCGCCCGTGGCGCTAGCCCTGCGGGTCGATTGCGGAGTATTCAAGCCAGGCATGAGTTCCCTAATGACTCCCGGAAACGGCCAGGCATTTTCTTAGCAACTCTTTTTTCGTGACGCCGATATACAGCGAACAGTACGGAACCCATGCGGAGGCACTTATGGTTGGAATTGGACTCGGGACAGCGTTGGCGCAACTGGTGACGGGATATGAAGTGGAAGGAACGACGGCAAATGCGGCGACGGCCGCGGCGCCGACACCGTGCATCCGTGCTGCAGTACATCCCATTTGGGATATGACCGGCAGTGGCGAGGCGGTCGACGCGTTCACCTCCATCTCACGCAGCGCCAGCGCGATATTTTGCTCGCCCGAGGCCGTCGCGATCCTCAAACGCTTCGATCGTGTGTCGCCGTTCAGCATGCTCAGTGAAGACGACTTCCTGCTTCCCACGCCGTCCGAGACACCGCAACGATTCGATCGCGCCCATCTGCGCGGACTGATCGGCTACGCGGCTGTACCGCTCACTGGCGGACCCATCACAATCGGGCAACAGCGCGCGGTCACCGAGTTGCTCGATTGGTCTCTGGAGGTCGCACGGGTCAGCGAGTATGCAAGAAAGTGGGTCCTCAACAGCGTTCCGGGCGACGGCGATGCAGACGTCCTGCAAGTCGACCAAGCCACATTCGATCATTCGGTGCGCAGCGGGATCGATCCGCGCGGTTATTATCCCGCGAGCCATCCGTACGCGCAGGCCCCGGCCATCACGAAAGACTATTTGGCCGATCTCTCCGCGCGCGGGCTGTCCATTTATGTGCGCTTAGGCGGATTGCGCGATCCGGGCGATTTGGTGTTGGGCCAGGGGTGCGACGAGATCAAACAAATGACGTACTTCGCGCTCGGTGTACCGGAGGCCCTACGGCCGCTGGCCGCTGCGGCTGCGACCCAGTGGACTGAGACGGCAGAGATCCTCGCGTCTGTCGAGACCATTGAATGCCGCACACAGCAGAGCGATGGCGACTGGGCGGCGTGCGAGGGTGAAGGCACGATCGACGTCGAATTCAACGACGCCGCGTGGCTGTTTGGCATCTATCCCGACACGGAAGTCAGCTTCGACGTCGGGAGTTGCAACAAGGGCTACGGCGGCTGTTTCACCGAACGCGCGGTGCTGCGCACGGCGGACGGCGGCACGATTTCGTTTGCCGCACTCGCCGCGTTGGAGGCTGCGGGACAGCCACTGCCGGCCGTAGCGGGATTCGATCCGGACACGCGCGCCGTCGTGTATCAGACGCCGCGCCAACTGATGCAGCACGGCGTCGTTCCGTCCGATCTGCTCTCGCTCGCCGTGACCGACGCGAACGGCGCACTCGGCACGCTCGAGACGACGTCGATCCATCGATTGCGCGTACAACGCCACGGCACGGAACGCTGGATCCACGCGGGCGCATTGCAGGAAGGCGATACGCTCATCAATCCGGACGGATCGGCCTATGCGCTGTCGATGGCGGGCTCGATGAGCATGGAAGGGACGTTCGCACTCTTCAATCTCGGCTTCGGGACTGGAGCGATCCATAACTATTTGGTGTCATCCGACGGCGGGCAACATTGGTTCGTGGCCCATAACATGAAATTGTAATGATCGAGGAGTCACTATGCAGCGTGTGCAACTGAGGCGTCGGACGACCACAGCGATTTCACATCCCACGGGCGAGGCAATAGCGCTGGCGCAACGCCGCACGCTTGGAGCGCGAGTCAAAGAGGGATTGGAACGGGCCACATTCGGCATGGCCGCATTGCCGATGGGACCGCTCGGCGTCTTCTCGACGAAGCTCGGGGAAGGAGGCAACGGAGAACCGACCGACGTCGTGGCCACAAC
This sequence comes from Deltaproteobacteria bacterium, assembly GCA_016210045.1. Taxonomy (NCBI): domain Bacteria; kingdom Pseudomonadati; phylum Myxococcota; class Myxococcia; species Deltaproteobacteria bacterium. The sequence continues at coordinate 169,360 of JACQUX010000038.1, read as the reverse complement.
CGCGACGGTCGGAGGCATTACACTGGCGGTGCTCAGTCTCGGAGCTTCGTTGGGCGCACTCAAGGCGGTCCAACTCTATCGCCGCTTGGTCTGGATGCCGCGCGAGACCTTCGCGGCACTCCCCGGATGGCAGCAAGCCATCGCACGACGTCTCTCGCCGGGACAGTATGCCACGGCGGCTGAGGTTCCGGCCGTGGTCGCCGAACATTATCGGGCAAGGCATCGCGGCAGCGCGGTGAATGCCACGCTCGCCAACGCACAGCGTCTGGCGGATCGCTTGGAGAACGCCGGCTTGCCACTAAGCGACGCAGATACCGACGCGGTTCGCAGCGCCATGTGGTTCGTGCAGGATGATAAAAAATCCAAAGGACCGGCAGTGATCGACGTGATGGAGCTCGGCGCCCGGCTGGCGGTTTTGTTGGAGGAACCAACGTCCGCAGTGAAATTCCTTGGCGACGCTTTTGTCGCGGCAACATGTTACGCACACGGCGCGGCCAATGAAAAAAGGCCGCAGGAGATTGCGCTCCACTTCTTTGCACGCGGCCTGCAAGGCCTGGAGCGGCTTGACCAGTTGGGTGACGCGGCATCGACGGACCCGGACGTGGACGTCGCAATCTTGGGAAGGCTCCGCGAGGCCTACCAAATTATTGCAGGAAAACTGCGATTCTTGACGCCCGAGGCGCAGCGCGTGCTCGAGGCGGATCGCGAATCGTATCTCGCCGCGGTACAAGCGGCCTTGGCGCGCGTGAAGGCGCTGTGCAATGCACGACTGGAGCACGTCATCGCCCACGTCAAGACCAGCGCTGATGCCGCGAGCTGCGTGCGACTCAACATAGATGCGCCGTATCTCGAAACACCACTCCCGGCATGGTTGCGCTACGCTGAGCTCGGCAATGCGGATGTAACCTTTTACGCCCGTGGAGGGGCCAGCAGCGGCGTATATTTGCTACACTTGGGCGAAGAGCAGGCCCGCGACACCGCACAATTGGAAATCCTTCGCGCACAACGCACTCTCGTATTGGACCGCCAAGCGGCACTCGCCGCACTGAACACAATGGGTGAAACAGAGAGAGCCGCGTTTCTTCGCCTCGTTGGCCTCTTCGTCGCTCGGGATCCCGATACACTCGTGCTCGCCGTTGCCGAACAGCGCGCGGCCATCGAGGAAGAGATCGCCGAGATCGAGACACGCCCCGACCGCTTGTCCGCATTTTTCGACGCCGTCGTCGTGCCGTTGCTGACCGCGCAGCGCGAGTTGGCCGCAACACAGCCGACGGCCTTCGCCAACGCACAGCAGATGTTGTTGGGACTCAGCAGCATCGCTGTCCTCCGCACACCGTGGCACGCGGAAGGGCGCTATCGCGCGGCGTTGGTCGCGCTGGAATCAGAAAATCCGACATTAGTGGGCGCCGCGCTCCGCGACTACGACAGCATCGCCGCAGCCGCTGCGGCGGCCAAGGCAGCAGCTGAGGCCGAGGCCCCGACAGAGCCGGCCCCAGCCCAAGAACCCGCTGCGTAGCGGCACTGAAATCAGATTCGTGCTCCATTTTTTTCGTGTCATGTCCCGCGCATATTTGTCATTCTGAGTGCGGCGCAGAATCCCACAAAACCCACTGGATCCTTCGCCTTTCGGCTCAGGATGACGTCTCTTATCTATACGTGCCCTGTCCCGGGGGATTCGCCTTGCAGTCCGGAGACGAGTTGCATAAGGAGCGAGCACGCTATGAAAACAAGCCGCTTAGCGAAGTTGGAAGGAATCCCCGTTCGGGCCACGCGAAATACGATGATGAAAGTCATGCAGCCGCCGCAAGCGAACATTTACGGATACGTGCACGGCGGCGAGATCATGAAGTTGGTCGACGAAGCCGCGTTCGTCTCGGCAATGCGACTGGCGCGCTGCAACGTCGTCACCGCCGGCGTGGATCAACAAAATTTTCTGCATCCGGTGCGGATCGGCGACGTATTGATCCTCAAATCGCAAGTCAATTATGTCGGTACGACCTCGATGGAAGTCGGCGTGTTAGTCGAGGCGGAAGACTTGAAGGCCGGTCGCGTCCATAAGGTCGGGAGTGCGTATTTCACCATGGTCGCGCTGGATGACTTAGGCCGGCCCGCCGCGGTGCCGCGCTTGATCGTCGAGGCAACGGAAGATAAAGCGCGCTACCGTCGAGCCGAGGCACGGCGCCAAGCGCGGCTCGACTTCATCAAGAAACATCGTTCATGAACATCGCGTGGGACTCAGTCTCTGCCGAGGCGACCGGCTATTTGCAACAGCTGCTCCGGATCGACACTACGAATCCGCCGGGGAATGAGCTCGCGGCGGCCCGCTGGCTGGCCGCAATATTGGCCCGCGAGGGATTCTCGCCGCAGCTCATCGAGCCCGCACCCGGTCGTGCCAACGTGGTCTGCCGCTACACGACCGGCGGCACGGACGGCCCGCTGCTGCTCTCTTCGCACGTCGATGTCGTCCCCGCCGAGGCAGCGCATTGGACCCATCCGCCGTTCGACGGCGTGCTCGCGGACGGATATATTTGGGGCCGCGGCGCGCTCGACATGAAGTCGATGACGATTTACCAACTGATGACGCTGCTGCTGCTGAAGCGCCACGGACTCCGCGTGCGACGCGACGTGATTCTCGCCGCGACGGCCGACGAAGAAGTGGGCTGTCAGTACGGCAGCGCGTATTTAGTAGAACACCACGCCGATCTGATCCGTGCCGCGTATGCGTTGAATGAAGTCGGCGGGATGACGCTCCATATCGGCGCGCAACGCCTGTATCCGATCGAAGTGGCACAAAAAGGGATCGTCTGGGTGAACGTGCGCGCGCGCGGAACGCCAGGCCATGGATCGAAACCGCATGCCGATATGGCTGTGGCCCGTCTCGGACAGGCGCTGCACCGCTTAACGACGCGGCGTTTACCACTCCATCGCACCGCTGCCGCACTCGACTTTGTGCAGGCCATCGCGGCGGCGTCACCGGTACCGCAACGTTGGTGGCTGCGCGGCATCACGCTTCGCGGCGTCGGCGACTATTGCGCACGCGCATTGCCGCTGAACCAACAAACCGCGTTTCTACTCGCCACGCTCCACAACACCGCATGCCCGACCAGTCTGCGGGCCGGCAGCGGCGATTCCGTCAATGTGATCCCGTCGGAGGCGGAGTTGAGTGTCGACGGTCGGATCCTCCCGGGACAGACACAGGCCGATTTCTTGGCGGAGCTCCAAATGCTGCTCGGTCCCGGTTACGAGTACGAAGTCATTCGCTATCGCGCGCCGTTGGAGCAACCGCGCGACACGCCGCTCTTTGCGACCATTGCCCGCGTCGTCGCGGCGGCCGATCCGGGCGCGCGGGCCGTGCCGTTCATGATCACCGGATTCGACGATGCGCATTTCTATCAGCGGCTCGGCATCGTGACCTACGGCTTCCAGCCGCTGCGCTGTCCGCGCGGTTTTGACGTCGTTGCGCTGGCACACGCCCACGACGAACGGATCCCGCTCGACGGCTTTCACTGGGGCGTGCGGACGCTTTATGATGTGGTGAAGGAATTTGTGACGTGAAAAGAGTATTGCAGCATCGGCATCAAATCCTGCTCGATGATACCGTCCGAATGCAAGCCTATACGCGCGCGATCCGCGCGATCGTGCGGCCCGGCGATATCGTGGCCGATCTCGGCACCGGGACTGGCGCGCTCGCATTTCTGGCGCTCGACGCAGGCGCGGCGCATGTGCATGCGGTCGAAGTCGAGCCGCACACATTAGCGCTCGCACGGCACGAGGCCGCTGCGCGCGGCGTCGCGGATCGGATCACGTTTTACGCCGGCCTCGCGCAAGCCGTCCGGCCAAAGAAACTCGTCGACGCCATTATGACCGAGACGCTCGGCTCGCTCGGATTCGATGAAAACATCCTCCCGCTACTCTGCACGGCTCGGCGCGTCTGGCTGAAGCCCGGCGGACGCATCATTCCGCACGGCTGCGCGCTCACGATCGCGCCGACCGAGTTTGTCTCGTGGCGTCGCTCGTGGCAGCTCCGGGACGAAGCCATTCCCGCTGCGCAGCTCATCGCAAATCCACAAACCAGCCCCGTGTGTGCATTTCGCACCGCCCGTGCGACCGCATGGCAGTTCAGTCCGACGTTTCGCATCACGCGCAACGCCACGTTAACCGGCTTCGCCGGTTGGTTCACACTCCATCTCACGCCGACGATCCGCTTTGCGACCGGTCCTCACGACCCGCCGACGCACTGGCGCCAGGCCTTTTTGCCGCTGCGTCGCCCGCTGACCGTGACCGCCGGCCAACGGCTCAAATGTTGGCTCCGGATCGCGCCCGACGCGTCACTCGTAAATAGTATTGTGGAGTACGACTTCGAGAGAGTAGGGCCATGAGCGATACCCGCGGCAAGTCACGGGTCGCCACCCCCCTCTCCCGTTGGGGAGAGGGCTGGGTGAGGGGGAGACCACCAGGCGATTTTCTGGTTCATTCCTCCCCCTCACCCTAACCCTCTCCCCAACGGGAGAGGAAGAAATTCAACACCGATGCCTCGCTACGCTGACATTGCCGTTCCGGTGGTCGTGCATACCGCGTTTACTTACGAACTGCCGGAGGCCTGTGCCGCGCAATGCCGACCGGGATGTCGCGTCGTGGTCCCGTTTCGCCGCAAACAGGTCGTCGGCATTATCCTACAGACCGAGACCACGCCGCCGCCGACCGCGCGCTGTAAGCCAATCGCGGCGCTGTGCGATCCGGAGCCGGTCCTGAATGCGCAGCTCCTCGAACTCGTGCAATGGATCAGCCGCTACTACGCCGCGCCGATCGGAGAAGTCTGTCGCGCCGCGCTCCCAACCGCGTTGTTTCGCGCGGGAAAACCATTGGGACGACCGCGCCGCGCCGCCCATTTACATCAAGAACATACACTCAGCGACGCTGCCGCGATCACCTTGAATGCAGCGCAGCACATGGCCGCCGACGCAATCGCCGCCACGATCCGCGACCACGCATTCCGTGCGTTTCTGCTGCACGGCATCACCGGCAGCGGCAAAACCGAAGTCTATTTAGCCGCCGTGGAACGTTGTCTGGCGGCGCATCGCCAAGCGATTGTGCTGTTGCCGGAGATCGGACTCACGCCGCAGCTGTTGGCCCATCTCAGCGCCCGCTTCGGTGACGCGATCGCGCTGTATCACAGCGACTTGACCGAAGCCGAACGGCTGCATCAATGGCAACGGATGGCCCGCGGCGAAGCGCGCGTCTGTTGCGGAACCCGCTCCGCCGTCTTCGCCCCGTTCGATCGACTCGGCTGCATCATCGTCGATGAAGAACACGACGCCTCGTACAAACAGGAAGACGATCCGCGCTATCACGCGCGCGACGTGGCGGTGCGCCGCGCGCAGGCCGCACAAGCCGCCGTCGTGCTCGGGTCGGCGACGCCGTCGTTGGAGAGCTTCCACAACGTGGGCCTCGCGAAATATACGCTGTTACCACTCACGGAGCGACCAACCGGCCAACCGCTCCCGACCGTTTCCGTGATCGACTTGCGCGAACACGCCGCGGGCACGCCGGACGCGGCCCTGCTTTCGGCGCCGTTGCGCGTGGCGATGCACGACACGCTCGCGCGCGGCGAACAAGTGCTGTTGTTTTTGAACCGTCGCGGCTTCGCAACGATGTCGCTGTGTCGCGACTGCGGCCACATTTTTCGCTGTCCGAACTGCGCGATCAGCTTGACACTCCATCACAGCAAAGCGCAACTCCGCTGCCACTACTGCGAATTCACGATCAATGTGCCGCGCAGTTGCCCCGCCTGCGGATCCGCGCAACTCAAAGCGGTCGGCAGCGGCACAGAACGGATCGAACAACTGCTGCAGACGCAGTTCCCCACGGCGCGGATCGCGCGGATGGATCGCGACACCAGCACGTCGCGCCACCGCCGCCACGGGACGCTGCGTGCGATGCACAGCGGCACCGTGGACATCTTGATCGGCACCCAAATGATCACAAAGGGCCACGACTTCCCTCGCGTCACTTTGGTCGGCGTGATTTTGGCCGATCTCTCGCTCTATCTGCCGGATTTCCGCGCTGCGGAGCGGACGTTTCAACTGCTCACCCAAGTCGCCGGACGCGCCGGACGCGCGGACCGTCCCGGACAAGTGATCATCCAGACGTACACCCCGGAACATTACAGTTTGCTCTGCGCCCGCGGCCACGATTACGCCGCGTTCGTCAGCGAAGAGACAAAACTCCGCGCGGACTTGAACTATCCGCCGTTCGGCCGCTTGCTGAACATCCGCCTCAGCGGCAATCACGAAGCGCAAGTGCATGCCTATGCAGAACAATTGGCGAACGCGCTCCACCGATTCGGCGGAACAGAATCACCAGCCACCAGCCACCAGTCATCAGTCACTAGCCACCCCTTCTCCCTCCTCGGCCCCGCCCCATCGCCGCGCGAAAAAATCGCCGGCAAATATCGCTGGCAGATCCTGCTGAAACTCCCCGACACCCGCGCCGCCGCCGGACTCACCCAACTGATCCGTCGCCACAGCGAGCAAGAAGGCACCACCGGCGTCCACGTCGCGATCGACGTCGATCCGGTGCATTTGCTGTAAAAGCGTGACTGGGGGCTGGGACCCCGTTCACCACGGGGCATACGTGAAGAGCGTGGCGCGGCTGCCGAGCTGTTCTTGTTCGGCGGAGAAATCGAGACCGGTGGCTTCAAGGCGGGTAAAGACGACGGCGCGTGGCGTAGTCGGCAATTGGTCGATCGCCTCGAACACGCGCCAACGGCTGACGGCCGGAAACTGCCCCATGCGTTTCGCGGTATCGATCGCGAACGTCTCGTCGGCATCGAGCATCAGTTCGACTAACACCGGCGTGCACTGATGGACTTGCAGCTTCGCGAGTGCAATGGCCACATGTTGCCGCGTATGGCGATCGGGCGTCGCGAGTTGGCGGAGCAGATCGGGGATATACGCCCGGCAGCGCAACGCGCCGATCACATGCAGCGCAGTGCGGTGCTCGAGCGCCTGCGGCGACGTATAGAGCTGCGCCAATGCTTGCAACACCAATGGCCGCACCGATCGTGGCCGAAAACGAAACGGGTACAACGCAATAATAGCGCTGCCGCGCACTCGATGGTGCGGATGGGTCAAGAACGGTTGCAACAAACGGATGGTCGCGCGATCACGCAACAGGCCCAACGCCTCCAACGTATTGGCCTGCACACGCGGATCGGAATCGTCCAAGGCCTGCAACAAGAACGGCGTCATTGCGCGGCCGAGCAGACGCGTGAGCAACATCACGGCGTTCATCCGCACTTGCAGCGAGACGTTGTTGCCCGATTTCATCAATCGAAAAATCGCCAAAATACTTTCGTAATTGCGGTAGTCGCCCAACGCTTCCACGACGGCGTTTTGGAGCGCTTCATTGCGGACGTCGAAGAGTTGCACGACTTCCTGAAAGGCCTCGCCGCTGCGCATTTGGCCTAAGCTCAACACGATGGTGCGTTGTAAATGGAGTTGCGTCGTGGCACGCAATAAGCGGAGCAGCGGCCGCGTCGCCGCCACTTTATTCGGCTCGCCCAGCGCCTGAATCGCATTCAGCACCAGCTCCTGATCCGGCGATCGCAGACAACGCACTAAATGGCGCAGATAGATGCGATGAAACAAAATCGGGAATCCGAGGAAGGCCAGCGACACAGCAAAGAGAAGCCCACTCAGCCGTTCCGGCACAATCACAGCCGTGCCGACGGTCGCTAGGAAAAACAATCCGACAACTCCAACGGAACGCCCCACCCCTTCCGTGCCCATTTTCACTCGGCCGCGTTGGGAGCGCGGCACAATGTTCAGCAGCGGTTGCACGAGCGCCGAGCCGGCGAAATCGACGAAGAAAAAAACCGTCGCCTCCGCGACGGCGACGCCGAACAGCGACGGCTGCGCCACTAACAGTCCGCAGGCGCCGACCGCCAACAACGGAATCATCAGCAGCGCGCGGTCAATCCCGAATCGCGTCGCAATGCGTTTGGCCAAGCCAAGTTGGTAGATGAGCACGACGAGACTGGCCACGCAGGTGACTTTCCCAAAAAACGCCGTGAGCTGATCGGGGTCGGGGAGCGCGGCGGACGCGACAACGTTGTACACATAATCGACGCCATGACAGAGAAAGGCATAGATCATCCAGAAAAGCAGCATCAACAGCGACAACGACCACGTTCCCACAAGCGGCGTCGTCGCGGACGCTTGATGGACACGTCCATACAGCACCGGCCGCAGACGTAGACACCACAACAGTCCGGGCGAAAGGCCTAAAATTCCTGCCCACAGGAGCAGGAAGTCGGCCGCAGGAAGGGTTCCGGCGACGAACGAGGTGATCAGTCCTCCGACCATCATCCCGCCGATACTGGCGGCGATGACGTAGGGATAGACGCGCTTCGCTTCATAACTGGAAAAGTGATCGCTCGCGAGGACCCAAAACTGGAGCGACAACAGGATGTAGTAGCCGTAAAAAAACGCGCGGATCAGCGCATACCACCAAAACTCGACCTGCGGCTGACGGACCGCCCACCACGCGACCAAGACGGACGCCGCGGCCAACCAGTGCGACCCGAGAAAGAGGCGACGGCGCGGATAACGGTCAGCAATCCAGGCGAAGAGGCCGGAAAACCCCAGCACCGCGAGCGCGCTCCAGAGATAGGCCGCAAACAGCGCATCGGTGCCGACGTGCGTAATGAGCAGCGCATTCGTCGGGAACAGACCGAAGACGAATCCAACATTCGCCGCAAAGGCCAGCGCCGCAAAGGTGACGACGTTCCAGATCGTGGCACGTGGAAACCGCACGGCGGCGCTCTACCATAAACTGCTTGTATCTGACATCAACTTCGCTACAAGGCGGCGCATGGACTTCACACTCACGGCGGAACAACAGGCACTCCGCACCATGGTTCGCGACTTCGCGGAGGGCGAACTCGCTCCCGCAGCGGAGCGCTTGGAACGCGACGAACAATTCTCGATCGAGCTGACACAAAAAATGGGCGAACTCGGCTTCATGGGCGTGATGGCCCCGCCGGAATTCGGCGGTCTCGGACTCGACACGTTGTCGTACGCGATCATCGTGGAAGAATTGGCGCGCGTGCATGCGTCACACGCGGCCACGGTCGCGGCCCACAACACGCTCGGCGTCGGACCGATCGCAAACTTCGGCAACAAAACGCAGCAACAGACCTACCTCCCCGACTTGTGCGCCGGCCGCACACTGTGGGGCTTCGGCCTCACCGAACCGGACGCCGGATCCGATGCCGGCAACTCGCGCACCACCGGGGAACTGCAAGACGGCCACTGGACCATTAACGGCGCGAAAATTTTCATCACCAACGCCGGCACGCCGATCACGGCCGGGAGCACGGTCCAATGTATCACCGGCAGCGACGCCAACGGCCGCAAGGAAATCAGTTGCATCCTGGTGCCGCAAAGCACGCCCGGATTCACGACCAAAACGATGCATCACAAACTGCTGTGGCGCGCCTCCAACACGGCGGAACTCTATTTCGACAACGTCCGCGTCCCGGAAGCCAACTTGCTCGGCAAACGCGGCGACGGCTTCAAACAGATGCTCAAGACCCTCGACGGCGGACGACTCGGGATTGCCGCGATGGGGCTCGGCGGCGCCCAAGGCGCGTTCGAAGCCGGATTGCAATATGCGAAAACCCGGCGTGCGTTCAGCCAAACGATCGCCAGCTTCCAGGCCAACGCGTTCAAACTCGCCGATAGCGCGATGCAGATCGAGGCCGCGCGGTCGCTGTTGTATCGCGCGTGTTGGCTGAAGGACTCCGGCCAAGCGTTCGGCCAGGAAGCCGCAATGGCGAAACTGTTCTGCTCTCAAGTGATGAAGTTCGTCGTCGACCAAGCGGTCCAACTCCACGGCGGCTACGGCTGCATGGAAGAATATCCGGTCGCCCGCTTCTATCGCGACGCGAAACTCCTCGAGATCGGCGAAGGCACCAACGAGGTCCAGCGGCTCGTCATCGCCCGCGGCCTGGGGTGTTTTGAATCGTAATGCGTCCGCCGTGTCGCGAATCGCCGCCCGGAACACCCGCCAATCCGCAACTATCACGCCCGTCCCGCCGATAATCATTCTGAGGCAAAGGGAGACCAGGAATGGGCAAGGTACCGGCATGCCACAACAAGGTCACGGTCACTGACGACAATCGCAACGGGGTCGTCGAGCGGGGAGAATTACGGTGTGACTCGGATAAGACGCGGCCGCTCCGCGAACTGCCCGAACGATACGGCGTGACCGCGGATCAGTTCATCGGGAAGTCGGTCGCGGAAGTCACGCGGTATCTGGAGGCAGCGACGGCGCTCTACCGGCCGCGCAGCCCCCAGCCTCTGGGACCATGGCGGATGGCCGACTACGCCGATCGCCTCATGCAGGGAGAGATGGCGCAGCAAGACCTGCGCGCCGCAGCACACTCGCTCGGGTTGGAGACGGCTGCCGAGGCCACGATCGCGCGCGTACGACCGCTCTTCTCCTTGCTCTTCCAACGCGCTAGCGAAATGTGCGAGCGGGTCCCATGCGATTCCCACTCTGCGCCCGATACGAACACCCTCTATGGACTCGGCATTGCGGCCGGCCTCCCTCCGGAGGAGATTATGGCCCAGATCTCCACGGTTGGCCGACCCTTTTATCGCCGCGAGCTCCAGACACAGGCCAAGCACGCGGAGCAGGAGGCACGACGCGGAAAAATCCACGCCACGACACACCACTTGCAACGGTACCGCCAGGCCTGCGACCGCGCCGGCATATCGCCCGATACGGAATTGATCAACCAACTCACTGCGCTGGCAACGGAGGCCGATCGCGTCCTCCACGATCCCTCCCAACGCAGGGCCTATCTGACCGACATCTACCACCAGGTCCGGCGCATCAACGGCGACGCCGCGCACTACACGCTCCGCGTGCGATTTGACGTCGGACTGGAACCGGACTGGAAGTCTCGATATATCGTCGAGGTCCACGAACGAGGCCTCGGCAGCCGCGAGGTCTTACGCTTTGCAACGATTCCGACAGTTCGCGTCATCGAAGAGATCGTCGGAATCGAGGGTCGTCCGTTTTCGATCCCCTTACGGCCTATAGAGCCCGACTGGTTTCTGGATGATTTGCTCGAGCCTTCTATCCGCCTCGAATTGGTTCGGCTCGTGCGAAGCGTGGAGATCGAGGGCGTCACTTACGAATAGTCCGCATATCAACCACCCGGGGTGCGCGGTCCGCAGAATCGGCGGAACGTGCGACTCCGATCCCCACGCGCCGTGGGATGGCGCGCCAAACCTGGCGAAAGAACCAGACAATTTAGTCGCATAACATGGCATGGCCATTGCTCTTCTCTGGACCGTACAAGGGAGGACGGCTATGCGCACCTATCTACGGTTAATTTCCACGGCGATTGCCTGCTGCACGCTGCTGCTGCTCGGGAGCGGCGCGACGGAGGCGAAGCCGAATACCGCAAAGGCCAGTTATGGCGGCAGCGGCTACTACTACTATGCAGCCGGCGACTGCAGCGACTATACAACGTTCGGCGTCCTCTACCATTTCACGAACTCCAGCGGCGTCGATGCGTATCCACTGCTCGTCTTCCTGCAAGATAAGGACGGGACCTATCTTCCCAACAAGGTCGGGATCAGCAAGGTGGGCGCGTTGGAGTGCCAAGAGCTCGGTAGTAGCGGAGCCGACAACCCACTTCCGAAGGCGTTCTCGGGCTGTCCGTTAGAACAGTCGCAGCTTCCCAATGGAGCAAATGCCACGCTCGAGATCTTGGTCACGCCGGTCGTGAACGGAAAACCGCTTACGTGTTCACTCGGCTTATCACTGCCGCTGAGTAAAGTAGTCGCCATCACTCCGCAGGGACTCGTCAGCGGATGCGACAGTCAACCGGGGGACTTCAATCCCGGCTGCGTCATCGCGGCCGTATTCGCGAAGATTGCCGAAGACGTGGCCGTTTCGGTCGATGGCGACGAGTTGCCGATCACGCAGGACCCGTGCCCCTACAGCAGCGGCACCACGTGCGACGCGGACGATCTCGACAGCGACGGCGTGCAAGACGACGACGACAATTGCCAATTCGCCGGCAACGCCGATCAGGCCGACAGTGACTTGGATGGGATCGGCGACGTCTGCGAAGACGATCACGCGACCGGCAGCTCCAGCAGTAGTTCGTCCGGCGGCGGCAGTAGTAGCAGTAGCTCTTCCGGCGGCAGCAGCAGCGGCGGCTCGACGACCTGCAAGGCCGACCAGATCGCGATCCCGGCGATGAGCTTGTGCTGCGATAATGTCGACACGGACAAAGACAATATCCTCGATTGTATCGACGAATGCCCGCAGCAAAACGATCCGAGCAATCAGTGCAAGACGACCACGAACCTCGCGACGATCGCCAAGCCCAAAGGCAATCCCGTCACCGACGGTGGCGGCGGATGCAGTCTGCACGCCACGACCCCTGCCGCTGCGCCGGGCATGTTCCCACTGCTGGCGATCCTGATTATTGCGCTCGCACTGGGCCTCGATCGCGTGGTGCGAAAGGATCGACGAACCGGGGCCTCCGTCAGCTTGCTGCTCCTCTGCATTGCCGGCGGCATCAGCCTCGTTCCCTCGCGCGCGTTTGCGAAGACCAGTTATAACACCATCAACGGCTCCTGCGACGAGAGCAGCACAGTCCTCGTCTATCCCTGCACGAACTCAGATTGCGGAACACTCGGGTTTTTCTGTCTGGTGGGTCAGTCCGAACCAAGTTCGTTGAGTTCCACACAGGTGAACTTCTCCACATTAGACATCGTACGCGATGCAGACCAACTCTATTGCTGGGGTTTCTGGGGCAAAGATATAGATACTCACGAGACACTCCTCAGTACGCTGGCTACCGTTTCGGTCACTGTGAAGCGGCCAAGCTGCACGGAGACCGTGAAGGTCCCATTAAAAAACGGACGTCCGATCATCGATTACTATTCGCTGAGCGATACCGAAATCTGCTGGAATGGCATGCCCGCATCCGATGATCCGTTCGGTGTTTGTCCCTGCCCTCCAGGAACGGTCTTGTCGGAAGATCCAACGCAGTTCTGTGTCGCGGAACCAACACCGGATGAGGATGAGGACAACACCGAGGCTTCCGATCTGGACGACGACGGCGTCGCCGACACGGACGACAATTGCCCGGCCACGCCGAATCCGGATCAACTCGATGCCGACGGCGACGGCTGGGGCGCGGCCTGCGTGCCGGAGAGTAAAGCTGGCACGGGATCGAGCAGCAGCAGTTCCTCCAGCTCCGGCGGCGGTTCGGCCGCTGACGATCCATGCGCCACGAATCCCGACGCCGAAGGATGTCTACGCACTGCGCCACGATGCACGGTCAATGAAGTCCTTTTTGCGGGCACGGCCTGCTGCGATCCAAAAACCGAGATTTTCGATGCGCGGAGTTTGAGCTGTAAATCGAAAACGGCTGCGGGCGAAAATACGAGTTTGCCGAACAAGGACAAATCGACCGCGGACGCAGACACCAACGCCGGCGGCGGTTGTAGCCTCGTTGTGGGCAACGGACGTCCGTAACCCACACCTCGGGAACGCCGAAATCACGCGACGCAACCTTTTCCCAATTCTGCCGATACTATCAGTGAGGGGTCGGTCCACGGGATGGTCGGTCTATGCGCCACACAATGATAGCAGTCGGTTTGGGAGCCATCGTCGCCCTCGGCACCCTCGTCCCCAATCGCGCGTTTGCCCCCAATCGGCGGCCGTTTGAGCATATGGGCGAAGGATGCGAAAATTACACGCTTCCTGAGAGTGTACAACTCGTGGCCACGGGCACGGCTTCGTGTGACGGCATTACGAAGATCGACCTTTGTATCGAGGGGGCCACGGCTGCGGCCCGACTGTACGGCAACACCGCCATGATGACGGCCGAGATCAGCAGCAACACCGACTCCGTCTGCTACGCAATGGCGCCACTCGACGGTCCGCTGGACGAGCAAGACACGCTCGCGTTCGCATTGAAACTGGAAGGGTCCGAATGCTTCGGTAAGGCGGAAGTCGACTTGAGCCAGGCCGTCATTGAGCCTGCAACCGGGTGTCCAAGCGGCACGAGCTCCAGCGGCAGTAGCGGCGGCGGCACCACATCGAACGCGGATCTCGACGCCGACGGGATCGCGAACGCGGCGGACAACTGTCCCGATGCCTTCAATCCGAGCCAATTGGACCGCGACGGAGACCGAATCGGCGATGCGTGCGATTTCCAATCGGGGGCGAGCTGCGCCAATGTCGCGCTGCTCGATTCCTCCTGTTGTGATCCGGCGACTGAAGAGTACGACGTGTCGCAGCACACGTGCCGCGCGAAGGGGCTCCAACCGAGCGTCGGCGCGGCACCGCTCACGCCAACCATGATTCAATCTCCGGCCGCAAAGGTGATCGGTGGGGAAGGTTGTTCGTTAGTCGTCGGCGGGCAGCGGGCATGGCGCTTGTCGGAGTTGACGATCGTCGGCCTGCTGCTGTCAGTGGTATGGGTATGGACTCGGATGCGCCGCTCACTGCGGTAACAAATGCCGCGTTGCCGCCCCACTCCGGGACAAAATTTCCCGGCGGCAGGCAACGCTCTCCATGCACCAAAAGTTCATCTCCGCAACATCACTCGGGATTATCCAGTCGCATAATATGGCATGCCCCTTGCTCTCTGGAGAGGTTGTCATGAGCCGCAAACTGTTTAAATACGCGCTTCTGCTGGCATCTGGTCTCGGCCTGTTGTTCAGTGATCTTCCCGAACCCACAATTCCGGCATCTCCGACGACGTTCTCCCCATCGGCGGCGCCATGGCCCACGCTCGCCCGCCGCGCTCGCCCGCCGCTCCCTCGCCCTTCCGCGCCATTGGCCGGCCGCACGGCCTACGCCGGCACGCGCCTCAGTAGCAGTCGCAGCGCGCTGTTTAATCCGCGCACCGCCCAACGCGCCACCAATCATCGGCTAATCTATGGCCTCCTCTTCGGCCTCATCCTTGGCTGGACCTGGCGCACCTATCGCCTCGTCGGCCGAGGTGAAATCCCGGAATCGGTCGTGGAGTAACAGACCCGACCCGCTCACGCCGGCATTGGCTGCAACAGCGCGAGCTTCGTGAAATATCGTCGACAGAAGCCGCGGTCGCGGGTACAGAGCCGATCGGCTTGCTCCAACGCATGGGCGGCAATCAGAAAATCCGGAATCATTCGTTCGCGCCGGCCCCCGGTGCGCCGGTACTTCTGCCACACGCGACCGGCCAGCAGTGCCGCCTCTTGGGACATGGAGTCGAATTGCAGATCGAGCGCTGCAGCGGCCTGGAGCAAAGCATCGTCCGAGGGGAAACGAGGCCGTAATTCCGCCCAGACCACTTCACAGGCAATCAAGACGCCGTCGCGGCTGCACTGTTCTAGAGCCCGAAGCGAAGCCTCGCCAAATGTCGGATCGGCGGCAAAGATATCCAGCAGGACCGACGAGTCCACAGCGGTGCGAATCATTTTACCGATCCCCGGATCGTGCGGAGATACGCATCGGTGGCCACGCCGTCGCGTACCACCCCGTAGGCCCGGCGCAGCACGGACTTGGCGCGTTCTTCTTTTTGCACCAGGACGCCTTGTCGCGAGGCTGCGAAACGCACGCGCATACCAGGACGGAGCCCAAACCGATCGCGCAGCCGTTTCGGCACCGTAATTTGACCTCGACTGGTGATCACAGAGTCATTTTTCATATTTGATTATCTTATTTCGTATTCGGATGCTGTCAATGGGGTCCTTGAAGGGCTAACTCATCGTGACGGAGGAACTATCGACGGCTTCTTCGATGTAGCCGAGTAAATCTTGCAGCGCGAAAGGCTTGGTCAGATAGATGTAGGCGCCGCCTTCGTAGCCTTGGTCGCGCGCCTTGGCTTCGTTCAGTGCGGAGATGATCACGATCGGGATGCGGACCGTGTCGCGGTGGCCTTTCAGGCGTTTGATAATTTCGCTGCCGCGTCCGGCGGGGATCAGAAAGTCGAGCAAGATGATGTCGGGCGATTGGCGATGCACTTCTTCCATCACGCGCACGCCTTCGTTGACTACGCGCACGGTGTGGCCCGCACTGAGGAGATATCGCATTAAGAGGTCGGCGAATTCCTTGTTGTCTTCCGCGATGAGTATGTTTGCCATAATCCCCAGGGTGAATTGTACGATGGTGAGCGTTTTTCGCAACGGGTGAATGCCGACCCATTGCACGATTTTCAACAGCTGCTACCAACAACGGAGCAGCACCGTGCCGTGGAAGATCAGTAAGCCCGCATAATAGAGCGTCAGCACCATCAGGCCTAAGCCTCCGTAACGCCACCGATGGTGCGCCAATAAAAGTCCGGCGCCGAGCAATGTGACGATCGTCTTGATGCCCCACGCGACGACGTTGCCGCTCCGCTCCAACAACCAGTGCATGATGACGTTGCCTTCCGTGGCACAGCCCAGTCCGAGTTCATATTCGGTAATGGCCAGATCGGCCAGGCCCAATGCCACCACGAGGAGCGCGAAGCAGCTCCACAACGGGCGTGGGCGGTCCACGTAACACGGGTCTTCCGATTCGCGCCTTGGCGCACGGCGCCGGCCCCAGAGGAAATAGCGATTCAACAACGGCGTCCGACGCTGCCGACGGTCAGAGGATGCGCGGCGATCCGAGGGGGGATTCATTGGAGTGTGGGGGTGTCAGCAGGCGTGGCTGGCAACTCGTGACCGGTGACTGGTGGCTGGTGACTGGTGGCTGGGGTTGCCACGCCACTCGCGACCACATCTGGGCCTGTGACGCCACCCTCAGCCGCACAGCGGCGTTGAGGGGGAGGCTCCAGTGGCTTTGCCACTGGAGGGGGCGACGTGAGCCCCTGTAACGTCACAATGTCCGCCACTGCGCCGTCGGCGGTGGTGCGCAACACCAACGCCGCCGTTTCGTTCGCTACGGCCGACGGCTTCGCGCTGCGCAACGCGGGAAAGCCTTGCAATCGCGCGGCGTGGCGTACGAGTTGCCGCGCGGTGTGGAGCGTGACACCACTGGCGTGGGCCAATTTCTTCGGGTCGGCGTGGCGCAATGCTTCGAGCGTCACGAAGCCGGACTCACGCAACCGATCGAGCGTTTCCCGTGCCTCGCCATACATTTGGCCGAGCAACACGACCTCTTCACTGCATCCGGCTTGCTGTTCCGGCCGCACGGCAATCCGTTGCAAGAATTCCTCGGTGAGGTCGCAGTAATCGCGACAGCCGCGCGAGCTGGGGGCGTAGTTGGTGACCGGTGTGCCGTGGCTGGCGGCTTCGCGCAGATGGATCGATTGACGGATGACCGTTTCGAGCAATGCGCCGCGGAAAAAACGGCGCAGTTCTTCCAAGATGTCGCGCGCAAGCGACGTGCGGCGATCGAACAGCGTGGCGACGGCCAGGTGCCGCGGCCGCGTGCCATAGGTCTGATGCAGTTCATCGAGGATGTCGAGCGCGCGACCGACGCCGTTCATCGCGTAAAAACTGGTTTCGACCGGCAACAGCACCGAGTCGCTCGCCATGAACGCGTTGCAGGTCAGGATGCCGAGCGCCGGAGGGCAATCGATAACGACGAAGTCGTATTTCGGCACTTGTTGGATCAGTTCGCGGAGCCGGAACAACCGATTCTCCCGCCGCATCAAGTTCTCTTCATGTTGGATGGAAAGCGGCGCGGAGGGAATGAGCGCCAAACCTTTGCCGACTGGCGTGGCGATCTCGGCCAACCACGCGCGTTCGCTGACCGGTTGTCCCATCGCCCAAAAGATCGATTGTTCTTCGCGACTGATTTCAATGCCGAACGAGAGCGAGGCGTGCGATTGCGGGTCGAGGTCGATCAGCAGCACTTGATACTGCATCTCCGCGAGACACGCGGCCAAATTCACGGCCGTCGTGGTTTTCCCCGATCCGCCCTTATGGTTTGCAATCGCAACTGTGTGCATGATTCCCCCTTGCGCTATCGTGGGGAAATTATTTAGCGAGCACACCGTCACGCGTCAACTTAATAGCGATAATAATCCGGCTTGAACGGGCCGGCGGTCGGAATGCCGAGATAGTCGGCCTGTTGCGCGGTGAGGGTCGTGAGTTGCACGCCGAGTTTTTTCAGATGCAGCCGCGCGACTTTTTCGTCGAGGTGTTTCGGCAATGTGTAGACCTTGTTTTCGTAGGTGCCGTGATTGGTAAACAGCTCGATCTGCGCCATCACTTGATTGGTGAATGAGTTGGACATGACAAAACTCGGATGGCCGGTGGCGCAGCCGAGATTGACCAATCGCCCTTCCGCCAAGATGGTGAGCCGCTTGCCGCTCGGCCAAATGACTTGATCGACTTGCGGTTTGACCGCTTCGCGTTTCAGCTGCGGATCGTTGAAAACCGACGCGATCTGGATCTCGGAATCGAAGTGACCGATGTTGCAGAGAATCGCTTGGTCTTTCATTTGATCCATATGTTCGCGACGGATGACGTCGCAGCAGCCGGTGGCAGTGATGAAGATGTCGCCGAGCGCAGCTGCGGCGTCCATCGTGACGACTTGGTATCCTTCCATCGCCGCTTGCAACGCACAGATCGGATCGATTTCGGTGACCAACACGCGCGCACCTTGGCCGCGCAACGACTGGCAACAGCCCTTGCCAACGTCGCCGTAGCCGCAGACCACGGCGATTTTTCCGGCGATCATCACATCGGTAGCACGCTTGATCCCGTCGAGCAGCGATTCGCGGCAGCCATATAAGTTATCGAACTTCGACTTGGTGACGGAATCGTTGACGTTGAACGCGGGACATTTGAGCGTTCCTTTTTGCATCATTTGATAGAGGCGATGCACGCCGGTGGTCGTCTCTTCCGAGATGCCGTAGATCCCGGCGAGCAATTCGGGTTGTTTCT
Organism: Deltaproteobacteria bacterium; assembly: GCA_016210045.1. Classification (NCBI taxonomy): domain Bacteria; kingdom Pseudomonadati; phylum Myxococcota; class Myxococcia; species Deltaproteobacteria bacterium. The sequence continues at coordinate 150,455 of JACQUX010000038.1, read as the reverse complement.
CGTGGAGCAGCAGCGTCATGTCGCCGCCGTCGTCGAGGACCATGTTCGGCCCTTGGCCGTCCGGCCAGCGCGTGCACTGTTCGGCACACCACCAATATTCCTCTTCCGTCTCGCCCTTCCAGGCAAAAACCGGGATCCCGGCGGCGGCGATCGCGGCCGCGGCGTGATCTTGAGTGGAGAAAATGTTGCACGAGCTCCAGCGGACTTGGGCGCCGAGCTTGATCAGGGTTTCAATCAGGACGGCGGTTTGGATCGTCATATGCAGACTGCCGGCGATTCGCGCCCCTTTCAGCGGCTGCGTGCGACCATATTCCTCGCGCAGCGCCATTAGGCCCGGCATTTCGGTCTCGGCGATGACGATTTCTCTCCGTCCCCACTCGGCCAACGTGATGTCTTTCACCTTATAATCAGGCTGCACGGACTTGATCGCGGCGGCGGTGGCCATGGCATTCTCCTTTGGTGGCAACGGTTTCATGAATCTCGGGGCGCTGATAGAGAAGGTTGGCGGTTCGGTCAACTGTTTTCGTGCTCGATCACGGCGACGAGCGCGGAAAAGGCCTGGGACGACGCGACGGCAGCGATCGGGAGCTGGGCGACCGTAAGGGCAGTGGCCGTGGTGCGGCCGATCGCGTAGTACCGCGCGGTGGCGAACGGGGAGGCCGCGAGAAACGGCGAGAATAGTTCGACAAAGCGCTGCACGGCCGATGGGGCGGTGAACGGAATCGCGTGGATCGGGTCGGGATGGGCGGCGCACCACGCGGCGGCGTCGACGGGGCTTGGGAGCAAGCGATATGCGGGGACGTGGCGTAGCGTCGCGCCGTGGGCCGTGAGTACAGTGTGCCACTCGGTCCGGCCGGCTTCCGCTTGGAATGAAGCGATCCGCGTACTCGCGGTCAAGCCATGCTGCAGCACCGCGGTTGCGAGGGCCTCGCCACCGCCATTTGCGACCACCGCCGGCTCCACGCCGGCCGCGCGCAACGCAGCGGCCGTGGCCTCGCCGACGGCGCCGTACTGCGCTGCGTTCGGGAACAATGTCGCTTCCGCCACCACGGCTGCCACGGCCTGCGGACTGGAAAAGAGGAGCCAATCGAATGCGTCGGCTTGGGCCTCGCGAAGCACTTGCCGCAACGCCGCGCCGCCAGCGCTCGGCGGCCCGTAGGCATGCAGCGGGAGTTGCGTCACGCCGATGCCACGCGCCCGCAGCAGTCCCGTGAAGCGGTCATTCTGCGGCTGGGGGTTGGTGGTGAGACAGTGCATGACCGTCATGGGATCAGCGCCCTGGCCTCGCGCTCAAAGAAGGCCTTCACGGCGTCCCACGCGATCGGCGTGATCAGCATCGGCTCGGGATCGTTCTCGGCATCTGCAAAATAGGTCAGCGACTTCACGATGTGGACTTGGTTGTACTGCACGGCTTGATATTTATTGACGAACCAATCGAACATGGCGCGCACGCTATGACCGGTTTGCGCAATCGCGTAGACGTCGTAGAAATCGCGCTTCTTGCCTCGGGCCGCGATCGCTTCTAATTTCATGCACGCGAGATCCGACAACGCGGCGATTGCAACGCCGTGCCAGTGGTCACCGGGGTCGAGTCGCGGGTAGCGATATTCGAGGAAGCTCACCTTCACGCCGGCCAGCGTGCCGTGCACCGTGCCTGCACTTTCGTGGTCGAGGATGAAGGGACCGCATTGCGCCAACAGTTGTCGTAATTGCAGCGTATCGATCGGCTGCGGCGCCATAAAATCCAGATCGACGGATCGCCGATGCCCGAGCCGAAGCGCGATGGCCGTTCCACCCGCCAGATAAAATGCCGACAACCAGGATTGTGCCGACAGCGCGATCAAGACACGGGCGGTGTCGGGAGCCAGGATGGATTCGTGCATGCGACCTCGGGGCGATCAAAATAGAGTGACCAATACCGCCGGCTCCGCGCGGAGAGTCCCCGCGCACTGTGCAGCACGGCGACGATGTCTGTCGGCGAGTACGTGGCCAACAACCAACGCACGGCGTCCAGATCGCCGCATTCGAGCAGTCGCTCGATAATGTACGGGGCATGACGATTCAGATCGAGCGTCGCCGCTTGGACATCCCAAAAAAAGCGACTGAGCAAGGCGGGGATCATACAATCACTATAACACGCAGCAGCGGAAACACAACGGCCACGCTACTCCACACAGTCCCACGTGAGCGGTGTGCCGGCGGGAAGGGCACATTTTGCGCGGCGGCCGAGGATCTCCGGGAGGTGTTTCGGGGGCAGGCCGTGCGCGGGGCGGATGGAACGCACGGTGGCGGGCGTAAACGCTTCACCGGCCTGCATCTCGGCGACGACGAACAGGGAGCGGCGAAAGATTCGGCTCTTCGCTTCGCCCGCGTCGTCGCCCATTGCGCCGGTCCCGAGCGCGGCTTCGGCAGTGCGGACGGCCTCGACCAGGGCCTTGAATTCGGCGGGCTCCAGCGAAAACGCGCTGTCCGGGCCCGGAGTCGCGCGGGAAAGGGTCAGGTGTTTTTCAATGAAGCAGGCGCCGAGCGCGACGGCCGCGATCGGCACGGTCGTGTCGAGGGTGTGATCGGAGAGGCCGATCGGAACGTTGTAGCGCTGTTGCAATTGCGGAATGGCATGCAATTGCATCGCAGCGGGCGCGGCCGGATATGCGCTGGTACATTTGAGCAACATGATTTCTTGCGCCCCGGCGCTACGCGCGGCCTGCACGGCCTCGTCGATTTCCGCGAGCGTGGCCATCCCGGTGGAGAGGATCAGCGGTTTGCCGGTCCGCGCCATCGTTTGAATCAGCGGAAGATCGACCAGTTCGAACGACGCGACTTTGTGGACCGGGACATCCATCCGTTCCAAAAAATCCACCGCGGATGCGTCGAACGCGGACGAAAAACACTCGAGTCCGCATTCGTGCGCGATTTGTTGCAACTTCGGCTGCCACTCCCACGGCGTATACGCCTCTTGGTACAGCTCGTAGAGCGTGCGGCCATCCCACAAGGTGCCGCCGCCGATCCGGAAATATTCGCGATCCGAGCGGATGGTGAGGGTGTCGGCGGTGTACGTCTGGAGTTTGATCGCGTCGACGTGCGCGTCGCATGCGGCATGGATCAGCGCGACGGCCTGATCGAACGATTGTCGATGATTCGCGGAGAGCTCGGCGACGATATAGACGGGGAGGCTCGGTCCCACTGCACGCGCGCCGATATGAAATATGGTGTCCATCGAGGTCTCTCTTAGGTCGTTGGTGCCGCAGGGGTCAAGTCATCATCCCGCCTTCGTGTGTACGCATGCGCCGCCACGACGATCATGAAGCCGTCATACGCGATCCGGTATCGCGGCTCGCCTTTGGTCGCAAACACGACCGCCATCAGACCGAGCAACGGCGCGATCATCAGACAGTCCGCGAGGATCGGGCCGTTGCCGGCCCGCGCCGACGGCAGCCGCCGCGCCAGATAGTACAGGGCCGGCAGCAAGATGAAGATCCAATAGAGTTGTTGAAAGAGATTGATCCAACGACGCTGCGGCGTGTGCGACGTGGGCCACGGGAGCGTCCCGGCGAAGAGATCGAAGACGTGCTCGATCGAGAGCAACAATGCGTCGCCGGGGTGCCGGCGAATCCAGTGCCACGCCGCGGCGAGGTTCGGTTGTGACTCGTACGCGCCGAACGGAAACTCGAGCATCGCGGTGTAACCCCGTTGGTTCGCGACCGGACACCCGAACTCGTGTACGAAATGGCGCTGCGGGTCGGTCCAACGGATCCCTTTGATCGCCCCCGCGTGACCGAGCAACACGTTCATCGGACCATTGTTCGAGATCAGACAGAAATCCCCCTCGTTCAACCGGGTACAGCGCCGGCTCAGCGGGATGCACACCAGTACGAAACCGATCCCCGCAGTCACGAGGACGCCGCACCACGCGGCGCGACGCGCACGCACCCGCCACGCGGCCACGCCCAGCACGCCGGCCACCGCGAGCGCCGGGACCAACACCACGCTCTTCACCGCCGCGGCCATACCCAAGAACACGCCGGCCACCAACGCCCCACTCCATGCCGTCCGGCGACGACGCGCATCCAGCGCACGGACGAGCGCCCACATCGTGGCGATTACGGCCACCAACAGCGGCCCCTCGGAAAAAAAGTAACCGGCGTGATCGAGAAACGGGAAATAGCCGCTGCTGACGATCAACGTCAGCCACGCCGCACGACGGCCATACAGCACGCGGGCGGTGTCCGCGAGCAGCAGCGGCACGAGACACGAGAGAACACACTGGACAACGATCGCGAGTCGCCAACTGGGATCGATGGCGTGGAGCCATCCCAAAAAATACGCGGTCCCCGGCGGATACAAGGTGTCGGCAATGGACTGGACATAGGCCGGATCGAACCAGCGGAGCGCCGTTTCGACATAGCCTTTCATGTCGCTGTAGAGAAATGCGGTCGGCGGGTGGACGTGGAACAGGTAGTGCCAGCGCCAGAGACAGCCGAGCCCGAACACGACCCCTACCGCGACCCAACCCCATCCGCTCCGTTGCATGCGGTCATCTCCTCATAACCCGATCCGCTTGGTCACCGCCTCCGGCAACGATCGCACGACGGCCATGATGCCGCGCCAATACCACGGGAGATAGACCACATCGCGACGATTCCGAATGGCGCGATAGATCCCCGCTCCGATCGCCGCCGGCTCCACAAAGAGGAAATTTTTCCGCAACGCGTCCGTCAGCGGCGTCCGGACCGGTCCCGGTTTAATGGTGCAAACGTGCACGCCGTGCCGATAGAGTCGGCTGCGCAATCCCTGCAGAAAGAGGGTGACCGCTCCCTTGGACGCCCCGTACGTGTAATTGGCACGACGGCCGCGCTCGCCCGCCACCGAAGTGATCACGGCGAGCGTGCCGTGCCGTTGGGCGATCATGCGATTGGCCAGTCGGACCAACAACGCGATGGTGCTGATCGCGTTGGCCTGTAAGGTTTCCAACGTGCATGCGACATCCTGATCGCAGGCCGGTTGCGGCGCCATCAGCCCGTGGGCGATACACACCACGTCGACTGGGCCGAGGCTGCGCCACGCTGCGTCCAGCAACGCCTCGTGGTCGTCCACCCGATTCACGTCGCAGACATACGCAGTGACGGATCCCGCACCGCGCGCCGTCAAGTCGGCCGCGACCGCCTCCAAGCGCGATTGCTGTCGGCCCACCAGAAAGAACGTCGCGCCGTCGGCGGCATAGAGTCGCGCCGTCGCTTGGGCGATCGCGGACGTTGCCCCGATGATGCAAAGATGCGGTCGTTGCGTTGGAGCGTTCATACTCCCCTCTCTTCCCATACGCGTCGCCAAAAACTCGAGGAAAATTTCGGATCGATGAGTCGGCAAAAACGCTCCGCATTGGGGAAAAATCCGCGAAAGGCCGCCGCCGACATTCGCGCATCTTTAGCCGGATAAACCGCCCCGCCGGCACTCAAGACCAACTGATCGCACACATCCAAAACTTGGAGCGTCGGGGTGCCGCGAAACGGCAGATCAAGGGCCAGCGTCGCGCCGGCGCGCGGAAACGAAAGCAGGCCAACGCTGGGACGTTCCCCAAACAGCTTGAGCACACTCAAGTAAGCGCTCGCGCGCGCCTGCGCCAGCAGCGTGAGGATCTCGCGCAATACTGCGGGGGCGACGGGCAATGGGACAACGCACTGATATTGGAGAAAACCGCGCCGGCCGTAGAGTCGATTCCAGTCGCCGAACGCATCGAGCGGAAAGAAGAAGCGATCACAATCGACCACGCGCCGCACGACGCCGCGCCGCGCCGCCCACCACGCGAGTCCCGCATTGAACGCGCGCACGGCGGGACGCGGCAGACCGCCGCCGGGAAGCGCGCACGGCACATGCCAAGTGCGGCGGCGCGGCGGAGACTGCATGACAGGCGCCTCCGCATGATCGCCGGTGATCAAGACGCCACGCCCCCGAGCAGCGGTTCCCGCCAGCGCATCGATCCACGCCACGGTATATTCGTGGGCCCGATCCGCCTCCGGGGCATAGGCAAAAAATTCGTCCAGATCGCGCAGCGGCCGACGTTCTTCCAAAATCCACGGACCGGCAACCGGCCGCAATGCTAACTCCGCCCAGAGGATCACGCCGGTCAATCCGAGTCCGCCAATCGTAGCCTGAAACAGCTCCGACTCCTCCGTCGGCGAACACTCGAGGCAACGGCCGTCGGAGCGGAGCAATGCGAAGCGGCGGACGTAGGCCCCAAAGCTCCCGGCACGATGATGATTCTTGCCGTGGACATCGTTCGCGATCGCGCCGCCGACGGAGACGAACTTGGTCCCGGGCACGACCGGCAGAAACCAGCCACGCGGCACCAACACACGCAACAGTTCCGCCAGGCTTACACCGGCCTCGCACCGCACCAAGCCGCGTTCTGTATCGAAGTCGATCCATCGGTCGAGCGGCGTGACATCGAGCAGGATCGCATCGGCATTCAGACAGCAGTCCCCGTAACTCCGCCCCATCGCGCGCGGGAGTACGGAGTGAGAAAAACTCTCGAGGCGCGGCAACGCATCCCGCCAATACAACGGCACGATGTCGCGATGCTGCACCTGCGGATAATGGCCCCACGATTGATCGCGCGTCATGCTGTCCTATTCTCACGACCCGCCGCTACGCGGCCGACTGCATGATCAGCAGCATCACACTCCCGATTGCGTAACTGATCGGGTCGCGCAGACAAAAGGCCACGGGATCGTCGTCGATCTCGCCACGATTGGCGAGCCACCACATCCGAATGATCCAATACAGGAGGAACGGGGCAATCAGCCAGAGCGTCATCGGCGCCCGATACTGGGCTGCCACTTCGTGGCTTTGCAAATAGAGGACAAAGACCAGTCCCGACAACAGCCCGCAACACGGACCAATCACGCGCAACAGCGCGAGGTCTTGGGCGCCATAATCCCGCCCGGGAGCCTCGCGCTGCCCCTGGCGCGTCAACAGCTGTACTTCGGTAAAGCGCTTCACGAACGCGAGATGCGTGAAAAAAAACATCGAAAAGGCCAACAGCCACGGAGAAACCGGAACATTCGTGGCTATCGCGCCGAGCATCACCCGCAGCGTATAGAGGCCCGCCAACAGAAAGACATCGAGGATGGGGAAACGCTTCAGATAGACCGCGTAGCCGAACGCCAGTCCGATATAGAGGCAAAGGGCCTGGGCGGCGACCCACGAAAGCGTCCACGCTGCGAGCGCGAACCCCATTGCGAGCAGCAGCGGCGCGGCCACCACGCCGCTCCAGCGCGGCAACGCGCCGGAGGCAAAGGGACGCCGACACTTACGCGGATGGATCCGATCGGCGGCGAGATCCCGCAGGTCATTGATCACGTAGACGGCGGAGGCACAGAGGCTCAAACTCAGAAACACGCACCCCATGGACCAGAGTCGCGGTCCTTCGGTAAACCGATGCGCCAACAACAGCGGCACCGCCACCAACAGATTCTTGGCCCACTGCCGCATCCGCAACGCACGGCAGCACTGTTGAATGTTGTGCATCCCCCACCCCTTTCCAGACAGCGCGCGGGGACGCTTATCGCCCGATCGTCGGAATGAAGGGAAGGGGAAAATGTACGGACCTCACGCAAGATTTACGACACTGCATCGCAAACAAAATGGCGCGCCGGTTGATCCTTTAATTGCGTCGGCTCGATTTCAACGTAACCGGCCTTCGTGAAGGCGGCCACCGAGGCCGCGTTGTCGGGACGGATATACGCGTGAAAGCGACGCAGACCCATGACATACGCCACGTGCCGCGTGCCGGCCGCGATCAGCGCACTGCCCATGCCACAGCCGCGGGCTTGCGGCGCGAGACCGACCGAGACCACGCCTTCGTCGTGGATGCGATCGACGCGCCATTGTCCGATCGGTTGGTCATCGGTATCGACGCCGAGATAAAACGCACAATCGGGATCGTGCAGGCGCGCGGCCAACCATGCGACGTGCGTGGCCCACGGAATCGGTTCCGCACTGAACGACATCGCGCGCGTGGTCGGCTCATTCACCCATTCCCATAAGCGGCGATCGTCCCCATGGCGCACGCGACGCAACCGCAGTGGCGCGCGCTGCAATCGTTGCACGACGCGCACGGCGCCGTCGCCGTCGACCAACGCGCGACCGGCTTGGCCGATGCGGACACGTGCTGCGGCATCGGCCAGCAACGCGCGCAGCGCCGTGGACATGGCTGCCGCCGTGGCGTCGCTCGGCCATTCGCCTACGTGGCGCACGACACTGGCTTCCGCCAGCGCGGCTGCGAGGCAGCGCTGATTTGCGGCCGTTGTGCCGACCAGGCTCGGCGTGCCTAACGCAGCCAATTCCCACGCGGTCTGACTCGCAGTCGCACACGCGAGATCCGCATTGGCGAAGAGTTCGGGAAGATTGATGGGATTCACGAGCCACTGCACGCGGTGTGGCGAGTTCGCGGCCAGCGACTGCAACGCGGCGTCCGGGGCGCGCGCTGCACCGAGCACAACGGTGATATCGAGTGATGCATCGTCGATGGACTCGAACGCGCGCAACCACGCGGCCACCAAACCCGTCGCGTCGCTGCCGCCGCAACTGACGACCACGCGCGCCACGTGCGGCGCCCATGTGCGCTCGCGGCAGATCCATGGCTCGAATTCGCGCCGCAGCAACGCATATTGCGGCCCGGCCAACAACGCGACGCCTGGGGCCTGCACCGCATACGCGGTCAGCAGCGCCGCGCCCGCACTCCCCGATCCCGCCACGGCGTTCCACAACAGATCGGCGTGATATTGCGGCCAGTGGGCGTAGTCGTCGAGCAAGAGCAGTGGCGGGCCATCCGCGCGCACGACGCGTTGGTAATCGGGATTGAAGTGATAGCCGTCGAGCACGAGCCATTCCGCGCCACACTGCGCGGCCATGGCCCGCGTGGCCGCAGCATCGGCGGCACTGCCGGGCGCTACGGCCAGCGGTTCAACGACGCAGCCCGCAGCCACTAATGGCGCCTCGATTATCGCCGCCCCTTCCGCGACCGCAAAGTACACGGCGCCGCCAGTCGCGCGCCAGGCCTGCGCCAATGCCAACGTGCGCATGATGTGCCCCAGCCCGCGCTGCGGCCCGGCATCGGCACGGATTAGGAGAGGGTTCGGCATCGCTGCGCCCACCCTAGTCTCGACCAGACACCCCATACCAGTCAAAAAACACGGAACGCATCGCACCCCTTGACCGCCCCCCTCGACCTCCAGTACGATGTGTAGAGAGGGGCATATACAGTGAAAATCGCCTTCGAATGGGACCACGGCAATGACACGAAGAACTATTCCAAACATGGCGTCTCGTGCCAGGAAGCGGAGTCGGCGTTTCAAGATCGTCGTCGACTCGACTTTGACGACCCATTCCATTCTCGCGCCGAGCGACGGTATATTACGCTTGGGCAAAGTTCCCGCCCACGACTGCTCTGCGTTGCCTGGACCTTACGCGGAACACACGTAAGGATCATTTCAGTCCGCCCGGCCAGTCGAAAGGAGCGACACCTCTATGAAGAAAAGAATCACCAAAGAACTGCGTGAACGAGCGCGCCACTTGACAACGGACTATGGAGATCTGCTCGCGAGCGCCACTCCACTGACGTTGGACCTCAAATTCCCCTCACCGACGGAATCCATCAGCATCCGTTTGCCACGAGCCATGCTCAACCGCATCCGGATGATCGCGGATGAACAAGATGTTCCTTATCAATCCCTGATTAAGATGTGGCTGATGCATCGGTTACGGCGCACGGCCACGGCATAGGCCATCCGCTTACTGCACCGTCTCGCCGTCGCAGGTGGCGCTTGGCGACGAGTCTTTGGTCCAAAACGTGTCCGAGCCGAGCGAGCCTTCGTACAATGTCTGCCCATCGCCGGAGAGGACATACGTGATGCCACCGGCGGAGATGCTGATTTCCTGACCGGATGCGCTGGTGTCATCCGCCAGCTCCGACGACCAGGTGCCGTCGACGGACTGATCTTCGTCGGCGTCGTCGAGGTCGACACTCCCTGAACAATAATTGCAGTCGGAGCGGAAGATCTTGAACTGGAAGCGGTCGATATTCGTCAGTTCGCGCGTGTAACTCCCGACGACGAGACTTGCGCTGCCGTCCGACGCGCAACTCGTGCTGCCGCCGCTCGAACTGCTGGAGCTGCTACTCGAGGACGAGGACGACGATGAGGATGACGACGATGAAGACGACGCATCGGTCGTTGCGGTGCTGCCACAGCCGGCGGCCGTGAGTGCAGCAACAAGCGCCAGTATGAGAGAGCGTATGGATGTCATAAGCATTTTCCTTTCCTGGTTATAGACTGCCATCACGCCGCGGCCGTCACGGGCGGCGGCATGGGACGCGCGGCTTCAGACTCCGGCGTCGCCCATTCCACGGTCGTGGCTGCCCACCCCCGTGCGTAGACTTGGCGATGCAGCGACACGACCGGCGCCCCGTCGACAAAGAGATGCAAGCGGCCGCTGAACTCCGATGCCGTGCGTTCGCGGACCGCAGCGCGCCGCTCGATCACGCGGCCGTGCGCCCAACCGGCCGCAAGTCCTAACACACTTCCTAAACCAGCCCCCCAGCCGACGGACCCATTCCACGAGAAGTGCTCGGCCGTGAGCGCAGCCCGCAAGATATCAACTTCCGTTCCAACAGTCACCATTCCCACTGTCCACAGCGCAAGGAAGAACGCCTCGTCACAGAAGACCGCGTAAGAAGAGACATCCGCAAATTCCTCCGTCCGGCACAGCATGCGCACGAACGCCAACACCTCGGCCCGAGACATGCCGGACGGCAAGTCGTAGCGCAGCTCGAGATCCTGCAAGAACCCCCATGGGTAGTCCGACGCTTGGCGCACACCGGCCAGAATGGTCTGCAGATGGGCTTCCGGTGTGCCGAGCGGCATGCGTGGTCGTAAGCGGACCGCAAAACACGTCAGTGAAGAGATCAACAAGGATTCCACGGCGTGGACTGTTCCGCCGAAACGAGCAAATCCATGCACGGCGCTGTCGACTCCCGGCAATCCGGAAAATTTCAGCGTCTTTTGCAGTGCCTGCGTCAGCGCAGTCCAGGCGTCGACACTGGGGAGCGAATCGGACACGAGCAGACGAAATTCCGACACCGGCAATGTGCCACGACCGTCGGCATATCCGAATTGGAAGAGCTGCGCCACCAATCCCGGAAGGCGCGTGGGCTCGAATCCGGTCGGCACCGTCAGCGCGAAGTACTGTGCAACGGCCGCCACGCCATCTGCGGTCCGTTCTTCGGATACGAGCTCGGCCGTGCATCCGGGGATCAGCCGCAACGCCTCGGCACGCAGTTCTTCAACGGTGCGCGGCGGCGCTACTCTGCCGCTACAGTCCACAAACGCGGCCGGGGTCAGTGTCGGATGGCTCCGCCAACCCAATCGGACCTCTTCTGCCACCAGCGGCCGTTCGCGTTTGCGGTCAGCGCGATGCCGCATCACGGCGCGAGTCGCGACGAATGCGAGCGTGCCCACCGCCATCGCGCCGGCAACCCACTGCGGCGACAACCCATCTGCAGCCGGCGGCGTGGCAGGCGACGCGACGCCGGCATACGCATCGCGCGCGGCGATCAATGTACTCGTCGTGATGGCCACGCCGGTGGTCGAAGCCAACGCCGGGTGCCCAGAAAGGCGCGACGCTCGCTGCAGGCGCCCGGAGCGCCCGCCCCCGCGCGGCATCGGCGTCACGGCGGCATCACGACCTCGGGCCGTTGCACGCTGCGCCACTTGTTGACGGTAATAGTATGAAGGGACACCAATACGTCGATCCACCCTGCACCTCTGCGGTTGCCCCCAGGCGTCATCATCGAATCGCCCCGTCGGACTAATGAAAGACGCCGCTGCTGTCAAAATATTCCGTTGCCAGCGTTACCGCTACCGCCACAGAGGCGGAGAGTACGCGCGCCCCTGATTGACAATATACAAGGTTTATATATACGATAGTGTTGATGAAAACGACGATGGTCAACATCTCACTCCAAAAAGATCTGATGGCGGCCCTCGATGCCGTCGCCATGGCCGAATCACGAACGCGGTCGGAACTCTTACGAGAGGCGGCGCGGCAATACATTGAGCGCTATCGGCGGTGGGAGGCCGTTTGCCGCTTGGCCGCACAGACAGCGACACAGCACGGCATACGGGCGAGCGATGTCGCCACCGAAATCGCCGCCCATCGCGCACAGCGGCACACCCGGCGCTTCCATGCGAACTCGAATCGTGGCTGATACGAATGTTTTGATCTCCGGAGTCCTCTTCGGAGGTCCGCCACGGAGGGTCCTCGAATTATCCCAGCAAGGCGTCATTCAGCTCTGCCTGTCCCGTCCCCTCCTGGATGAATTTACCGACGTGTTGGCGCGTCCCAAATTTCGCCTCGATGATGCACTGTTGCTGCTCCTTGCCGATACGCTAGTGGCATACTCGTTGATTGTCGTGCCACAACGGCGTGTGCGGGTCATCCGCGCCGATCCCGATGACAATCGAGTGTTAGAATGCGCGCACGCGGCTGGAGCGCAGTACATCGTCTCCGGCGATCATCACCTGCTGACCCTGCGGCGGTACTCCGGCATCCCGATCCTATCGCCGGCCACTTTTCTCATGGCAATGGAGCGCTGAAGCAACATAGGGCCCTTGCCGTGAAATATTCCGTTGCCTGCTTCCCGTTATATGATCTATGCGGCGCGGGAGGAGCCTACCACCACCAACGGAGGTCGACTATGGCGTGGACCATTAAGAACTACGACCATCTGGAATTTATTGTCGGCAACGCGAAACAAGCGGCGTTTTATTATCGCAGCGCGTTCGGCTTTCGCCTCGTCGCGTACGCCGGGCTGGAAACCGGGGTGCGGGATCGTGCGTCGTATGTGTTGGAGCAGGGCGACATCCGTTTCGTGCTCACAACGCCGCTCACGCCGGAACATCCGTTCGCCGAGCATCACAAGCTGCACGGCGACGGCGTCCGCGCCATTACGTTAGTCGTCGACGACGTCGCCGCCGTGTATCGCGACACGATCGCGAAAGGCGCACATTCCGTGGCCGAACCGCATGTGGCCGAGGACCGCAATGGCACGGTCCAGACCGCGTCGATCGCGACGTTCGGCGACACTATTCATACGTTCATCGATCGCACCAAATACCAAGGCGTCTTTCTGCCCGGCTATGAGCCGGTCGAACGCGATCCGATCCATCGCCCTGCAGCGTTGCAACTGATCGACCACGTGGTCGGCAATATGGAATGGAATCGGATGAACACGTGGGTCGAATATTACGAGCGCGTGTTCGGTTTTCATCGTTTCTGGAGCGTGGACGACAAGCAATTGCACACCGACTATTCGGCGCTCCGCTCCACAGTCGTCGCCAGCGCGAATGAGCGGATTAAATTCCCGCTCAACGAACCCGCGCCCGCCGCGCGCAAGTCGCAGATCGAGGAATACGTGGAATATTATCGCTCCGCCGGCGTGCAGCATATCGCGATGCACACCGAAAACATCATCGAGGCAGTCACGAAGCTGCGCGAAAACGGCGTCGAGTTCTTGAAAATCCCGGGCAGTTACTATGAATCGCTCGAAGCGCGGGTCGGCAAGATCGATGAAGACGTAAAGACGCTCGCCAATCTCGGCATCTTGGTCGATCGCGACGAACACGGCTACTTGCTGCAGCTGTTCACGAAACCGGTCGAAGATCGGCCAACGCTGTTCTTGGAAGTGATCCAACGCAAAGGCGGCCAAAGTTTCGGCGTCGGCAACTTCAAGGCGTTGTTCGAAGCGATCGAACGCGATCAAGCCGCGCGCGGCAATTTGTAACACGGCACGGAGTCGCCACCGATGATCCTCCTGATCGAAGACGAACGCGACATCGCCGACTTGGTAAGCTATCACCTCCGCCAGGCCGGCTATACCGTGGCCTGCGCCGCGCGGTTGCGCGACGGGATCGCGCAGGCACTCGCCACTCCGCCGGAGTTGATCATCCTCGACCTGATGCTCCCGGACGGTTCCGGTCTCGACGGCTGTCGCACGTTGAAGAATAATCCGCAGACGCGGCACGTGCCGATCGTGATTCTCACGGCGCGCGGCGAAGAGATCGATCGCGTGGTCGGTTTCGAAGTCGGCGCGGACGACTATCTGACGAAACCGTTCAGTCCGCGGGAACTGACGTTGCGCGTCCGCGCGATCTTACGGCGCCACGGCGACGACCGCGACGCGGCGGCGCCGACACTCAGCGCAGGGCGCCTCCGCGTGGACACGAACGCGCATCAAGTCTTCGTCGACGATCGGCTCGTGCATGTGACGGCGATCGAATTCAAACTGTTGCACTACTTCTTGAGCAACCGCGGCCGCGTCGCGACGCGCGACACGTTGCTCGACCGCGTGTGGGGGTACGAAGCCGCACTGACCACGCGCACCGTCGATACGCATATGAAGCGGCTGCGCGAAAAACTTGGGCCTGCCGGCGACGCGATCGAAACGGTCCGCGGCGTCGGCTACCGCTTCGTGGGCGGGGAGTGAGTGAAACAGAACGGCCTCCCCCTCACCCCGCCCGCGCGGCGCGGGCTGCCCTCTCCCCAACGGGGAGAGGGAGATTATGGAAGGAAGGTTCATGACAGGCGCACGGATCGGTTGGCGGCTCTTTGCAACTCTGGCAGCGGGGATGGGCCTGAGTCTTTGCGCGGCCTCGTTCGTCTTAACTACCGCCCTTCCACGTACGGTGAGGATCGTCCTCGAACCGGAACTCCGCGCCGCACTGATCGCGGCGCTCGCGATGGGTGGCTGCTTCGCGCTCGGCGTCAGCGTCGTCGTCGCACGCCGCTTCAGCCGCAGCGCACGCGCGTTGCGTGACGCCGTGACCCAATTCGGCAACGGCGTCTTCACGCACCGCATCGTGATCCGCCGCTATGATGAACTGGGCGGCTTAGCCGACGACGTCAACACGTTAGCGACGCAATTAGAACAGCGACTGGCGGAGCACACGGCGGCGCACGAACGTCTGCAGGCCATCTTACAAGGATTATCGGACGGCGTCTTGGTCACGAACGCGCGGCACGAACTCACGCTCGCGAATCCACAGGCCCACACGTTGCTCCAACTTCCCCACGAGGCCGTCGGGCAATCGCTCCGCGCAACCATTCGCGATCCGCTGCTCCACGACACCATTGGCGCCGCCCATCGCGACCGGCAGCCGACCGCGTGCGAACTCGCGGTGTCGCATGGGTCCGAACCGCGAAGCATCCACGTGCAGAGCGTCCCGATCGCGCTCCTGCACACAGCAGGGCTCGAGTGCGTCTCCGTGTTGCACGACGTCACCGCATTTCGGGCCTTGGAAACCATGCGGCGCGACTTCGTCGCCAACGTGGCGCATGAACTCCGCACGCCGCTCACCAGCATCCGCGGCTATGCAGAGACGCTGCGCGACGGCGCGTGGCGCGACGCCGCCACCGCACTCCCATTTTTGGAAAAAATCGAACGCAGCGCCATCCATCTGCAACGTTTAGTGGAACAGATGCTCCGGCTCGCCGCGATCGAGGCGGGACACATTGCGGTCGATCGACAATCAATCGCGGTCGGCCCGCTCTGCGAGCGCGTGATTGCGGACCTCGCGCCGCTCACCGATCGGCGCCGCCTCACGCTCCACGTCACGACCGAACCGCGCGACTTGATGGTCGCTGCCGATCCCACGCTGCTCACCCAAATCATACGCAATCTCGTGGAGAACGCGATCCAATGGACTCCGGACGGCGGCCGGATCGACGTGACTGCGACCGAAAACGCCGATCAATGCCGCATCGCCGTGCGCGACACCGGCGTCGGCATTCCAGCCACCGCATTGGAACGAATCTTCGAGCGCTTTTTCCGTGTGCCGCAAGCATCCATTCCACTTTCCGCCGGAGGCGGGTCCGCCTCCGGCGGGGGCCTCGGCCTCGCGATCGTCAAACATTTGGTCCAACTCCACGACGGCACGATCACGGTACAGAGCACACCGCGTCAGGGGAGCTGCTTTACGGTGCAGCTTCCGAAGACAGGGTATTAGCGCAGCGCACTAATCGTCACCGAATTGTCACACCCGCTTCATCATCCCGGCACCGTGTCCCGATAGAGAGGAACGCGTAATAATTTTCATCACGTACCCAGGGGGCCTCATATGATGCACGCTCATATCCGCCGCGTCCGCGCTGCCGCATTGCTGCTCTGCGGTCTCTGGCCGCTACTCGCATGCCAACGGAGCGGTCCGGCGCCGACCGCATCACCAACAACGGCCTCCACGCCATCGACCACGACGCCAACCGGCACGCTGCGACTGACCGGGGCCGGCGCGACGTTTCCGTATCCGCTCTATGCGAAGTGGTTCTACGAATATCAGCGCACGCACGCCGGCGCGCAGTTCAACTATCAATCGATCGGCAGCGGCGGCGGCATTCAACAAATGACCGCGAAGACCGTTGACTTCGGGGCCAGCGACGCGCCGATGAGCGACGAACAACTCGCGAAATCCGGCCGCACTATTCTGCATATCCCAACCGTGTTAGGTGCCGTGGTTGCGGTCTATCACGTTCCCAATACGCCCGGCCGGCTGCAGCTGACCGGCGCGCTGCTGAGCGAAATTTATCTCGGCCACATCACGCAATGGAACGATCCGGCGTTGACGGCGTTAAATCCGCAATTGGCGGGCGTTACAGCTGCCATCATGCCGGTCTATCGCTCCGACGGCAGCGGCACGACGCATATCTTCACCGAATATCTCGCGAAGGTCAGTCCCGCGTGGCAGACGAACGTCGGCGCCGGTAAAGCGGTGCAGTGGCCGGTCGGAATCGGCGGCAAAGGGAATGAAGGAGTGACCGGGCTCGTCAAACAAACGCCGGGCGCGCTGGGCTACGTCGAACTCACATACGCGAAGGAGAATCAATTGGCCTACGCCGCGGTGCAAAATCGCCTGGGCCAATTCGTGGAGCCGACGACAGACAGCGTCACCGCAGCGGCCGCAGCGTCGCTCGGTGCTATTCCGGCGGATTTTCGCTGCTCGATCACCGACGCAGACGGCACGACGGCGTATCCGATCAGCGCATTCACGTATCTGCTGATCGATCCGACACCGGCCGATGCCGCGAAGGCCAAGGCGCTGGAAGGATTTATTCGCTGGGCGCTGGGGCCGGGTCAAGAGTTGGCGCCAGCGCTCCACTACGCGCCGCTGCCGAACGCGCTCCGCGAGCGCGTGCTCGCCACATTGGGCCAATATACCGCACGGTGACCTATGTTTCGTGGCACGGATCGACTCTTCATTCGCCTGATCGGCTGCGCCGCACTGAGCGCGATCGGCGTGCAGTTGGCGATGGCGCTCTTTCTGGGGCACGGCGCATTCCCGATCCTCGCGCATGCGGGCTGGGGTTTTCTTACCGACTCCGTCTGGAACCCGGTGCTGGACCACTTCGGCGCATTGCCCATTTTGTACGGCACCGTCCTCTCTGCGCTATTGGCCCTCTGCCTCGCGGCCCCGCTCGGATTCGGCATCGCGATCTTTCTCGCCGAACTCGCGCCGCGCTGGCTGCGCGCCGTCGTCGGCCCGCTCGTCGAACTGCTCGCCGCCATCCCGTCGGTCATTTACGGCCTTTGGGGCATTTTCGTGCTGATCCCGTGGCTGCGCGACAGCGGCGAGCCGCACCTAATCCGCGCGCTCGGCTTCCTGCCGTTGTTTCGCGGACCGGCGTACGGCATCGGCCTCTTCGCGGCCGGCGTGATCCTGGCGATTATGATCTTGCCGATCATCACGGCACTGAGTCGCGACGTGTTGCTTGCGGTGCCGAACACGCAGCGCGAGGCCGCGTTGGCACTCGGCGCGACGCGCTGGGAAATGATCCGGATCGCGGTCTTGCGCTACGGCCGATCCGGCCTACTCGGCGCGGTCTTTCTAGGCCTCGGGCGCGCGTTAGGGGAAACGATGGCCGTCACGATGGTGATCGGCAATCGACCGGACATTACCGCGTCACTCTTTGCGCCGGCACAGACAATGGCCTCGCTGCTCGCCAACGAATTCGCGGAAGCGACGGGTGAATTACATCGCAGCGCGCTGTTCGCCGTCGGCCTGTTGCTGTTCGTGGTCACGCTCGGGATCAACGCGTTGGCGCGCGTGATGGTCCATCGGCTCGTGCCGCAACGTCGGAGCGTGGCATGAAATCGATCAACGGTCTCCTCTCCCCTTGGGGAGAGGGCTGGGTGAGGGGGAGATCCGCAGGGGCAGCAAGCGGATTACGTCTGCGGCACGCCGTGAACTACGCGATGATTCTCTGCTGCGTGGGCTGCACGCTGATCGCGCTCGTGCCATTGCTGTTGATCACGACGCAGCTCGTGCAACGTGGCTGGGAGGCGTTCACGCCCGCCTTGTTCACCGCGCTGCCCCGCCCGGTCGGCGAATCCGGCGGCGGGATGGCGAACGCGTTCGTCGGCAGCGGCCTGATCTTGCTGCTCGCGGCCGGCATCGGCATCCCGCTCGGGATCGGCGGCGGCCTGTTTCTCGCCCATACGCGATCCACGCGGCTCGCCGCTTGGGTCCGCTTCGCCGCCGATTTGCAAAGCGGCACGCCGTCGATCGTGACCGGCATCTTCGTCTATGCCCTCTGCGTCACGACGCTCGGCCACTTCTCCGGCCTGGCTGGCGGCATCGCGCTCGGCTTGATCATGATCCCGCTCGTGTTGCGCACCACGGAAGAGATGCTGCGCCTCGTGCCGCGCGAAGTGCGCGAAGGGGCAATCGCACTCGGCATCCCGTATTGGCGCGTGATGTGTTCCGTGGTGCTGCGCGCGGCGCGCAGCGGTATCGTCACCGGCATCTTGCTCTCACTGGCGCGGATCGCCGGAGAAACGGCGCCGCTCCTGTTCACGACGCTCGGCAATCCGAATTGGTCGTTCGATCCGTTGCAACCGCTCGCCGCATTGCCGTTGCAAATTTTCACCTACGCGATCAGCCCGTTCGCCGCATGGCAACGCCAAGCCTGGGCCGGCGCATTGGCGCTGATCGGTTTCGTCTTGCTGTTGAACCTCGGGACCCGTATCTGCTTTCGGACTTCGTCCTCGGCTGGAGATAAGCCATGAATGCCAAGCTCGAAACGAAACAGTTGAAGGCGTGGTTCGGCGACCAAACCGTGCTGCGCGATATTTCGCTCGCCATCCCCGCCGGCGAAGTCACCGCGATCATCGGCCCGTCCGGATGCGGAAAGTCCACGCTGATCCGTTGCCTGAATCGGATGCACGAGACGGTCCCGCAGGCCGGATGGAGCGGAGACGTGCTGCTCGACGGTGCCGCGACGCAACGGCTCGACCCGGTGTTGCTGCGCCGCCATGTCGGGATGGTGTTTCAACGTCCGAATCCGTTTCCCACCATGTCGATCTTCGAAAATGTCGTCGCGGGACTCCGACTCTGCGGCGTCCGCGATCGCCGCACCCTCGATGCCGCCGCGCTCGCAAGCCTGCGCCGCGCGGCCCTGTGGGACGAAGTGCGCACCAAGCTCGACGCGCCCGGCACCAGCCTTTCGGGCGGCCAGCAGCAACGGCTCTGCATTGCCCGCGCGCTGGCGGTCGAGCCGGACGTCTTACTGATGGACGAACCGTGTTCCGCGCTCGACCCGATCGCGACGACGCGGATCGAGGAACTGATCCACGAACTGCGCGGGCGGTACACGATCGTGATCGTCACGCACAACATGCAACAAGCGGCGCGCGTCGCCGACCGCACCGCGTTCCTGTACTTGGGCGAATTGATCGAATGGGGCCCGACGCAAACTCTATTCACGAATCCGAAAGACCGACGCACCGAGGAATATCTCACCGGGAGGTTTGGATGAGTGCTCCCCGCCCCAAGGGGCGGGGGATCCTCTCCCCTCTCCCTGTTGGGGAGAGGGCTGGGTGAGGGGGGGACCTCCAGGGCAGCATCCACTTGATGCCTCCCCCTAACCCTCTCCCCAAATGGGAGAGGGGGGAAATGCGACAAAGCGTGAAAAATTTCACTTGGAGAAATAAATGCGCAAACACACCGATACCCAATTCGACGCGGGACTCCGCCAATTGCAGGATTCGCTGCTTCATACCGGCGGCCTGATCGAAGCGATGATCGGCGACGCGATGGCGGCCGTCGCGGAACGCGATCCACTCACCGTCCCGGCGATCTTGGCGCGCGACGAAGAAGTCGACCGACTCGAGATCGCAATCGACGCCCAATGTCTGAATCTCCTCGCGCTCCATCAGCCGATGGCATCGGACTTACGACTCATCATCATCGCATTGCGCGCCAACAAAGACTTGGAGCGGATGGGCGACTTGGCCGTAAATATCGCCCATACCGCGCAAGACCTGCTCGGCGCGCCACCCGACACCGTGCCCACGGCGCTGGCGGCGATGGCCACCCAAGTCCGGCAAATGGTCAGCGACGCGCTGAATGCGTTCGTCCGCCGCGACGCCGCACTGGCCCGCACCGTCTGTGCGCGCGACGACGAAGTCGACGCTCGTAATCACGCGCTCTTCGAACAAATGCTCCAGCAGATGGAGCAATCCCCCGCCGCGATCCGCCCCGCGACCGGCGTAATCGCAATCGCCGGCCATTTGGAACGGATCGCCGATCACGCGACGAACCTCGCCGAAGAAGTGATCTTCATCGTCGAAGGCGAAGACATCCGCCATCGGGGGGCGTAAACGGTCCATGAGCAGATGTCGAACGATTCTCTCGTAGCACCGACCAGTGACCCATGCTATGCTGCGACCTATGGAGTACGGCATCTCCCACGACCGCGAGGAGGAATCACTCGAAGCGAAAGCGCGGTGGTTCTGGCAAAAACCACTGGAGGACCGTCTCCGCGAGGCGCTTGAAAGCGTCGTCTTCGTCAATCAATGGTGCCAAGTCGAGATCCCTGATGATCGTTCAACATATACAACTGTTCAAATCCTTGAACTCCCACGGGGTTGAATATCTGCTGATCGGAGGGACGCTGGCCATTGCGTATGGCGTCCCGCGTGTCACCAAAGATCCAGGCGATCTGGAAGACATCAAGATTCTTCAACTCGCCCGCCAACAGCTCACGCAAGGGCCCCGCTAAGCCGCCGCCCCCAAAAACCGCGCGGCGTTGCGCCAGGCGATTTGTTCGCAGACGGCCTCGGAAAGGCGTAATTCGCGGCGCAGCAGCGCGAACAGATTGGGGTAGTGGGTCGCGTTTTCGAAGCCGGGGTAGAAATGGGCGTGCGGCTCCGTGGACCGCATGGCTGGCGGAAGATCGCCTTCGTAAAAGAA
This sequence comes from Deltaproteobacteria bacterium, assembly GCA_016210045.1. NCBI lineage: Bacteria > Pseudomonadati > Myxococcota > Myxococcia > Deltaproteobacteria bacterium. Next base: position 129,159 of record JACQUX010000038.1, on the reverse strand, counting down.
ATCCGCGCCACAAGCCAAATGGCGTTCGCCGCCGAGTTGCAGCAGCTGCGCCGCGTGCCGCGCGAATTGCGCGGCGCTGTTGCCGCCGACGTGGTCACGGATCCAGTGCATACCGATCACGCCGTCGGCGGCGATAATCGCGCGCAGCGTCTCGTCCGAGAGGTTGCGCGGGATATCGTGCACCGCACGGAAACAGGTGTGGCTCGCCAACAGCCGGAGCGTCGGCGCATGCGCGGCGCGGTAGTTACAAATATCGTGGGCCAGTGATTCCGAGGTGTGGGCGAAATCCACGGCGATGCCATATTGCGCAAGATAATCGAGCAACACGCGCCCTTCCGCAGTCAATCCGGAGCTCGTGGCATCGCCGCCGCCGAAACGATTGGCGTCGCGCCACGTCAGACTCAGATAGACCAACGGCCCGGCAAGCATGCGGATCCGGTCGAGCCGTGCGAGCACGATATCGAGCGGCTCCGATTCCTCACCCAACACCGACGCATTTTCGATCGCGCAGGCCAATTGGATACGGCGGTCGTCGCCGTTAATCGCCTGGCCTGGTCGCCACGCGTGGACCGTCGCGGATTGTTCCGATAACAGTCGCTGGAAGGTTTCCGCCTGACCGATTCCGGCACGCCCCGATCCCGGTTCCGTCAGGTGAAAGATCGCACAAATTTGCAGCCGCACGCCGCCGGCCTGCAATTGCGGCAATGCGCAACGCGCCTCCGGCAGAAACGGCGTGCATTCGGGGTGATTGTAGAGACACGACAGCAGGTCACAGTGGAGATCGATGATGGGCAACCGCTTGAGGGCTGATTGCTGGGTGCCGGTACAGTCAGAGTGCTTGGCAAGCATCAATGCAACTCCGCCAAGGTGTCAGTCAGAAACTCGCCATATGGCACGATCTCGGTCCCGTCATCGAAACGTTGCCGACGCAATCCCGTGTACACGACGACGCGGCGAATGGACTGCCCCACGACTTCTTCCAGCGAACGAAACCCTCGCGGATCCACGGTTGAGATCCGCGCGCCGCTCTTGCATTCGATCCCGACGATCTCTCGTCCCGTATCGATCACTATATCCACCTCCGCCCCCGCCTGCGTCCGATAGGAGGCAATGTGCCAATGGCACCGATGCGCTCGTTGATAATACAGGCATTGCAGCAGCAGCCACTGTTCGAACAACAGACCACGCTCCACAGGACTGATCGGCCGCTGGTGAATGCCGAGCAATGCATTGCGCACGCCGATGTCAAAGAGGACATAGCGGTCGCGCTGACTGACGCGGCGTTGGTTGACACGCGGCTGAAATGACGGGACTCGGAACGCCAATAAGGTGTCTTCCAAGAGGGAAAAAAAACGGCGGATCGTTTCGATCGGAATCGCGGCATCCGACGCCATTTTTGAATAGTTGATCCATTGTCCGCTCATTTGCGCAGCGATATCAACAAACCGCGAGTAGGCCCCGATATCGCGCGTCAGGGCCTCCGCCTGCACCTCTTCACGGAGATACACGGTGGCATACGTGTCGAGCAGGTCCCCACCGCGTGTTGCGTTCAAGTAGACGCCCGGCAATGAACCGAGCCGCAACACGCGTTCCAAATCGAATGTCGCCCCCATTTCACTGTACAAGAGTGGATCGAGGTGCTCGAGAATAATTCGCCCCGGGAGCAGGTTGGCTCCACCTCGTTTCAGCTTGCGAGCGCTCGAACCCGTCAACAGAAAGCGATGAGCAGTCCCCTCATCGAGCATGGCTTGCACCATGTTGAGCAGCGCCGGGACCCGCTGCACCTCGTCGATCACGACCAATGTCGCGGCACGGAGCGCCGCTAATTCGCGTCGGAGCAGCGCCGGAACTTTGGCATACTCCAAAAAAAGCGACTCATCGGCGAGGTTGATGTAGCGTCCGGGATGCAACGCCTTGGCCAACGTAGACTTACCGACCTGCCGCGCCCCCAACAACAGGATGTGATGCTTGCGCTCTTTGCGCAGCCGGCGAGCCAAAATTCTTTCAATCATACAGTGATATTACCTTGCAAATTCACCACGCACAAGATTTATTCCCCCACTCAAACACAACGCCTTACACGCCCGATGATTCGCCAGCGGCGTCGCCGCGGCCCGTTTCCGTCCAACGCGCGTCGTTCCAACTGACGGCGTAATCCGGCGTCCGGTATTGATAGCCGTGGGTCGTGATCTGGAGGCTCTCGAAATAGGTGTCGAGCATGACGGCCAAACGCGCGGCCATCGTGCCGCGTGCGGCGAGCGAGCGTTTGGCGGCATGGCCTTGCGGACTGTGCGGCGTGCCGCCGGGATGAAACGTGAACGAGCCTTCGCTGATCACGCCTTGGCGCGCGCCGTAGCTGGTGTTGCAGAAAAACATGCATTCGTCGCTGTCGACGTTGTAATGCGCGTAGGGTGCCGGCACTTCCTTCGGATGCCAGCCCTCCATTTGCGGCACGAATGAGCAGAGCGAAAACCCGCTGTACGGCACTTTCCCGGTCTGGAACGTTTGGTGGACCGGCGGCGCGGTGTGGATCTCGCGCGCGATCCCGTGATGATTCTTGACGTCGAACACGAACGGATAGAGCGCACCTTCCCATCCGGCCACGTCGCACGGATGGTGTCCAAGTGTGAGACGCGTGACGCGTCCGCCGCCGTGTTGGACGAAGATCGGATACGTCCCGCGCCGATCGATAAACGGCGGCAATTCCGGGACTTCGATTTCGGTCTCCACCACCGGAGAAACCAGCGTGGCCTGTCCGGCCGGATTCATATAGTGTTGCGGCCATTCGATCGGAAACACCGATTCGGTCAGCAACAGAAACGCGCGCGGCGTCGTCAGATCGATCCGATACGTCGTCCCCTTCGGGACGACGATGTAGACATGTCGGCGAAACGGCAGACGCCCGTATTCCGACGTCAGCACGCCCTCGCCTTCTTGGACAAAATAGATCTCATGCCGCTCGCCGTTGCGGAAAAAGGTGTCGGGCGAAAACGAGGCCGTCGGCTTCACGATAGAAAGCGTCGTCTGCGGTCCGAACACGATCGGCGTCCGCGCCCGCAATGCGTCGCGACCGAACGGCATCTCACCGGTCTGGATCAGGAACGGTTGCAGAATTTCGGCTTCGGCCGGGACTTGCGGGATGAAATTGAAATCGGCGCGTGTCGGCGGCTCGACTTGTTCGGTGGGATACGATCGGACGTGGAGCTTGCGCGACCACGCGCCGCTAAAACCGTAGCTCCCGTGGATTTCTTCCAACGCCAATACGCCAGGGATGGCGTAATGTTCGGTATGTGGCGTCGCCGGTAACGTTCCGCGTTTGACGATCATAGCCATAAATTGGACCCTCCGCTTCAGCGCTCTAGCGGAGGGGACGCCACGATATCAACGCGAAAAGCACTCGCCGGCTCAGAACGGGTTCTTCCGCACGGTTTTTTCGATCTCTGGCACAAACGACTTGCCCCGATCCCGAAACAGCGCGTGCTGGGGCGGATCCGTCCGGCCGAGCAGTAACATAACTTCCGGCTTGTGAATCCTGCCGACAACGACGATCGCATCTTCGTCGCTAATCCGGATTTCGCGCGGCTGCGCACGACTGGTCTTCGGCGCCTTCTCCGGCTCCCCGCGGGTCTGCGGTGTGGCTCTCCCCGCACTCGGCGGCGCAACATTCGGTGGCTGGGCCATAACAACCTCCTTACTCAGGTGAAGACTCTGAACAACGACTGTGCAATATATCGGTGTGCGCGTGAAAAAGTTGCTAGCAGAATGCTGACCGCGCGTCGACCGGCCAAGCGGTAGTTAGATTTATCAATGGATTTCAAACGGTTGGACTGCAATGGGCATTGAAGAAAAAACCACACCGCACTTACCCATTACCAATTGCCGACTTTTTCGACATTGAAAAAGTGTTGGTTCAAATCTTGGCCGCTCCACATATTGCCGCCGCTCACGAAGCTTATTCGCTCCCACCGCCGCAAGGCCGCGCGAGCCGACTCATTGATGCCCAGCTCCACGCCCGTATGTCCCTGTCGATTCAACTCCCGCATCATGAAGATGTCTCCAAGCGCCTCTTTCTGCTCCAGCGACCCGAGATAACGATTCGCCGTATCGAAGACCCGCGCGCCGATATGTAGGTAATGGCCCATTTCGTGGTAGAGCGTGCTCAAAGTCCACGACGCGAGATAAATCTTTCCACGACACGGTGTCGCAGGGGAACAAGTGGAATTATCTGGCGGCTCAAAGGCCCCTTTGACGGGTTCGCCTCTGAGATACAGCTCCTTCACGAAGATCAGTTCAGGGCCATCTTCCGCATCGATGCCGTATTCCGTAAGCATCCGCGCCGCCTCTTGCTGGATACCCGCTGGATCTCTGGCAAGGGTCTCTTCCGATACACTGAATGGACCACGACCATAGGCACCATCCCCAAGGGACGGCCCGAACGCGCCGGACGATCCAGACGTATTCGCACCGAGACTCAATCCGAACGAAAAATCCTTCCCGCCGGAGACGGCCATCTCCACGAATCCTTCCACGAGATTCCAGAGGAAACCGAACCATCCGCCGCCGTTCATTTGCGCGGATTCGCTGGAAAACCCGCTTGGGTCCAACGCCACGATCGGATTATTCATCGCATAGGCATACGGATTGGCGGCTACGGAGGCGGTGGGATCGCCCGGAATCGCATCGGGCTGCAGGAAGCGCCCAATGACCGGGTCGTAGGTGCGCGGTCCGGTCAGATACAAATCCACCACTTCGGGGAGCTCGACGCCGGTATACATATTGGTCTGATCTTGCCAACCGTGCCATTGTGGTTGACCGTCGGCAGCGAGCGGCGTGCCGTACGGGGTGTACAAGGTGCGGCCGTCGGTCACGGTGCCAGTCGCGTCGGCCACGATGGAACGGGAGCCGAGATGATCAGCATAGAAATAGCGGATGACAGGCGTCGCTTCGACAACCGTGACCGTAGCCACGCGGCGGTCCAGCGCCATGATATGGTAGCGCCGTTCTACGTTTCCATCGCGCTCCACGATCTCCAGCTCGTCAAACGGTGTCGTCATAGTTTGCGCGCTGGGTTGCAGCGCGGCCAAGGTCGGCGTCCGCGTCCGTGGAATCGCGATCGGTTGCTTCGCGCGCGGCGTCGGCACGGGTTGTTGCGCCCTGGCCGCGGGCGGTTTATTGGTCCCGGGCACGGCGCCAAGGGGATTCGTTACGGCCGGCATCTTGCCCGCTTGGCTGCGCACCAGCGCCCCGGTCGAACGCGACGGAGCCACAGCCGCAACGGCGCTCGGGATTCCGAACGCCGCTTGCCACATCTGCCGGAGCGTGCGGCCATCCGCAGTTTTCAACGTCGGCGCCGCGCGCTGTCCTTGCAAAACCGTTGTGAGCTGTTTGACCCGGCGTCCATCGCCGTCATACACAAAGTCCACGAAGCCGAGCGAACTCTGAAGCCGCGACAACCGATTCTGGTCGTCGTACGTGAAAATACGATCCCACGAGCCCGTAATATTGCCGTTCGCGTCGTACGCATAGCTGATCTGCTGTTTGGTCTGCTGATGATACGCGCTGCTCACGGCGTGTGGACGTTTGTCCGCATACGCCAACGTCCACGGACCGTGATTGATCAGGTTTCCCGCCGCATCCGCGTAGTAGGCGACTTCCCCGTAGACTTGGCTCTTGGCGGACGCGAGCGAGCGATCGGCATGATACGTAAACTGCTGCGAGGAGCTCGGCGTCACGGCGTCCGTAATCGCGGAGATGAATCCCAACGGATGTTCGTACGCGTACGTAAAGTCCAGCAATGCAGTCGCATTGCCGCTCCCCGGACGCGTCACGCGTCGTTGTTGCAGTTGTCCCGTGTTCGGGAGGTACGTGAAGTCCTCCTGGGTCCCATTGCCATAGGTCACTTGCTGTAATCGACCACTGCCGTCGTACGTGATCGCGGCGATGCTGACCTGCCATGGTTGCTGCCCGACGCGGCTTTGCACCTTGGTCAGTCCGTCCAAGTCGTATTGATATCGGATCGTGAAGCGGATCGGATCCGCTGTCGGCATGGCTCCGGCAGTCAGCCCAATTTTCGGCTGCGCAGCGGGATCGACATCGCGGAATTCCGATACGCGGCCGCGGTGGTCATACGTGTACAGTGCCCGATGGGTGACGCCATCTACTGTTTTCTCGAGCTGTTGCACCAAGCCTTGCGCGTTGTAGTGCCATCGCGTGATGCCCTGCGCGTCGCGCATCGCACTGCGTTGGCCCAACGCGGTCGCCTCCAGCGATTGCGTCGTGGGCGTGTTGCCGTCGTAAAAATATTCCGCTTCGAAATTTCCATCGTCGCCGACATCCACGGCCCGCACGCGATCGAGCAGATCGTAGTGAAACCGCGTGGCGATCTGCTTGGCATCGATCTGCGCCGCTTGCATGCCACGCGCATTGTATTGCCAAGTCCACGTGCCGCGATCCGGATCTACCCGTTGGGTCACGAGTTCCAAGCCGTTGCGCTGCAGAATCGTATTCTTCCCGTCTGGACCCGTCATCGTGATGCGGCCGTCTGCGACACCATAACTGATCGCCGTCTGGCCGCCGCCGGGATGGGAGCGCAGGATCACGCGATCCCGTCCGTCGGATTCCACGGTGCTCTTTTGTCCATCGGCGTACACCGTGTGGACCTGGAACGGCCGGTATTCATAGCTTTCCACCGAGGTCGGATTCTCCACGACGATTTTGCGGCCCAGCGCATCGACCGTCGTTGTGGTCCAGCGGACCGGCTCGCCATCCCGATGCGGCTCGCTCACCCGCCACACCGTTGCATACGGGCCATATTCCGTCAGGACTTGGCGCCAGCCTTGTTGGCCCAACGTCCGCACGCGCACGATTTTTCCGCGATCGTTCAGCGTCATTTCGGTCATGGAGGACGGCGTGCCTTTTGCGGAATAAAAACTCGGATGATCAGTCCGGGTCGTTTGGCTCTGGCCGTCCGCAGCAAAGATGAAGTGCTTCCACGTTTGGGCTCGATCGAGCGCGTCGATCCATTTTCCCTGTTCCAATGCGCGTCCCATCGACATGCGCTGTTCGAGCCGACCGAACATATCGTACGTGTGGAGGTCATAGTGCGCGGCGGCGACGGCCGTAGTCGACAGGCCTTCAACGCGCACCGGCTTGCCGAATGAAGCCCCCGACGTCAACGGTTCCGCAGCATTGACACCCGCATACGTCACCATCGAACGTTGCGCGAGCGTGTTCTCTTGACCGATCACGAATTGCGCATAGTTGGCATCGTAAAAGATCCGCGTCTGACTGGACGGCGCGTCCGGGTCCGCACCGGATCGTCGTTCGATATCGCGATTGCTGTAGCTGTCGTAACTATAACTGGTCCAGCTCGAGGCCGCGCCGTCGGCCTCCGTGGTCGTTTTTTGGAGCCGCCCGAGGTCATCATACACGTTGTCGACGGAGCGCTTGAGGCCATTCGCGGTCGTTGTCGACTTTTCCAACAGCCCGAGGATATACGGATCTTCGCGCCGCGTGTAGATGCGTGATTCCTGCACATCGTCCGTGAGCCCCACGGCGGCATCGATCCGTCCGTGGTGATGGATCGCAATGGGGAATCCATACGGATCATACTCCTGATATTCGGTGCGCACCGTCCGTTTTAGGCCGCCCTCATTTTGCGTGGTTTCCGTAATGTGCACCCGCGGCGCATACGGAGGCTTCGCCGTGCCGACCTCGTGATAGGTCTGCGAAACCGCACTCACTGGTTGCGGTGGCCATTCCGCGGATGACGACTTCTGTTTAAGGTCCTCCCGCACATGCATTTGCTGCTGTTCCACCATCCCCATGAAGGCATAGCCCGGCTTGTAAATCGTCGTGGTGCGGCGTTCGCTCATTGCGCCATATGCCGGATGCAATCCCGTTTCGATCATCCGGACTTCACGAAAGCCGAGAAGTTCCGGACCGCGCCGCTCGTCGTATTCCGAATCCGCGCTCTCCGACGACTCGGGCTTAGCCACGAATTGCGGATCCGCGAATTCGAACGTGCGCGCGCCGATCGCGGCACCGGCCACGTCGGCGACTTTCACGGATTGCACGACCAGCGGAGGCGAACCAACGGCCTCTTCAAACTTGGCATATGTGGTGTACGCAAACGTCGTGGTCGTCCCCATCGGGGCGCGCACCGTTTTCAGCAAATTGGGAAGTGCCAGCGAATTCAGATGTACCGTGGCTACGCACGACGCTTGGCCGATCGCACAGACATTTTCCACTAGATCCGGCACTCGATCCCCGTTCAGATCCAGAACCCGTACACCGCGATCAATGGTGTAGGTCTTGTCATCGTCGGGATTCTGGGAGCGGAACCGTGTCGCCATCGGCACAACAAATTTTGGAGAAACCGCATCGCCCATGATGTTCTTCCCCATGTACGCCCGCCACTGTCGCACCGCGCTGCCGAGCAGCGTGTGATATTCCGTCGTCGATTTTCCATCCGACCCAATGGACACAACGGCGTAAATCATGTCGTCAATCCCGTCGGCATTCAGATCGAACCATCGCCATCCGCTATCGACACTGCGGTTCTGATTGTCCGGAAAATCGATCGACGCGGGGAATTTGGTCTCTCCGGATGCCGTGACGACCACGGTTGGGGCCTGCTCTCCACCATTCCACGCGGCCACCCAATCGGCCGTGACGTTCAACCATCCATTCCCCGTGTTCAGGAAGAGGCCGTTGTTTTCGACGTACTTCTGATTCATGCTGTAGAGGTCGACTAAGCCGTCTGCATTGAAATCCGTAAATTGCACGCCGAGATCGACACCGAAGCGACTGAACACTACAGGCGGCGCCCATTGAGCGCGTTCTTGAAAATGCTTCGTCACCGGGTCGTAGAGCCAGGCGCGGTGCTGCGTGCCCGGCGGATAGGATTCCATCACGCCTTGCAACAGATCGACATAACCATCGCCATTCAGATCGACGGTCACGACGCCGGGGCTGTTGTAGGTTGGGCCCGCACCGGCAAGCGCGACCGGCAGCGTCGGGGCCACGCTGAGCGGTTGTCCGCGTAGATCGAAGACGCCTGATCCCAAAATTCCCGCCGGAGTGACGGCCATGCCGACGCCATTCACCAACAGATCACTTTGCCCATCACCATCGACATCGCCCATTTGGACATTGGCATCTAAGACCTCTTTGAGCAGAGTCGCCGCTTTCGGTTGCGCGGCGGCGGCGGCGTCTTTCTTGAATCCCGGAATGGTCGTCGCTTCCGTCGTGTGGCGACGCATCCAATAGCCGTCCGCTCCGACGCTGCCCGCAAACGCCGCAGGTGTCGGGGCAAACGTCCCATCGCCTTGATTGATCCAATCTTGCTTGGCAATGTCGCGCTGGATCAAGTCGGGCAAGCCATCATGATTCGGATCGGCAAAAAAGACGCCGGCACCGAACACAAATTCCTCCGCCTCGACCCATTGGGTGCCACCGACATAAATAATCGGATCTCCCTCCATCGGATTGATCGGCTTCCCATCCTCGTCTTTATTATATTGCGGCGTCCCCAATGTTTCCTGCGCATAAAACGATTGATAACTGTAACTCAGCGCCCCCAGTGGCGTCGTGTTCAACGGCCAATATTCTGGCGGCGGCTGCGCCTCGCTGAACGTCAGACGAATGGGGGGCAGCAGACTCTGACCACCTTTGAAGGTTTGTTGAATCTCCCGCAACAGGCTGTGCCCGTTGATGTGGTCCTGCACGTAAGTAAAGTGGTAACTCCACGCCAGTTCGCCGGTCGGCGTGAGCACGTCCACTCGCTTCACGCGCTCGGCGGAGCCGACCACCTGCCCCGATTGGGCCGAGATAACGACATCGTCTCGGTATTCATAGTGAAAGAGGACTTTGTAACAGGTATCGGATTCCTCAAGCGCACAGGAATAGCGGATTTCTGCGAGCACGACCGCCCGTGACCCGACATCGACGCCGCCGATCATGAATGGCGCACCGGCGCGATAGCGATAGAACGTGTTGGTCTGCTCGTCCGGTGAAATCGCCGCCACCAAATACTGTTCGTTCCGCTTGATCGCGCTCGTCGTTCCCGGATGGCTTGTGAATTGATAGCGCATCCCGGTGGGAAGCCGAGCCCCCCATTTATCGAACAGGAATTGATTCGGCGCCGTAACGACCCAATGGGACTGATACCGCGGCAGAAATCGCAACCCGCCCGCCGTCGCGGATCCGGCGTAGAAAATTTCCTGCGCGTTCCCTTCGACATTCACCCGATAGCGTTCGTTCGCCCAATCGAAGTTGCTGAAAAACCCCGGCCCATAACTCTGTGGCGGCACAACGCCCTCCCGCCAACCTCGCCGCGTGATCTGGCCTCCCGCGACCAATTCCATTCCATACCCGAGCGGCCCGTTGCTCCGATTGCCGCTGGAGTAGACGGCGGCGACGACCGGCGTCATTCCGTGGCGCCCGGGAAGTAACTGCAACGGAAATGGTAGCGACACCCCACCGGCAGGACCCACGCCGGCCTCTTGCACCGCCAATCCGTGATCGCCCAACGGACTCTGCGTGTCGTCCATCGGAGCGCCCACCGCAGCGCCAGGCGCTGCCGCCGCGCCGTCCTCGGTCAACGCCGCTTGCTGCGTGGCCAGCTCGTGCGTGGTCTCCCCGCGCGGCGGCGCTTCCTGTTCTTCGGCGGATGACTCGGCAGCGGGCGGCGGGTCCGGCTCGGCGCGCGCCTCCTCCTCCGCAGCCCCCACCGGACCGGCCAGGAACAACAGCCCGCAGAGCGCGCCACGAACCCAGGCACACTGTGGGTATTCGGCGAACCAATGCCACCGCAAGAATCGCATGACCTTGTAACACCTGCAATGGCAAGGCCAGCAACCTTCCTAGAGCAAGTCCCCTATACAGACGACGTCTATCCAGGCACGCCACCGCCATTTCAGTGACGTTTTTTTCTCGTTCCCACCACGCATTCTCAACCTGAGAAATCAGCTGGTCGCCCCGCAAAAAAATGGCCCGCCTTTTCAGCACCGTGCGGAACCCGCCGCACGGTCGCGTGCGGTACGCATCTTGCTTTCTGATCATCCTGCCTCACTATCCAGGAGCCCCGTATGCGCCGAACTCGTATCCTTCCGTACTGTGCCCGTTTCATCCTTACCCTGACCCTGACTGGAGTTCCGTCCCTCAGCTGGGCCGGGAGCTCGACCGACGCCATTATCCAACTCGAAGCCGACGCGATCGCGCAGCAAGCGCGGGTCTGGGCGGCTGGGGCGGCGGTCGATCAGGCGTATCGGGAAATCGTGATCCAGCAGTCGCTGCAGCCAGCAAAACCGTTAACAGCCGCGCAAATAACCCAAGCGACTAAAACGCCACCATCCGCGCCTGGCTTCTGGCAACTGCTGCAGAAGAAATCGAAGTCGAAGACGCCGAGTCCGCTGGCCGTGGCCCAACAGACTTATCAAGCCGCGATCCAGTCGCTGCAAGCGGCTGATGAGGCACTCGCGCCGCTCGATGCCCAACTCGACGCGCAACTCGCGGCGCGTCTTGATGACGTATTACAAGACCCCGCACTGGCCGGCGGCAATTTGGTTCCGCTGTTGGAGCAATCCTGCTTTCGTCTCGGGATCGCGACCCGTCGCGCGCTGCCGTTCGGACTGCGCACCGTGATCGCCGGACTGACCGATCAGTACACCGGCGACGTCGTTGCCGAGCAAACGCTGACCAAATATTGTCTCAATGCCGTGCATGGTGAATTCAAACCGGCCACGGCCCATTTGAGCGACTGGATATTGGGCTCGCTTTATCTGAATACTGCACAAGCGCTGGCGCTCGACGCCGCATTGGCCAAGGCGTTGCAAACGGCCGTGCAAGAGGTCGACGCGTTGCCGATCACGGAGGCACAACGCGCCTTGGTTCGGCACCATCTTCTCTCCGTCGGACTGAATCCCGTGCTCAACCTCTTCGACGTGATCAAACGCGTCGGGACCGAAAGTCAACTCTGGCTCGCGATGCAGTCGTTGCTGCCGTCAATCGACCTCGCCGCGCAAAATCCGTTTCTCGAAAAATTCGGTCTCTATTTGTATGACCCGGCCGAAGGCCTGATGAAACAGCAATTCTTTTGTGCCGGCGCGGATGCGCAAAAGGCCGGACTCGGCGGGATACCCGGGATGGCCGGCATACCAGGAAAAAGTGGCGGAATGGGGATGAAGGCCGGAGGTCCTGGCCAAGGAGCCGGGATGGGTCCGAAGATGGCGGCCTTTGGGGGAGGCGGCGGAATGGGAAAAACCCCATTCGGCGCGTCGATGGGGAAGGTGAAGGAAAAAAATTGCCAACCAGGCGGCGGGAGTCCCAGTGGAGCATTCGTCGGCGCGGCGCTGCAAGGCGAATGCATGGGATTCGACAGCTTCATGAATGTGCTGCTCGACCCGGCATCGCATGGCATGGGAACCTGCAGCCTCTGGTCCACTGCGGCGGCCGGCAAGGGATGCAATGATACCTGCGGCGGCGGATCGGACGGCGGCGGGACCGCGGGCGCCTGCGGCGTGCAACTCCCGCAACTCGGCTGGGTGATGTGTCATCGTGATCCGTTTTCCAATCCGATCGCACCGAATCCGCAACCGTATCGCAGCGGCGGTGAAGGCGGCGGTGGACGCGGGCCCGGCGGCGCAGGCATGGGCGGCGGCGAGCTGATGGAGAGTATCGTGAAGGTCCCGGTCGGGTCGCTGTGCGGCGCGGCGAGCGGAGATAATCCCGAAAAAACCGAAACACCAATTAAGACTCCGCTCGATGAAAAAATCGACAAGAACAAGAAACAAGCCGGCGATGGTTTTGGTCCGGTCGCGGATGGACTCCGCAATCAGGCCAACGCGAATAGTCACAATATCACGCCCGAGCAACACGCGGCCGCACTGGCACACGCCCAGAAGGCGATGGCCAACGCGACCCCGGTGAATTTCGAAAAAGTGACGCCGGGTGAACTCGCGAAGAAGGCGAAAGAAGAAGGCGCTACACCGCTGGTGGGTGGCAGCGCCGTGCTATCTCCCGATGGGGGAACCGTGTCCCACGCCAGCGGCAAACCGGGCCAACCGCAACCCGGCGGACTCTACGATCCCGCCAGCGGCCGCATCTTCCTGAACAAAGGTGTTGCCGCAAGCGGGCAAGGGACCGGTGTTGTCCAACACGAAGGCGGTCACGCGTATCTGTCGGGCGCTGGCGTCGCATCCAAGGAACATCACGGCGTGATGGCCGAGAGTGGCACCGTGCCGATGCAGCACGGCGGACATCTCTGCCAAGGCGACACTTGTTCCAATCAGTGTACTTCCGTTTCCGGACAATTCGCCCCGCCGGGCGGCTGTCAAGGATACCCGCAAGGTCCCGACAAACCGCAACCGGACTGCATCGTCGCGGAGTGTCAACCGCCCGGCACCGGATCATTGGTGGCCGGCGGAATGGCAGATGCAACAGATAAAAATAGCATGAGCGGCGGCGCCGCCAGCCAGGGGAACTTGAGCAGCTGCGCCCCGTCGACGTCGAACAAGAGCGCCTGCTGGGCCGTCGACTGCGGACCCGCGATGGGCGCCCGATCCCCGCTCGCGGACAGCGACGTAAAAACGAGCAAAGGCGGCGGCACCGGCACCGGCAGCGGCACCGCGCAATGCTGCAACAAAGGCGGCGGCGATCCGCGCCTCGGCCTCGACTGGAGCAACTTGCCCGGCTTCGGCCTCTGGGACCCTTCCCCGATGATGCAGTCGTTCATCGAACACGCCGCGACGCCCACCGACACCCTGCCGCAACAAGCGCAGCCGATGCCCGCTACTCCGCAACCGTAATGGACTTGCGCGCATCTGCGGCCCGGCGTATGTCCGCAGCATGGGCCGTGGCAACTTCCCCATCGGACAACCGATCAATCCGCCATACGATTTCAATCGCGATGGGATTGCCGATGCGGTCCTCATGATCAGTCACGATCAGCCCCTGCCACCACCTCCCGGCTCTCGGGCCCAACCGGGAGTCATTTCCTATTTCGCGTTCATCCCCGCGCTCACGCCTGCCGGAGCAACGCCGCCCGCGCGGCCGATCCACGCCACACGCTTCACCTCGCCGGCGAAGTGCCGGCTCCCCAAGACCGTCGTCGTCGGCACCGTTGGGGGGAAACCGTTGCGCGCTCGCGTGCAATATTGGGAATTCCCCGCGGACCCCGCGACGCCCCCGTTCTTCGGAACTACGCAGGACACATTGTTCCGCGCCGGCATGCGCGTCTGGATCCGCGCGGCCCGGCGCGCCGACACGATCGACCGATTTATCCTGGCGCTCAGCGAATACGGCGACCCGCTGCACAACACGGCCGTCGCACAGCTCCGCTCCCATCCCTGCCGCTTTATCCCAATGGATCAACTGGCAGCGCGGCCAGATACGCCCGCGCCACGGTGAGAAACTGCTCGACGTCGCGCAATCGGTCCCCGGCGATCGTCTTGGAAAAGGGCATCCATAATCGGATCCCGTCCCGCTCGATGTCGATCGCAATGCGTCGCTCATGCGCCCGGAGCGCGGAGTATTGCGGATAGGTCAATACGAGCGGCGCAATCAACACCTCGGTGGCGACAAATACCGCATAGGCCGCATCCCACAGCGCTACTTTGGCCCGGAATTGTTGCACCGCAGTCACTTCCGCAGGACTCAGCATCGGCGTCGACTCCAGGCGGCCAGTGTAATGAGGGACGCGACAACGCGCAACCGGTTTCACTGGCGAGGGAATTGCCCACAACGCGTCTACGCCTTCACTGACTTACATCCCCGCAACCCTCGAAAAAACGCCGAGAGCAGCGCGCCGCAGTCGGCGGCCAAAACGCCAGCGGTGCATGGGATGCGGTGATTGAGGCGCGCGTCGTCGAGAACTTGGTAAAGCGAGCCGCAGGCGCCGGCCTTCGGATCGGCGCAACCGTAAACGAGTCGTGCGAGCCGCGCTTGCAGTAATGCGCCCGCGCACATCAGACACGGTTCACACGTGACGTACAGCGTGACGTCGTCGAGCCGCCAACTGGCACGAGTGCCGATGAGTTGCTGCAGCAGCAGAATTTCCGCGTGTCCCAGTGGATTGCCGTCGGCTTCACGTCGGTTGTGGGCCCGCGCCACGATTTGCTCGCCGACGACCGCGACGGCCCCGATCGGGACTTCGCCTTGGGCGCCCGCCAATTCCGCCTCCGCCAGCGCCGCACGCATGCATTCGTCGTCCGTCAGCACAGTTCAAATCCCGCGCAGCTGCATCGCTTCCCAGACGCGGCGGAGTGCGATCAGATACGCGGCCTCGCGATACGTGCATTGTGATTCCACGACGGTCTCGGACATGGTGCGATACGCCGTTTCGAGCCGTTCGCCGAGTCGTTGATTCACTTCCGCCTCGCTCCAGAAGAATTGCTGTAAGTTCTGCGTCCATTCGAAGTACGACACGGTCACGCCGCCGGCGTTAGCCAGGATGTCGGGGATGATCGGGATCCCCCGCTGCTCCAACGCCGCTGCGGCGTCCGGAGTCACCGGATGATTGGCCCCTTCAATCAACAGCTTGGTTTGAATTTGGGCCGCGTTCGCCATCGTAATCACGCCCCCCATCGCGGCAGGAATCAGGATGTCGCACGGGATCGTGAGTAGCTTCGCACCGTCGATCGGCTCCGCGCCGGGGAACCCTTTGACCGTGCGATGTTCCCGCACCCACGCCAACAGCGCCGGGATATCGAGTCCGTCTTTCGCATAGATCGCGCCATCGACATCGCTCACCGCGATAATTTTCGCGCCCGCTTGCATCAGGAACTCCGCCGCATAGGTCCCGACGTTGCCGAATCCTTGCAACACGATCCGCGCCCCCGGGACGTCGATCCCGTTATCGTTCGCCGCCCACTGCGTAACGAGACTCACGCCTCGCCCGGTGGCCGCTTGCCGTCCCTTGGAACCGCCCAGCGCCAACGGCTTTCCCGTCACCACGGCCGGCGTGTGTCCGTGCCGCCGACCGTATTCATCCATGATCCAACCCATCACTTCGGCATTGGTGTTCACGTCCGGCGCCGGGACATCGCGATACGGCCCGAGCGCCATGTCGATCTTGCGCGTGAACGAACGGGTCAGGTCTTGCAATTCGCGCGGCGAGAGTTGGCGCGGATCGACCGTGATCCCACCCTTCGCCCCGCCGAACGGGATATCGACCAACGCGTTCTTCCACGTCATCAACGACGCCAGCGCACGGACTTCGTCTTCGTTCACGTCCGGATGGTAACGAATCCCACCTTTATAAGGACCGCGCGCCGCATTGTGCTGAATGCGATAGCCGAAGGTCTCGAAAATCGAGCCATCGTCGCGATGGATCATCACTTGGACCCGCAGTTCGCGATACGGATTGAGCATGATGTTCAGATACGCGTCCGGGATTTGCAGCCGCTTCGCCACCCGCCGGACATAGGTATTCACCTCTGCAAACGCCGAATGCTTCGCTGTCATGGTCCCCCTCCAGGTTATGAACCGCGTCCATCCTTATGATATCGCAGCTGTTTTAACCACCACTTTCTGCGACTGCGAAACCTGCCATTGATTTCATTGGGTTTTTTCCAAAAAATCCCCCCACCTCTGCCCCCTGCCGACCTCCCAGAGCCCGGTAAATTGGCTCATAGAGGCCTCAAAGATGGAGAATATTGCGATTATGCGACTAATTTACACAACTTTCCCCCGCTTCTGCCGATGCTCTGTACTGACTATGAGCCGAGCCACCCAATTACAGCTGCGTCGCATCGCCAATATCCGGCGGCTGCGGGAAACTCATGCCGACGCTACATTAGTGGCCGCTGACGCCGCAGCTCGGCACCACGCAGTTGCCG
The DNA here is from genome assembly GCA_016210045.1 of Deltaproteobacteria bacterium. Lineage (NCBI taxonomy): Bacteria > Pseudomonadati > Myxococcota > Myxococcia > Deltaproteobacteria bacterium. The sequence goes on along the minus strand of JACQUX010000038.1, from coordinate 112,321 downwards.
GAGACCGTTTTTTGCGTCCAGCCCCGACACTCCATGGCGACAACGCCGCACAGCTGGCCGATCGCATTACCGGTCGCCTCCTTGGAGCCGGCCAACTCTTCGCCCCGTTCGCAACTGCTGCGGCCACAACGGAACGTAGCGCGTGGGGGCAGCAATGCCTCGCCGTCACCAAAACAAAATTGCGCACGCCCATCGCCCCGGCCCAGTTTCGCCGCGACGTCCGCGCGTTTCTCCGCTTTGCCCGCGCGTTTGTCGCCACGCAGGACCGCCTGCCGACGCGATCCGAGGTCTATTATTGGATGACGTATCATCCGGAGACACCAACGACCGTGGAACCGACACATCTCGCAATCTATCGACACCACGCAGCGGCCCTGTATCGACGCTGTGGCACGCGCGACACCGATACCATCGAAATCATCCCCCAAGACGATCCGACCGATCATGAATCGTGGCTGTATTTGCGCCCCCGCGATCCACAATGCCAACCACGCTTCGATTATCGAGGCGTGAGAACTAGCACCCGCTTCTACTTGGCCATACATCCCGCGTTCGCCGCTCAAATCGCCTCCACGCTCATCGACACCATCAAACGCGCCGACTGGGATGTCGACCTCAAACTGCCGTCGCCGTTTGTCGCCGACGAAGAACTCCAGCATCACCTGCATCGTCCCGATAAGATCGTGATGTATTGTCCACGCACACTCACTTGGGAAATGCGCCGCGTGTTGGGACGTCTCTGGAACGCCATGCACCCTGCGTTCGTCAACGATCCGCGGCCCGTCCGCTTCGCCGCGACACTGCGCGTCTACGATCCACCCGCCCGGACCCATCACACGCCCGGCATTTATGAGGCGGACGAAGTCCTATTGTATAACGACGACGGGTGCCCGCTGACGTCGTTTCATGGCCTCTACGCCATGCTGCTGGCGTATCTCCTCGCACGAGACGACCACGCCGTGCCACGTACGGCGACAGCCATCCGGACGTTTCAGCAACAACTCGAAGCGGCATTGTACCACTGCGGGATGTTCGGCGCTTACCAACGGCTCTCCATCGAACACACCGCCCTCGCAGCCCTGCAATCCGCAGTCGACGAGACGATGCGAGAACATCCGGAAGCGGAATGGGAAGATATTTTTCCAACAATGCTGTTCCCCGAATAATTTTTCACTGCATGACTGATTTTTTATTGCGACCTTGAGCGAATTTTGCGATACGCGCGTGTCTATGCTACTTCAAGTCCTCCCAATTACCGGTCTCAATATCGCCGACGACAGTTTCCGAATGAGTTTCGCGCCGCGACTCGAACGACTCACCTCCTCGATCAAGACGATCGGCGTGGTGCAACCGATTGTCGCGCGTCACACCGTGGACGGCGCGTATCAAATCGTCGCCGGATATCGGCGCGTGGTCGCGTGCCAGGCACTGGGTCGTCAAACCATCCCGGCGCTGGTCTACGACCACAGCGCGTTGCCGGTCTTTCAGGCCTTCCTACACAATTTGCACGACAACTTGGCCACGCGCGGCTTGAACCTCATTGAAGAAGCACACGTGTTGGAACGCCTGCTCGGCAGTTACGGCATCGCCGAAGACGATTTAGTGAAGACCTATCTCCCGCTGATGGAAGAAGACGCCAGTTATCGCGTCCTCCACCAACTGTTGTCCTTAATGCAGTGCGCGGGACCAGCCAAGGCCTTGATCGTGGACAAGCGCTACGCATTGTCCACGGCTGCTCGGATCGCGGAGTTCAGCCCGAGCACCCAAGAGGCGTTGGTCAAGGTGTTGCGGCCGTTGCGCGCGACACCGGCCAAATTGAACGACTTGCTCGTCATGATCCGCGAGATCGCCGCCCGAGACGCCGTCAGCGTCGAAGACGTGCTGGAGCGCTATCAACTCCTCGCCGTCGTGATCGATCCGACTGTCGCTCCGCCGGCCAAGGTCGAGGCATTGCGCAAAACGCTGCAAGGCGTGCGCTTGCCAACGCTGATGGAACGCCAACAACAATTCGCCTCGATGATCCGCGACTTGGCGTTGCCGCAGACGGCGAAACTAACCGCCGATCCCTACTTCGAAGACCCCCGCATTAAGCTGGAGTACCAATTCAAGGCCCCGGAAGAGCTGGCGACCCTGGTCACTCAGTTGCAACAAGCCTTCGACCGTCAGTCATGGCGCAAGATCTTCGAATGGTACCGCGTATAATCTATCGCGATTGACAGGAGTAGAGAGCGCGACATAACACGGAGCCCGCATGAGCACGGCTTCGTACAGCGCAGATCCCGACATCATTTACATCGACGCCGCCGTGCGTGGATTGCCGGCGACTCAACAGCTGCTGGCGCAACTCGGAACCACGACCACCACAGAAACCATCGACGACCTGACGACGTTGGTGTACCCCGACGACCCGGCGGCGGCAAAGCGCCGCTGGGCACTTACCGAGGCCCCGAAACCATGGTTTCGCCCGTTGGTGAAGATACCGTCCTCGGAGATCGGCGCGGAAACGGCAGAGGCGCCGAGCCTTCATTGGTGCACCGACTTTGTGCTGAACGCACCGTATGAATGCAGCTACTTTCCGTTTCCCAACCCGAAACTCCGACGCCCAATTGTGTCCGTGCACGTCAACCTCGATGAAATGTTGACTGATTTCTCGCGTCGCGCCAACCGCGTAGTAAACCAACAATTCGTGTTGCGCTGCGGCGACGCAGGCGATGCGTTGGCGATCGATCACTACACGCACTTTGCCGCGCGGCTCATCCCGTGCTTCGCGTGGACGCGCCATGCACAGCTGGAATTGTGGACTCGCACCGCGAACGTGCAGCACTTGATCGGTCTCGAACATCGCGGACAAACCACCATCGTCTTTGCCGTCGCCCCGGACGACTTCATCCGCCGGAATGAACGTGGGACCGCGCCGTTGGCGGACCGCTTGGCGGCCGCGGCGGCGCTGGCCGACGCCGGCTATCGGATCATCTGCTCGCTCGATCCGATCGTCCAGGGCCCGGATTGGGAAACGCACTACGACACGCTGATCGACCAACTCCTGGCCGCCGTCCCGGCAGCGGCGCTCCAAGGGATCGAACTCTCATGCCTGCACTATCCGCGCGGCTATGCCCCACAAGGACAGCAACGCTTTCCGGAAACGAGCATCTATTTCGGCGAACTCGTCCCGGTGAACGGCTGCTATCGCTACTTCCGCCCAGTGCGACAACAGATGTACGCCTATCTCACCGCCGCCATCCACTACCGCCGCGCAACGGTGCCCATCACCATCACCCGGGAACATGGATTATTGGCGGCTCCTTCGCATAATCTCAATTGACACCTCCTCGCAACTGTGGTCGGGTGGCGCCGTGCCGGGCACTCCTGCTATTGTCCCTCTCGCCACGCCACCCGATGTCACGGCGGCGCTGCAGGCCGTCAGCACGGCCGGTCCCAGTTTTTGTATGGATACCGGCGGGCGGTACACCTTCATTGGCATCCGTCCCGTCGCGCAGTTCCAATGTGTTGGCGGCTTCATCACCACGCAACAGGGGTCCCGCACCCGCACCGCGATCGACAACCCGGTCGACGCGCTGCGCGGCTTTGCCACCATTTTGCAAGATTTGCCGATCGATCCGTATCTCCCCTTTTATGGCGGACTCGTCGGCTACGTCGGCTTCGAATGGGGCGCACGCGCCATTCCGGATACCCGTGCCGATGGCAACCAAGAACTCCCCGACGCGTGGTTAGGCCTGTTCGACACCGTGCTCGTCATCGACCACGTCGAACGGAGTGCGTACGTCGCCTCGCTCGGCCTCGACCACACCGTGCAATCACGGCCCGCATTAGCGGAGGCCCGCGCCGAAGAACTGGCCGCGCTCGTGACGGAACACGCGACGTCATCGCTTGACGATCCGGAAGCGCATCGCCTGCTGCCCAACCACGATACCGAACGCTCGCTCTCGACCAGCATCCTCTCGCACCGCGCCACGGATCGGGATCATCCGATCGCGTTCATGGCCGAAGATCTCACCCCGGTCAGTCCGCGCCGCCGCTATCGCCAAATCGCGCAGGAATTGAAACGCTGCCTCTGGCAAGGCGTAGCGCAACGCATCAACTTGGCGCCACGGTACGTCGGCCTGATGCCGCAAGCCCCATGGGCCGTGCATGCGCAGTTACGGCAGACCAATCCGGCGCCATACGCCACGTACCTCGACACCGGCTCGTTCCAACTTTGCTCCCTCTCGCCCACGTCGTTTCTGACCATGGAACAGCGCGAACTCACCGCCAAGCCCGTATTGGCGTGCGGCCCGTATCAGCACGGCATCGCGCTGCCGGAACCGAACGAATGGCTTGCGGAAACACCGGGCGCCCGTGGATTGCTGCACCGCTTGCGCGAAGAACTGATGCCGCTCGCCGAACAAGGGACCGTGCGGGAAGACCCGGCCGCGTTGGAAGTCGATGCGCGCAGTGTCCACCTGACATGTAACTTGCGCGCGCGGCTCCGCGCCGATTACGGATTAGTCGACGCATTAAGCATCATCGTGCCGGGACTTTCGATGACCGGCTTCCCGAAACACAACGTGGTCCGCCTGTTGCTGCAACACGAACCGTTCCGTCGCCACGCCTACACCGGCGCACTCGGGATGTGGGGCCCGCACGGGCGCGCGCAATTTAACCTCGGCGTTCGGCTGCTGACCATCCGCGAAGGCCTCGGTTATCTCCACGCCGCGAACTGGCTCGATCCAGCGACCGACGCCGAGGCCGCGCTCGAAGCCACCGACCAGCGCGTGGCCGCATTCTTCGCGCAACTCCACCATCTCCCGATCGACACGATCCATGAGCAAAGTCTATATTAACGGACAGCTCGTGTCGGAAACGGCGGCGAAGCTCTCCGTCTTCGACCGCGGATTTCTCTACGGCGAAGGCGTCTTCGAGACGTTGCGCGCGTATGCCGGCCGCGTCGCGTTTCCCGCGCTCCATTACCACCGACTGCGCGAAAACTGCGAACGACTCCAAATCGATCTCCCGCTGGACGAATACGCGTTCGAAAAAACCGTGCAAAAAGTCCTCGCCGCCAATCGCTTACGCGAGGCCGTGGTGCGCGTCACGATCAGCGCTGGAGGCACGGCGTACACCTTCGACCGCCCGCCCCACCTCGACGCCAACGTCGTCTTGTTCGCACGGCGTTTTCGGCCGAAACCGGAACGCCTTTACCACCAAGGCGCCTCGATCATCGTCGTCACATCGGTCTGTGGAGAACCGCCGGCACTCGCGAATTTGAAGACCACGAGTTATCTCTGTCGGATGTTGGCGCGCCAAGAGGTCCAGGCCGCGCGCGCCGACGAAGGCCTGTTGTTGAATCAACGCGGTTGGGTCTTAGAAGGCACGGCCACGAATCTCTTGCTCGTCCGCAAAGGCCGCCTCTACACGCCGCCACTCAGCGACGGCGTGTTGCCGGGCGTCACCCGTTTCGGCATTTTAGGAGTCGCCGACAGTCTCGACATCCCGTGGCGCGAGGCCCATATCTCCATCGAAAATCTGAAGGCCGCCGACGAAATTTTTCTGACCGGCACCACCAGCGAAGTCCTGCCCGTCCGTGAAATCCGCGACATCACGATCAAGCCCCGCACCCCCGGCCCGATCACCCGCCAACTGATGGCCGCCTATCAACAACTACTGCCGCACTGAACGCACCCGCCCCAAGGGGTGGGGTATCCACCTCCCTCGCCCTTTGGGGAGAGGGTTGGGTGAGGGGGAGACCACCATGACTACACAGTCTTGAATCCTCCCCTCACCCTAGCCCTCTCCCCTAAGGGAGAGGGAATAAGAAAAGCCGCGAGGAATTTCACCTGGGAAGATTAAACGCGCAATACATCACACCGCCTCTCACGCGCCGCGCTTGGCCTTCCCTAAACATTCGGCTTGGTAGGTGCGTTCATCGACGCGCGTGAGAGACTTGATTTGCTGCGGCGTCAATAAGCGGGTGTGGGGGATCTCGAGCAGATGCTCGGCGATGAACCAAATGGGTCGTTGCGTGGTCATCCAGTGCTGGCGATCGAAACGCGCCAAGTTAACCGGACGCGAAAAAGTCCGCAGCGTGCGGGCACGGCGCGGATTGAAATAGATATGGAAGTAACTGAGCGCCAGTTCGCGGAGCGTGCGATAGACCGGCTCCCGCCCCCGACACCCAGTGAAATTCGATTTCGCGACCGCACCCCAATGCCCGCGCGATCGATACACCGCGATGACGTGATCGGTATCGTGGTCAGCTTCGAGATCGAGGATCAGCGGCGGAAAGCCGAGCACGCGCAACGCCGCGGCCGCAAATATCGCTCCTTCTAAACAGTGCGCGGTGTGTTCCGTCAACACCCGCCGTGGCGACCAGGCCGTCGTGGCCAAATGGTACGGCATCGCATCCAGCATGCACTGGATCCCATACGGAGTCTGCAACGCGCGCAATCGCCGCAGTTCGGCGCTGTTAAAATCATGCTCGGTGTACACACGATTCATAACGTCCCCGCAGGCAGATATCTGCCCGAACAGACATTGTCGATAGGGATCGCGCCGCGCGTGCGCGTCACATTAGGCAAACAATGGCATAATAACGATTGATACTGTCACATTTCGACAGTATCATACAAATATATGTCACCCTTCATCGATTCCATCCGTGCACGGATCCCATATGACAGCTTCTCGGATACGGAACTGCTCCAAATTTTCCCTGGCTCGAAGGATCGCCTGTATGGGCTGGTGAAACGCGCCCTCGCGCGGCGAGACTTCATCCACTTGCGCCGCGGCGTCTATTGTCTGGCCGAGCCGTATCGGCGCCGCCCGTTGAATCTCTTTGTCCTCGCACAGAAACTCTATGGCCCTTCGTATATCAGTTACGAGACGGCGCTGGTCCATCACGGCTGGATACCGGAGGCCGTCTACACGACCACCTCCGCAGCCCGACTGCGCACCCGCGCATTTCATACGCCGCTCGGGATTTTTCATTTCACGACGGTCCCCCTGCATGGCTTCATGACCGCAGTGGAGCGCTGTGTCGTCGCCGACGAGGTGTTCTTCATGGCACGCCCGTGGCGGGCCATCGTCGACTACATGAGGTCGCATCGCAAGTCGTGGCGTGGCGTGGGCCCTTTGCTACACGATTTACGGCTCGATGAAGAGCAGATGCATACGACAACCGCCGAGGAATTGAACGCACTCGCTGCGGTGAACCGCAGTCGACCAATCGTTCGTTTCTTGAATCGTGTGAGAAAGGACCTCCAATTATGAGCCACCGCATCCTACAGGAGCGTCTCGATACGCATCGGTGCCAGTCCCATCAGGAAGAAGCACAAGCGCTGCGTGAAATCGTCCAGGAGATCGCGCTCGCTGCGTTGTCCCGGAGCGCCTTCTTTAAGGTCGCCGCGTTCCACGGTGGGACGGCCTTACGGATTTTATATAGCCTCGAACGGTTCTCCGAGGATCTGGACTTTGCCTTGCACCAACCGAATCCCACGTTTGCATGGGAGACCTACTTGCGTGGCCTCATCACGGAATTTGCGGCCTATGGATTAACCGTCGAGATCGAGGACCGCACGAAGGCCACCGGCACGGTCAAAGCGGCTTTCTTAAAGGATCAATCGATCGGCAAGGTCCTCAAGATTCGCCACCCGCTCACCACCGGACGTCCGAAACAAATCCGCGTCAAATTCGAACTCGACACCAATCCCCCGACCGGCGCACACACCGAAATCAAGTATCTCGACTTTCCTTTTCCCTTCCCGGTGGTCATTCACGATCTTCCCAGCCTCTTCGCCGGCAAGTGCCACGCCTTGCTGTGCCGCGAGTACCTCAAGGGACGGGATTGGTATGACTTCGTCTGGTACGTTGGCCGGCACCCTCAATTAAACATGCCATTGTTGAGTGCGGCGTGTGAACAGCAGGGGCCGTGGCGCGGCCAAGGGCAACAAGTAACACGAAAGTGGTTCCTGGACACGATGCGCGCGAAGATCCGCGCCACCGATTGGGCCGCAGCACGCGCCGATGTCGAACGATTTCTAAAACCGACTGCACTCTCTACGCTCGCACTTTGGTCGACCGATTTTTTTCTCGATCGACTCGACCGGCTGGCAGAGGGCCTGCGGTGAATTATTGCAATCCGGCCGCAATCAAGCCGGCAACATAGGCCTTCGCGCTTTGGGCGGCGTGGACGACGGAGTGGCCTTTCGCGAGTTCGGCGGCAAGGGCGGAGGCGTAGCGGCAACCGGAGCCGTGGATCCCGCCGGGCAGGCGCGCGCCGGTCAGGCGTTCGGTCCGTTCGCCGTCGAAGATCACGTCGACCGGATCGTGTTTTAAGTGCCCACCCTTTACTACGATAAATAGCGGTTTATCGCCGTGCCCCCCACGGAGACGCAAGACGTCGCCGTGAATCTGTTTGGCGGCCACTTCCATCGCCTCGATCGAAGCGATTTGCATCCCGGCCAACGCCATGGCTTCGGGGATGTTCGGCGTGATGACCGTGGCATACGGCAACAGTTGCTGCTGGAAGATCTGCACACCCTTTTGTTCGAGCAGCGGCATGCCGCTGGAGGAATGCAGCAACGGATCGATCACAACGTGGCCGTGGGCGCGGGAACGGAGGAACCAGATCGTGGCCCAGATGTTCGAGGTCGTCGCCAGCATCCCGATCTTGACCGCCGCCAATTCGACCCGCTCTGCGGCCGTGGCCAATTGCTGGGTCAAGACGTCGCCGGCCGTCGGCCAGACGCCGAGGACTCGATCGTTGGTTTGCGCCGTGATCGCGGTGGTCACCGAGCGACCGTCGCAGCCGAATTGTTGAATGGTATAGAGATCGGCTTGTAATCCGGCTCCGCCGGTCGGGTCGGATCCTGCGATGGTTAATACAATTGGTCGTGTCATGCAACGCTCCTATCAGTGCATCGTGTGTGACTGCTTTGCCACTGTTCCCATGCGCGGACGTGCCATTGCGTTTCCGCCCGGACGTCCGCCGCTTGCGTGAGGCCGGTGATCATCGCGACGGCTGCGGCTCCCGCTTGCCAAACGGTATCGACATTGGCGCGCGTAATGCCGCCGATCGCCACCACGGGGATATGTACGGCCTGCACGACGTGGCGCAAGACCGTAACGCCTTGCACCGGATGACCCGGCCCCTTGGTCGCAGTCGGATAAATCGCCCCTAATGCCACATAATCGGCCCCGGCAGCTGCGGCCGTGACGGCCTCCGCGACCGTGTGCGCCGAATAGCCGATCAACAGGTCCGAGCCCAGCGTTGCTCGCACGACGCTGATCGGCGGATCGTCTTGACCGACATGCACACCATCTGCGGCAACGGCCCGCGCACCGGCAACGTCATCGTTCATAACAAAAGTAAAGTCGTACTCGTTCTTCAGCGCCATGATGGCGTCGGCCAACCGCCGCCGTTCCGCACTGAGGGCCGGCCCAGCGTCCTTGACGCGCAATTGCACGAGTCGGCCCCCGCCATCGAGAAACGCGCGGGTGAATTCCGCCACGTCCCGCCCGGCCGGCAGAAAGCGTGGGTCGACAACGGCGTAAATGCCTTGCACCGAATGCCTCGTCACGCCCGCTCCCGCTTGGCCGTCAACCCGAGTTGTCGCATCCGGGTGCGTAAGGTATTGCGATTGATCCCCAATATCCGCGCCGCCTGCACTTGGTTGCCACGGGTTTTTGCGAGCACGAGCTTGATTAACGGCCGCTCCACTTTGGCGGTAATCGCGCTATGCAACTCGTGGACGTCGTATTCCCCCAACCGTTCAAAAAATTGCGTCAGCTTGCGTTCGATCAGTTCTTCTAACGAAGTCGATTCCAAGCCCAGCTCCGTCGCCAGCTCCGGATGGCGCGCCAATTGCGGCGGGAAATCCTTCGGCGTCAGTTCCCGGGCCTCGGTCGTCGAGACGGCATGCGCGGCCGCCAGCATAATGCCGCGCACGTTTTCCCGCCACCCGGCACGGCGCAAGAAGCGCGCGGCCTCGCTGGAGAGACGCCGATAGCCCAATCCCCATTCGGTTCCATAACGTTCGAGATAATATTCCACGAGTGGCACGATGTCGTCACGGCGCCGCGCAATCGGTTCCATCGTGACGACATGGCGGGCCACGAGGTCGTACAACGGCCCGATCAGCGCGCTCTCCCGCGCGCGGGGAAATTCGCGCGCCCGCAGTTCGAAGACGATACGCGCCGGCGCCGGAATCCGCTCTTCGCTCCCCATCGGGATCATAGCTCCTTCACAGAGCCACGAAAGACAGCGCTCCTGCAATGCGGATGGCAAGCGATCCAGCCCGGTCACGATACAAGTGCCGGTGCCACAGGCCGCGACTCGTCCCGGTACGACGGTGCGCCGACTCAAGAAACCGCCGCGCACGTAGCCAAACAACTCGCTCTCGACGACTTCGTGCGGAATGCGCTCCAGTTGAATGATTTGATACGGCGCGTCCGCAGTCGGTGATTGCCAATGGAGGTGACGCGCCAACAGCGTCTTGCCGGTGCCGGCCTCGCCGACGAGCGTCAAACGGTCCCCCGAGCGGGCCGCGGCCTGCACCGTTCCCCACGTCTCTTTCGCCCAGCGCCCGATCCCCACAAATGGGACTAACTCCTCGGTAAGCTTAGCGATCCGATGCTCTTCGGTGACGGATTCCACCACTGTTTCCGGATCGTATTGCGGTAATCCCATGGCGCGAGATCTAGTCGTGCCGGTGAACCGTGACAAGAAAAAAGTGATCGAAAATTAGGCAATCATGGAATGCCGTCTCAATATTGACTTTCCCCGTGGACCCCAGGCATGGTCCGGCGCCATGGCAAAATGCCTCCGGTTCTTTACGTGGTTGTTGTGGACTACCGTAATGATCGCGGGCGCTTGCCGCGCGCACGCTGCATACGCAGCCCCACGCCCAATCCGCGACGTCTATGTCGTGCTGATGGTCCTCGACGGCTGTCCAGCCGCACTGTTCAACCAATTGCTCCGCGATGGACAGCTCCCAAATCTCACCACCCATTTAGTCAAACCCGGCGTCACGTTCACCGACGCGATCGCGACATATCCGTCCACCACCAGCACCGGGTACCAGGCCATGGTCTCCGGCCTCTTCCCGGGACACGCCGGTATCCCGTATCTGGAATGGTTCGAGCGCGCCACGGAGCAAGTGCACCGTTTTCTTTCGCTGCGCGGCTTCAAACGCCTCAATACCAGCTTCCGCAATTGGTACGACGCAACCGCCGGCACGCTGTTCGAAGACCTGCAGGGCCACGAGACAGCAGCCGTCTACACCCAATTTTTCCGCAGTGCGTCGACCCGAACCCCGACCAATCCGCTCCCCGCGGCCTGGGCCGTCGTCGTCCAAGGGCGATTGGAACAAATGAACGCGCTCGCGCAGCGTGATTTGCTGACCCTCTTTCAGCGCCCTGTTGCGGAAATCCCCCGCTTCACGTTGGCGGGCCTGCTCGCCACCGATTTCTTGGGGCACAAGCTCGGGACCGATCATCCGCGCGTCCAACAGGTCTTGCGCGACTTCGACACCTTCTTCGGCGAACTCGTAACGTTGCTCCGTCATCGCGAGCTTCTCGATAAAACATATTTGATCGTCACCTCCGACCACGGCATGCACGACATCATTGGAACCTTCGAACTGAAGACCGTATTGCGGCGACAAGGACTGCGCGTCACGCCTCCCGCGAAGCCACACTATGCCGACCTCTATTTCGGCGCGCGCGGCGTCTCGGTCGCCACACTCACAGCTCGAGGCCCGAACGGCTGGCAGGAACCCATTACGTTGGAAGCGCTCCAGGCCTATCCCCGCCGCGCCGCCGACCCGATCGATTTACTGGAATTATTGACGACCGCTCCCGAACTCGATCTTGTGCTGGTACGTGAACCTGTTATTCAGCAGGCTGGGGAGCGCGAACAACGCGTCCGGCTGTACCGCCGCCAACAAATGGGCATCCTCCGGAGTGTCCGTCGCGGTGCGGAAACCCTGTACGGTTATGACGCACGGTCCGGGGATCCGCTCGAATTCACACATGACCCCCAACTGCGCGCCCTCACCGACGGGCGCCTACTGACTGCGTCAAACTGGATCGCACGGTTGGCCCACACCTCAACGCCGGGAGCCGTCCCGATGCTGGCCCAACTCTTCGACGATGGCCACGCCGGCGATTTGGTCGTTGCGGCCACACCGGATTTCGACTTCCTCCATGAAAAACGCGCAACGCATGGCACCCATTACGCGATGGACATGCATGTCCCGCTCGTGATCCGCGGCCCCGGCATTCGGCCAAATCGCCGACGGCTGGCCCAACTGGTCGATCTCTACCCCACGATGCTCCGCTGGTTCAGCCTCCCCGTTCCACTCAATCGGATTGACGGACGTCCGCTCTTTGAGTAGGGCTCTGTGCATGCGCCGGTTTTTTCACTGTGAAAGTCACGTCGTCCCGTGGTTAGAACTGCTCGGAGTCCTCGCAGTCGGCGGCTATCTTGCGCGCCTCTCGAATTGGTCAACCCTCGGCCTCGGCAGTCAAATCGCGATCGGCGTGTTTGTCGCGGAATATACGCTACTGCGCGCGTTCGGCTCGTTTCGTTATTATCCACGCCCGGCCAACGCCCCACGATTGCGCAAATATCCCGGCATCGAATGGCAATTCCGCACCGCGCTGGTCATGGCGGCCTACGTGCTGCTGTTCAATGCCGCTTGCTTACACCTCGGACTCACGCCACATGTCCTGTGGCTCAGCAATCTCGGATTTGCGTTCCTGCTCTATGTGAACTGTCATCTACTCTACTTTCACCGCCGCGACACCGACCCCACGCCCGTCAACTATTTCTCCGCCCGCCTCGGGGAATCCGCCGCCACGACGACCGTCCAAGCCGCCTAACCACCGACGCACGATAGTATCTATAACGCACCAATGACGCACATCAGCAATGCGGCAAAGAATAGTGCTAGACACTTTTTCGACCCCTGACTATATCCGCCCCATGCCCACGTGGAGCGAATGGACGGAACATGTGGGACTCTTAGAAACGCTGTTCGTGTGCGTTGTCACGTTGATCATCGTCTGGGTCCACGAAGGGCACCGAGTTCGCAATCGTTTATGGAAACCAACACCGCCCCCCGAGGCCCGTTAGCCCTGCTGCTGAGCACGCCGGCGGTGCGCCGCCACCTCGTGACCGCCGGCCGAGAACTGCTGTGTGCGCTGAACACCGGCGTCGCGACACTGGAGCAGCAGTCCGTGGAGAGTGGGCTCACGTATCAATATCCGTATCTCCACACCGCGCTCCAGCACGTGAGAAAGGCGATCACGCGCGCGTTAGGGGGGACAGCACCGGGACCGTCCGCTCGCCGCAAATCGACATCCACCAAGAAGACACCAAAGCGGCGCCGCGCCGCTGGAAGGAGCCAACACCATGTCAGCCGCCGCACCACATCGCCCCAAGGGGAGTGACGGACCCCGCGTCATTAAACGGTATCAAAATCGGAAACTCTACGACACGACCGACAGCTGCTACGTGACGCTGGAAGACATCGGGGAGCTCATCAAGCAAGGGGACGACATTCAAGTCATCGACAACGAGTCGAAGAACGACCTCACGTCGGTCACGTTGGCCCAAATCATCTTCGAGACGGAGAAGAAACAGAAAAACGTCCTCCCCCTCGGCGCGCTGTTGAACTTAGTACGGAGCGGCAGCGAGACGATCCGCGACTTCGTGCATAAATCGATCGAATCGGGATCGCGCGAGATCGCCAACGTGCGCACGGAATTGACCGACTTCGTGGACCGACTGGTCCGACACGGCCATCTGTCGCAAGAAGAACGCGCGCCGCTGCTCAGTGCGATGCGCAAATTCCTGGAAGATAAAATTCGTCCGACGATCGAAAGCGTCCAAAACATCCCGGCGGTCCAGACCGAAATCCGCTCGCTCCGGCAACGGATCGAGGAATTGGAGCAGCGACTGCACGATTACGAGCGCCCCGAGAAGGTCTAAGTGTCGCCGCTCCTTCGCACCCCGCTGACGTTCGTGACGGGCAAGGGCGGCGTGGGCAAATCGACGGTCGCCGCCGCCTTGGCGTGCGGCTGCGCTGCGGGAGGCGAGCGCACCGCACTCATTGCGCTCGGACCCCATCCGTTCGCGCGGTTGTTCAACACGGAAACCCCGATCCATTACCACGGCGCGGAGGTCGCGCCACGACTGACGGCATTTCAACTGACACCGCGCGAGGCGTTCGAAGAATACGCCGTACTGCGACTCGGATCGGCGAAGTTATACCATCTCTGTTTCGACAATCGCTTCGTTCATTATTTCCTCGACGCCACGCCAGGACTGAACGAGTTGATGTGCCTTGGCAAACTGTGGCACTTGGTCGTCAAGGCACACGTGTTTGAACGCGTCATCGTGGATCTCCCGGCCACCGGACATGGCTTAGGCTTTCTCGATGTCCCACGGATCCTCACCGAATCGGTGCATCGCGGGCCGCTGGCCACGTTGGGCGAACAGATGCGCAGCATGTTGCAAGACACGGCCGTCACCGCGACGCTGATCGTGACCCGTTACGAAGAATTGCCCGTCAACGAGACGCTCGAATTGGCGGATCGTCTCGCCACACCGTTATGCATCCCGCTCGCCGGCGTGGTGGCCAATCATGCGACGGCCGCGCCGGTGCCGGCGGATTTGCGTCGCGCATGGGAAACATTGCAACACGACACCGCCCCCGATGCGCCGTGGCGTCCCGCCATCGCAGCCACGGCGTTTCTCGACCAACAGTGGGCACGCGCCCAAACGGAGCGCGAGCGTCTCCACACCCGCTTCGGCGCATTGCTTCACGAGCTACCAACGTTTCCGGTCGAAGCCGGCCCCGATCTGTTGGCCCGCATCGGTGAAACCCTGGCGACGTGGTGAACATGACCGTGTCGTGCTACAAAACTCCAACCATGCCCCCACTCTTGACCACGTACCACATCCTCCTCACGTGCGGCACCGGCGGCGTGGGAAAGACCACATTGGCGGCGGCGTTGGGCGTGGCCGCGGCGCGTGCGGGGCGACGCACGTTGGTGTTGACGATCGATCCGGCGCGGCGACTGGCCGACGCGCTTGGCATTAAAACATTTTCGGATCAGGCACAGCGTGTCTGGCCGAAAAAGGGGGCGAAGGAGGCCGGCACGCTCGACGCGATGATGCTCGACGTGAAGGGCACGTTCGATCGTGTGATCGAACGTTATGCCCCGGATCGGCGCGCCGCCCAAACGATCCTGAATAATCCCCTCTATCAGCAACTCTCCACGGCCATTGCCGGATCGCAAGAGTATATGGCGATGGAACGCCTATATGAGGTTGTGGCCCAAGACGCGTACGACTTGATCATCCTCGACACGCCGCCCACCCAACACGCCCTCGATTTCTTCCAAGCCCCGCAACGCATGGTCCGCGCGTTGAGCGACAGCATGCTGAAGCTGTTTACTGCGCCGGCGCTGGCCGCCGGCAAGTTCGGCGCGAAATTGTTCGCCAGAGGGGCCGATCGCTTGATGCAACTCTTCGGACGCGTCACCGGCGTGGAGCTGCTGCAGGAAATGGCCGACCTCATTCAAAGCACCGTGGGGCTGTTCGGCGGTTTCGCTGCACGCGCTGATGCCGTGCATCAACTGCTGCGCGCACCCACGACCGGCATCGTATTGGTCGTCGGACCTCAACGCGACCTGCTCGACGACGCGCAAACGTTTGCCACGGCCGCGACCGAACAAGGCATGCACCTCGCCGGAGTCATTCTGAACCGCGCGATGCCCGCATTCGCCGCCGCGCCAACGCTCCCCGCCACGCTCGACCCCGCCCTCGCCGCGCGCCTACGCGACAACGACGCGCGCTGTCGCGACGTGCAGCGGGCGCAACAAGCCGCGTTCCACGCGCTGCAGGCCGCACTTCCGCCCGACCTCCCCCATTGGACCATCCCCGAACGCGCGACCCCGCCCCAACGGCTGGATGATTTGGCCGAATGTGTGGCCGCGGTGTCAATCGGCTAATTGCATTTGAATGGGGACAGGTACCTTCAAATCGAGAATCGGCGCTGGTTTGAAGGTACCTGTCCCCATCCGGATGATATTGGGTCGCTAGTCGCTGTCCAGCAACGTGTCGAGGCCACGGCGGAGGCCGACGAACGACGTTACTTTGGTGGCGGATCGACCATGCCGATCTGCGACGACGTCCGCCCTTTCACTGCTCCCCCCAGTCGGCTATGCGCTCCAAAATGGCCGTCGCCTCCGTTGGGCCAATCGCACACAACGCTCCATACGGATACGGACGCATCTGTCCGGCCTTTTCCACCAGCGCCGGGATCTGTGATCGTTCCAAGCCGAGGCCTTCCAATGTTGTCGGCAATCCGACGTCGCGATAAAAGGCGCGCAGCCGGAGAATGCCGGCCCGGGCGGTGTCGGCAATCGTGACGCCCCGCACGGTCTCGCCGAAGACGCCGAGCGCGAAGCGGGCAAACGGCTCCGGGACGTGCTCGGCGGCCCATGCCATCCATGTGGGCAGGACCACGGCGAGTCCGGTGCCGTGGTGAACATCGTAGAGGGCGCTCATCGCGTGTTCGATCCGGTGACTGCTCCAATCGCCGCCGTGCTTTCCGAACGCCAGCAAGCCATTCAGCGCGAACGTCGCACAGTGCATCAGCGTGGTCCGCGCCTCGAGGTTGCGCGGATCCGCGTGGACACGGCGGGCGGCCGCGATCGCCGCGGCCACGATCTGCTCGCCGAAGCGGTCGACGAGCGGCGAGCGACTGCCGTCGAAGTAAAGTTCGACGACGTGGGAGATCAGGTCCGCGACGCCGCCCATCGTGAGCGGGAGAGGCAGGTCTAAGGTCAGCTCGGGATCGAGGATGGCGTGCCGCGGGTAGAGGGCCGGGCTGCTGGCGACCAATTTGTCGCGCGTGGTGTCGTGAGTCACGACCGCAACGTCGTTCATTTCGGAGCCGGTCGCGGGCAACGTCACTAACGCCACGATCGGTAACGCCGCGACAATTTGTCGATGCTGTTGGAACGCCGCCCACAGGTCCGCGTCTTCCGCGATCCCCGCTGCCATCGCCTTGCCGGCATCCATCACCGAACCACCGCCGGAAGTGAACACTACGTCGGCGCCAAATGCCCGCCCGGCAGTCACTCCCGCTTGGACTTGGCTGAGTAACGGATTGGTCCCGATGCCGCCGACTTCGCAGACCGCAAGTCCGTATGCAGCGAGTTGCCGGCTGAGTCGCGCATGCAGACCAGAACGTTGCAGCGACGCGCGGCCATAGACCCAAAGGACCCGCCGTCCGTATTGCCCGACCCGCTCGGCCGCGCGCGCCGTTGCGCCGGGCCCGCATTCTAACGTGGTCGGCCACGAGAAGGTGTAGGAATGCTGCGCCATCGTGCGTACCGTTTACCCGACTGAGACTAACGCCTCCAGCATCTGCCGCATCGCGCGGGATAATTCGATGAAGCGGACGCCGAGACCACGGACGGTGGGTTTGCCGCCGACGCGTTCGACGCGCACGACTTCGCCGACGACGCGCAGCGGCAACGATTGATTCGGTAACGGGATCGACAACAGGAGATGGGCGCCGACACGGAGCGGGAGATTGCCATGCAGGAACAACCCACCAATGCTGATATTTTCAGCCGGCAAGATCAACAGCGGTTCGCCGTGTTCATCTTCCAACACGACGTCGGCCGTGAGTCCGGCACGTGGAAACAGCCGTCGCGGGCGTTGCGCAGCCATTTGTTCGAGCAGCGGCAGTTTTTTTCTTGGACGTCCCATACTGATTAACCGCGTCGTGCCCGTTTCGGCGCACTGGACACCAACCCATGCGCGATCAATTCAATAAACGCCTCGGGACGAAACGGACGCGGCACACTGATCGCGCACGGCAGATCCCACGTAGACTCCGGCAACCGTTGATGCGCAAATCCGATTAAGATCAGTTTCGGAAATGTCGACCACGGCGCGGCGTCGGTCAACAACGCGCGGTAGCGTTCTTCCAATCCCACTAACGCCCCACTCCCAATGATGAGTTGCGTGGCGGACATGTCACCGGCGATGTCGCCAAGATCTTTCGGACTCGCCACCATCTGCACGAGCGCATCCGGCGCAGCTTGTAGCACCAGCAACCGATATAAATTGCGCGCGAGCGGCGATGGGTCCACGATAATCCAACGCATAGAGGGGCGGCATCTCATGAAAATTCTTGACTTTCAATCTCTATTTCCCTAGCTTGCCGCCACGTTTGGGGGTTCCCAACAAGTGAGCGCAGACTATCAACCCATTTTCCACAAGGAGGAGGCAGGTATGAAGAGGAACACGAGTCAGAAATTGCTGGCAGCATTGGCACTCGGCGCCGTCGTGTTTGCGGCCGGCTGTTCACAACGGGTCAGTGGCAAATTGCAACGCATTCATTTCGACCTCGATCAATACGCGGTGAAGTCGGAATACCAAGCTGCGATGAAGGGCAATGCGGCCTGGCTACAAAAGAACACCAAGTCGAAGGTCACGGTGGAAGGCCACTGCGACGAACGCGGCAGCACGGAATACAACATCGCATTGGGTGATCGCCGGGCGAAGTCGGCCAAGGCCTATCTGCAACACCTCGGCGTCAGCGGGGATCGCGTCTCCACGATCAGCTACGGTGAAGAACGCCCCAGCTGCACGGATCACAACGAAGGTTGCTGGTGGAAGAACCGTCGCGCAGAATTCGTGGCCCGCTAAGCGGTTGCGGACAAAGAACGCTTGATTGCGAACCCCGGGGGGGCTATCTTCCCCGGGGTTTTCATTTGCGAAGGAGTAAGGGCGGCGGAGCGTTAGCGGAGTCGTGGCCCGCGGTAGCGATGATCGCGATGCGACCAAGGCGGGAGCATCGCGCTCCGAAGGAGGATATTCGGTATGAAAAACGTACTCGCGGTGGCAGTGCTCGCCATTGGTTTGGTTACATCCATGGCCGGTGCCGGAGACAAAGACACCTACAAACTCGAACAAAAAATCACTCAGTTGGAGCAGGAACTGCGCGACTTGCAAGCCGCATTTCGGCAACAAGGCGCCGAGATCGCACAAAAAATGATGGCCGTCGAACAGATGCGCGCCGACTGGAACGGATTTCAAGGCAGCGTCGACGCCATTTCGCAACAGCAGCAGCTCTTGTTCGATCAACTGAAGAAATATATCGACGAATTCGACGGCCGGCTGCGTTCGGTCGAAAAGCGGTCGGCGGAAGTCACCCCATCTGATACGGGCGAAACAGAAACAGTCGCTGCACGCCCCGACACCGCAGCAACGACCTATCAACAAGGCCTCAACGCCGTACAAGAGCGCGACTACGACACGGCGCTGGCGTCGTTCCGTCAATATCTCCGCGCCGCGCCCCAAAGCGGGATGGCCGCGCAGGCCCAATACTGGATCGGCGAATGCCTCTTTGCGCAGAAAAATTTCCAAGACGCCGCCAAAGAATTTCAAGCACTCGTCGATCGCTATCCCGGCAGCGAAAAAATCGGCGCGGCGCTGTTCAAGCAAGGACTCGCGTTCGCCGAACTCGGTATGAAACCACAAGCAGCGGGGGCGTATCGCAAAGTCGTGGCTCAAGCGCCGAATTCCAAAGAGGCCCGACAGGCCACCACGCGGCTGCGCCTCCTCGAACCCACGGCCGCCACCGCCGAACGGGGCCCTCGATAACACGTGTACACGAACGCACGTAGGACGAACGGACGAGCGCACGTATGATGGTCCTCGGGATTGAGACCTCCTGCGACGAAACGGCCGTCGCCGTACTCCGTGATCGCACGATTTTGGCCGATTGCATCGCGTCGCAAGACGACATCCACACGCGCTTTGGCGGGATTGTGCCGGAATTGGCGTCGCGGCGGCATATTGAAGTCTTGCCGCAGCTGGCCGAATCCGCGCGCACCACTGCCGGCATTGAATGGCGCAACCTCGACGCGATTGCCGTCACCCGCGCACCGGGCCTGATCGGTTGCCTGTTGGTCGGACTCAGCTTTGCCAAGGCGTTGGCCTTTGCGCTCGACAAACCGCTGATCGGCGTGAACCACTTGGAAGGCCATTTACTCGCAGCCCAACTATTTGCGCCGGAACTCGTATTCCCGTTCGTCGGCCTGGTCGTCTCCGGCGGTCACACCAGTCTGTATCATGCCCGCGCCCTCGGCCAATACGAATTGTTGGGGGCCACGCGCGACGACGCCGCCGGCGAGGCCTACGACAAGGTCGCCAAATTACTCGGCCTCGGATTTCCCGGCGGCCCGCAAATCGACCGACTCGCGGCAACGGGCAATGCGAAGGCCGCCCGTTTTGCGCGGCCCAATTTAAAAGTACGCGGATCGCCGTTCGAAATCGCGGTACATGATTTCAGTTTCAGCGGCCTCAAGACCGCCGTCGCGCAATTGTTACAACGTTCGTCACCACCCGCTGTGGCCGACATAGCGGCCGGGTTTCAACATCGAGTGGTGGAAGAACTAGTGCGGCGCCTCGTCGCCGCAGCGGAGACCACCGGCTGTCGGCAAATCGTCGTCTCCGGCGGAGTGGCCGCCAATCGCGCCTTGCGGGCGCGGCTCGAAACCGTGGTGCATGAGCATCAATTACAAGTCTTCATTCCGCCAGTCCGCTTCTGCACCGACAACGCCGTGATGATCGCGTGGGCCGGGATGCAACATCTGCAACGCGGCGAGCGGAGCGGACTCGATCTCAACGCCGCCGCTACGGAAGAATTGGGACATGTGGGCGCGGCATGAATGCAACGCCACGACCGCAGCGTCGCTTCGGACAAAATTTCCTGATCAATCAGGGGGTGCTGGACAAGCTGATCGCCGCACTCGATCCGCAACCGACCGACACGATCATCGAAATCGGTCCCGGCCCGGGCGCCCTCACCGGACGCCTCGCCGCGTCCGATGCTCAAGTCATCGCCGTGGAACTCGATCGTCGCATGATCGCGACGCTGGAAGAGCAATTCCGCAATACCGGCAACGTGACGCTGCTCCATCACGACATCGTCACGTTCGACCCGCCACCACTGCCCGCCGGCATGCGTTACCAATTGATCGGCAATATTCCGTACAACATCTCCGCGCCGATCTTGCTGTGGCTCTGCGCTCACCGCGACCAGATCGCCACGGCCATTGTCACCGTGCAACGCGAAGTCGCGCACCGCTTGACCGCGACGCCGAATACCAAGGCGTGGGGACCACTCAGCATCGCCGTGCAAAGCACTGCCACGGCGCAGCGCCTCTTCGACATCCAGCCGCACTCGTTTCGACCGGCACCAAAAGTGGTCTCCACCGCCGTGCGCTTGGCATTCCCGATTCCCCCACCCTACGCAATCCCCGACCCAGCCGCACTGCGCGACCTCGTGCGCACGCTGTTTACCAAACGCCGCAAGATGCTCCGCCACTCACTCGCTGCCAACCGCCTGCTCGCCGCCGGCATCGACCCCACCCGCCGCGTGGAGACCCTGACAATCGAGGAACTGCTGCGGCTGGTTATCGTTTGAGGCGCGATCCCTTCAATAAAGCTCTCAAAAAATAATCCGCAACTTTCTTGACGGGCGGCCGATATCAAGGGCACAGGAGGAATCTTATGGAAATGACAACGAGTCGATTACTGAACACTGCCCGCGCGGCGATGAAGCGCCCCACGGTATTTGTGCGAGGGCAGCAGGGCACGAAGCCGAAGGTCCACGTCTTTGCAGCCACACGTTCCGGGCTCCTGGTTGGCTTGGATCGCACAGATTCGGCCAATCCCGTGGCGGGGCTCAGCTTTAACGATGCGCGTGCCCGTCACTTTTGCCAGGTCGCCGTGACGAACATTACGGAACCACCCCCGGGCAGAGGTCGCATCGAGGCCCTGACACGCCCCTTCCCAGCACAGGTGGACTTTCAGCTCCCCGACTCCATGGTGTCAGGAGGGACAACGTTGACCCTTGCCAGAATCTCACCCGACCCGGACATGGAGCGCCTTAGCCTGAGCGGCACGTTACCCGTAGAGACCGCTCTTTGCCCATACGCAGATCGTCTCCGATATAGTGCCACACTGCAGATCGAAGGTCGGGCAGTCATCTGCGACGACGTCTTCCCGCTCACCGAGGCCGGCGCTCGCTATTTCCTCGGCACTAGCGTCCTCTTCACGGCTGATCGCCCCACGGCTGCGGATCTCTTCATGGTGCGGTTGGCCGACGAATATCTCGGCGTTGGTGAAGTGGAGATCAACTGCCTGACCGATGGAGCTCCGCAGGACGCACTTTTTTTCACACTCCGACTGGCCTATGCCGCGCTCCGCGACGAGCTGTCGAACCTGATGCTTGGCGACGAGGGCTATCATGGATTCGCCGCCGAAGCAGGCCTGCGCGCCCTGCTCTATGGGGCCAGAGGTAATCGAGATTGGAGTTACACCACCGTACTGGGAGAGATCTCGCGTGTGGTCGAGTTGTTCGAACGCGCAGGCCTGGGCGATGTGGTCAACCGAGAACAAGTCGATGCGCTGTTCACACGCACACTGCCTGATGATGCTCCCCGCGCTGGGGAGCACGGCTGACGGCCGGCTTGCCAGGCCACAACGGCCCTGCTATAGCCGACGGCATGTCACTGACCACCACACGGCGCTATATCGCGATCGACGGGCCGATCGGGACGGGGAAAACGACCATCGCCACGATGTTGGCGAAAGACTTGGGCGGACGGACGATCCTCGAACCGTTAGCGCAAAACCCGTTCCTAACCGACTTCTATAAAGATCGCCGCGGCAATGCGTTTACTACGCAACTCTTCTTCATGTTGAAGCGCTATCAGCAGCAAGTCGGGCTGGCGCAACAAGACCTCTTTCACGCCGTCACCGTCTCCGACTACACGTTTGCGAAAGACCGGATCTTCGCCCAACTCAATCTCACCGACGACGAAATGGCGCTTTACGATACCGTATTCCAATTGCTCGATCCGCGACTGCCGAAGCCGGACTTGGTCGTCTATCTGCAAGCCTCGACCGACGTGATGTTGCAACGCATACGGCAGCGCAAACTCGCGGCAGAAAAACCGATCACCGAAGACTATCTCGAAGAGCTGGCGGAGGCCTATAACCGTTTCTACTTCGCCTACGCGGCGACGCCGTTACTGGTCGTGAATGTCAGCGACGTCGATATCGTGAAGCATCCGTCGGATTGGGAAAACTTACGCACCGCGATCCTCGAACACGCACAAGGAACCGCTCATTACCACTATGTCGGACGCTGAACGCCAAAAGATCACCATCCCGCGCCTGGCCGCCATGAAGGCGCGCGGCGAACGGATCGCCATGATCACGTGCTACGATGCCACGTTCGCGCGACTGCTCGCCCGGACTGATGTGGAGATGCTGCTGATCGGCGACTCACTCGGCATGGTCGTCCAAGGCCACGACACGACGATTCCCGTCACGCTCGATGACGTACTGTATCACACGAAAGCGGTCACGCGCACTCGCCCCCTTGCACACGTGGTGGCCGATATGCCGTTCATGAGTTATCAGGCCTCAGCAGAACAGGCTATGCTCAGCGCCGGACGCTTGGTGAAAGAGGGCGGCGCCGAATCGGTGAAACTCGAGGGCGGGATGGAACTGGTCGACACCGTCGCGCGAATGACCGCAGCCGGCATTCCGGTCATGGCGCATATCGGCTTGAAGCCGCAGCGCGTGCACCAAATGGGCGGCTACAAAATCCAAGGGAAAAATCCCGACACTGCTGACCAGCTACTGCGCGAGGCCGAAGCGTTTGTCGCCGCAGGGGCTTACGGACTGTTGCTGGAAGGCGTCGCGATCGAAACCGCGGCGCAGATCACGCAACGCGTCCCGGTGCCGACGATCGGCATCAGCTCCGGCCCCGATTGCGACGGCCAAGTCTTGGTCCTCCACGATTTACTAGGGCTCAATCCCGATTTTGCACCGAAGTTCGTAAAACGCTACGCCGATCTCGGCGCCACAGTCACAACGGCCGTGCAGACCTATTGCACCGAAGTGAAAACGAGCGCGTTCCCCACCGCGGCGCACGGGTTTCATAGGGAGGCCAATCAATCCCTTCTCCCCATTGGGGAGAAGGTTAGGATGCGGGGGAGGAAGCCCTAGTATGCCCATGTTGAACTCCCCCTCACCCTAGCCCTCTCCCCAAATGGGAGAGGGGAAGCAATTGCGCCCCTATGCTCATTCTCCACACTCCACAACAGATGCGGACCCAATCGGCTGCATGGCGCGCGGCCGGGGAAACGATCGCGTTGGTCCCGACGATGGGCGCATTGCATGACGGCCACGCCAGCTTGCTGCGGGGCGGACGCGAACGCGCGGCACGGCTCGTTGCCAGCATCTTCGCCAATCCAACCCAATTCGGTCCGCAGGAGGATTTTTCCAAGTATCCGCGTCCGCTCAACGCTGACTTGGGCGTGTGCCGGGACTGCGGCTGCGACGCCGTCTTCGTCCCGACGGCCGACGCAATCTATCCGCCCGGCGATCAGACGGTCGTCGAGGTCACGGAACTCAGCCGTCCGCTCTGCGGAACATTTCGCCCCGGCCATTTTCGCGGCGTCGCGACTGTCGTCTACAAACTCTTGCAGCTCGTCGCCCCGGACTGTGCGCTATTCGGCGAGAAAGACTATCAACAACTCCAAGTCATCAACCAAATGGTCCGCGATCTATGGCTGCCGGTCACGATCATCCCGATGCCGATCATTCGCGAGCCCGACGGCTTGGCGATGAGTTCCCGCAACCGCTATCTCTCGCCGGAGGAACGCCGCCAGGCAACGGCCATTCCACAGGCATTACAGCAGATCGTCGTGCTGGCTGCACAAACCCGCGATGCGGCCCGGCTCGTCGCTGCAGGCCGCGAGCTGCTGGCGAGCGCCGGTATTCAACACATCGATTATCTGGAGATCGTCGACGCCACGTCGCTGGCTGCGCTGACACATCTCGACCGCCCCGCCCGCGCCTGCATCGCCGCCCATATCGGCACGACACGATTGATTGATAATGTGGCTGTTGCCGTTCCAACCCCCCTCTGTTAGAGTGCCGGCCATGCAATTAGTCACTGCGGCGCAACTCCTCCCGATCGACCAACCGGCCATGTCTAATGGAGCAATGATCATCAACAACGGGAAGATCCTTGCTGTTGGCACCGCCGCCGCATTGGCCGCGGAGCATCCTGCCGCAACACGCATCGATTACCCCGAACACGTAATCTTGCCGGGACTGGTGAACGCGCATCTGCATGTCGACATGGCCCAGTTTTATCCCCCGCATCCTGCGGCGGAAGGGAATCAGGAAGGCGGCGCGCCATCGCCGCATTTGCAGTGGCAGCAGGCCGCGCTCACGTTTCGTTTCGAGAATCGGCTCGATCACAGCAAAGAATCGATCCGCTATTGCGCCGAACGCCTGCAACACTATGGTGTCACCTGCGTCGGCGCACTGACCACGTTCGACGCCGCCGTTCCGCTGTTCGCGGGGACCGGCTTGCGCGCCGTCGTCTTCCCGGAAATTTTCGCCAGCCGCGCGGCGGAAGTCACGCAAGACCGGTTCGAAAGCGCGCTCGCACTGTTGGAAAAATACGCCGGCCACAGCGATCGGATCCGGTTCGGACTCGCACCGCTGGCCCCGTATTTATTGTCACGCCAAGTGCTCCATATCGTCAGCCAACACGTCGCCGGGGCCCAACTGCCACTTCAAATTCACGCCGCGGAATCGTTCGAAGAAATGGAATTTTTCTTCAACTCGAGCGGCCCGATCGGCACGGAACTCTTCCCCCTGTTCGGTTGGGGCCCCGCGACCGGCCAACCGTTACCGCCGCCGTTCCACAAGACGCCGATCCGCTACTTGGAAGAGATCGGATTTCTGGCGGCACATCCCACGATTGTCGGAGGCGTCCAGCTCGCCGCAGACGACCTGCCGATCTTACAACGCAACGGCTGTGCGGTTGTGTATTGCCCGCAAGCCGTGCGCCAATTCGGCTTAGGCGAATTCCCGTATGGCAAATTGCGGGAGCACGGCGTGCCGGTCGCGCTCGGCACGGAGGCACTGTTCACGCCGACCGACGGCGACCTCTGGGCCGAAATGCGCGCCGCATTACAAAGTGGCGGCATCGGCGCGACAGACGTCCTCCACATGGCCACACTGGGCGGAGCCCATGCGCTGCGCTGCAGCGACACCATCGGCAGCCTGACGGCCGGGAAGGCGGCGGATTATCTCGTGCTGGACCTCCCGCCACGCGAACGGGATCGCGGATTGGAAGAGGCGTTGGTCCGCTTCACCACGCCGCCGCAAATTCGTCATCGCTTCGTGGCTGGAATCGAACTTCCCCATGCTTAAACGGCTGCGCGCCCACTTTCGCACCACGTTCCTGGCCGGACTGTTGGTCCTGTTTCCGCTGGTCTCGACCATCTGGATCTTGCGCATCTTCGTGCAATGGGGCGAAGGGCTGTTCTTGGGACTCATCCCGCATTATTTTCAGCCGACCGCGCTGTTGGGCCTGCAAATCCCCGGGCTCGGATTTCTGTTAACCCTCTTGATCATCTGGTCGGTAGGGCTGGTCACACGCCTCTACTTGGCCCGTTCATTCATCGCACTCGGCGAGGCGATCGTGCAGCGCATCCCGATCGCGCGCGGGATTTATCAAGGAGTGAAACGGCTGATGCAACTCGTGGTCGGATCGCCGGGCCAGCATTTCAGTCGCGTCGTCATTGTCCCGTGCTTCAGCGAACATTCCCGCGCCTATGGATTCGTCACCGGCGAGACGGTCAACACCGACGCTCACGGCCAGACCGTGCGCTATGTGCGGGTGTTCGTGCCAACTACGCCGAACCCCACTTCGGGCTTTCTCCTGTTGGTGCCGGAAGCGGCCACCACGCCGACCGAGCTGAGCGTCGAACAGGCCAGCAAATTGATTATTAGTGGGGGGTTGGTTTAAGTGCTTACGCACTATTATTTATGACCCCCACCATCACCAATCGCAAGGCGAGTTTTCGGTTCCATTTATCGGACCGGTTCGAAGCGGGGTTGGTGCTCACCGGCAGTGAAGTGAAATCGTTGCGACTCGGGCGCGCCAATTTGGTCGACGCCTATGCCGTGATCCACAACGGCGCGCTTTGGCTGTTGAATTGCCACATCAATCCATATGAAGCCGCCAGCTACAACAATCACGAGCCGACGCGCAGTCGCAAACTCCTGCTCCATGCCCACGAGATCGAACGCCTCGGCGCCAAAATTAAAGAACGCGGCCTGACGCTCGTTCCGCTGCGTCTCTATTTTAACGCGCGCGGCATCGTGAAATGCGAACTCGCGCTGGCCAAGGGCAAAGCGGAATTCGATAAACGCGAGTCGATCAAGAAACGCGAAACGGATCGCTTGATGCGGCGCGCGTTGAAGTAATTGTTCCCTCACTGCAGCACTTGCACGGCATCGGTGGCGGCTTCGGCGTCTCCGGCGCAGGCGCGCAGCCGATCGCGTTGCAGCAGCACGACGGACGTGCCGACGCCCACCATGCCGATGAGTTGCGGCCATGCGAAGGATTCGCCGAACATCCCATACGCCAACAAGGCCGCAATCAGCGGTTCGACCATTCCGAGCAGGGTCGCGTGCATCGGGGGAAAAGTCCGCAGGCCCTGGAGCTGACACCAAAAGGGGAGCACGGTGCCTCCCAACCCGATAAAAACGAGCAGACCCCAGGGGAGTGCAGGCCACGCATGGACGGGAGGCACAGTGATCACGCCGCTACTGAACAATACCGCCCACCCGAAGGCCGAGATCGCAAATGCGTATCCGAGCATAACTCGACTGCTGAGCTGCAGCCGATGCCCTGCGGCGCCAAGCAGCACATACGCCGCAAATGCCCACGCACTCACGATCCCCATTGCCGCACCGTAGAGATTCACTTGCCAAACGGCGCGACGAGAACCTCCGACCAGCAAGACGCCGCTCGCCATCGCGAGCGACAAAAGTCCCACGAGCGCCAGGCGCAGCCGCTCTCGACCGCGGATCCACTGATACAGCGCCACCCAGAGCGGGGCCGTGTATTCCAACATCACCGCGATTGCGACATTCGTGGTGCGGATCGCTTCATAATACGCAACGCTCATGACTGAAATGGCCACGCCTTGCGCGATCACCAAGCGCAGTTGCGTCGGAGTTAACCGCAATGAAACCGCACGAATCACATTCCACATCCCGAAAACCACGGCCGCGAGCAGCGACCGCACTGCTGTGAGCAACAGCGGCGAGACCGATTCGTGAAAACTCACCTTGGCCACCGTCGCCGCAGTGGCCCAGAGGCAAGAGGCGAGTAGGATCCAAAAAAATCCGGACATCCACGTCCCCTATCACATTTTTCCCTTTGGCACAGAGGGGGCACGGAGTCGTTTGGGCTCTCGGGATATGTGCCGCGCGGGACACTGCAGCGTTCCCGCTAAACCGCAGAACGCATCGCTATCTTCATTTGAATGGGGACAGGTACCTTCAAATATAGATTTGGCGCCTGTTTGAAGGTACCTGTCCCCACTGGGAGCGATTTGGGAGGGAGGGGTGGAAATGTCAAATCCCGCCCTAGACAAACCCGCTACGCCCCGCTAGCATGGGGTTCTTCGTTCTTTCACAACTGGGGGCGAATAGGCTCGACGGAGGGATTCCGCGAGGTCCTGGCGCGCCGACCTGTCATCAAGTCGTTAAACCGATGGCAAAACCATACGTGCCAACGATAACGTTGAGTACGCCTTAGCGGCCTAAATTCCGCTAACGTTCCCTTCCTGATGTCTCCTACGGATACGGAACGCCACTAGGAGGCTGGTCGCGTGCAGGTGCTACTGGTGCACGCGATGAGAATAGCCCAGCGGCTGGCGATGTATCAACGACCTGTCTCCGGGCCGTGCATCGCGAGATTCAAACGGAGGCCACGCGCGTAGAGGGGGCTTCAACGACCTTTCGGACGGGAGTGCAAATCTCCCCGCCTCCACCATTCGCTCGCGCGGGCAAAGCCCGACGCTCGCTGAAGCACGCCCGGTGATCGCAATCACCGGGCATTTTTTTGGTTTCGGCATTCCCACAAAATGGTCATTGAGCTGCGGCCGGCTAACAGCGTAGACTTGTACTAGTACATGCGCTTTTGGCAAACAGTGACCGTCTGCAGTATCCTCGCCGGCAGTGCCGTGCCGAGCACGCCGCTGCACGCGGTGGAATTCAACCCCCTTCAACTCCTCCTCACGACGATTCCGCAACCCACGCTCTTCCGCGTGGTGCAAACGCTCGCACATTCGACCAGTCCCCCAGCGCAGCCCCCGGCCAATCGATGGTCGCCGCTATTGCAGCAGCACCGTTGTCTCGATCTCAGCGCCACGGACACGCTTCAGGTCCTCTTGGCCAGCGCCGGAGTGATCGGCGGCACTGGCGTCGGCGCGGAATTGACCCCTCCGAACCTTGATTGTGCGGCGGCGCAACAACAGCCCCTCCCGCAGCTCTGTCCGCGGATGGCCTCGCAGCGCGGCGTCACACTGGCGAATTTCGATCCGGCCACCACATCGGCCACTCCTGCGGCCGATTGGTACGACGGCCAGTGGGACACGCACAACAATCCCCCGGCCCGTGCCTGGGGGATTGCGCCGCACCAATTTGATGGCCACAACGTGCTGCGAATCGAGAACGTCACGACTCGCTTCGATTGGGAAGACGACGCCTTGCTAATCGGATACAGCGACGGCCGGCATGGTCTGCCGCAAGGCGACATCACCGAAGGAAGCTTAGGCACCGGCGGCGCGTATGCAAATTTTCATTACGCGGTCTTTCCGCTGACGGCTGCGGCGCAAACCGCGTACGCGACGTTGCTCGGCGTGCTCCCGGCTCCGCTCGCGACAGACCCGCCCGGCATGGTGGCTCGCGCCGCGAACGCGCTGATGCGCTGTGCGAAGGCACCGTGTGCGCCGCAACAACAACAGGCCTATCGCGCAATGCAATATCTGCTGCATCTCGCGGACGGCCGTCTCGACCGGATCGGAAAGGCGGATGAAGCCCCGCCGCAACAATATCACTCCACGCTGCCCGGCGCGTATTGGACGAAAAACGATGCCGGTTACGACCAGTGCGAATGGCTCGACACCGCGACGTTGGCACCAGTGCAGTCGATGGCGTATCGGAACTTCGGGATCTGGGATTGGGACATCGACACCAACGCCGCGTGTGTCGGCGTGCTGCTGTTTGAAGGCGATGGAAACGCACTCTTCTTGCAACGCCATGGACTCGATTTGATCGGCGACACGGATAGCCCCGACGACTTCGTCGGTCTCTTCACGGTCTGTCGCGCGGCCACGACGGCGACCAACGGACTCACGCTCACCAATTTCTCCGACGACTTGTCGATCACGTTTGCGACCGGGGAAACGAGTTGCAACGCGCACGCACCCCGCATATGATCCGAGCATCACACACCCCAGGGGGTATATATGCCCGCTTCGTATCGCCATACGCAGTTCGGCTATGTCACCGCGTTGCCATGCACAATCGTCGGCATTTGGTCATTCGGGAGTCTCTGGTGGATGCCTATTGAAGAGCTCTGGGTCCTCCGCCTCTTGGCAACCGTCGGCGTGGTCGCCACGATTCTCTGTTTCCTCTTCGCTTCGCTGAGCGTGGAGGTCGACAATGGCCAGGTGCGACTTCGGTTCGGTACCGGCACGATTCACAAGACGATCCCGCTCACCGACATCAAGACCAGTCGGATCGCGCGCAATTCCCTCCTCTATGGATTCGGGATTCGGCTCACCCCGCATGGCTGGTTGTGGAACGTCTCCGGTCTCTCGGCGGTGGAAGTGGAGTATCGGAATGGCAAGAAATTTCGGATCGGCACCGATCAGCCCGAGGCACTGCAACACGCTATTCAACAGCAATTGCCGGCTTAGGCGGCGTTGCTTCCGCTACCGCCACAACTTCGCTGCAATACAGAAAGATCGCGCTGAGGTAGAAGAGCCAGAGCAGCGACAGGACTAAGACGGTCAGCGGGCCATAAATCAGGTGGAAACGGTCGAATGTGTAAGAGAGGTAAATGTGGAAGGCGAAGCGCGCCAACCACGCGAGGGTGGCGAAGAGCGCGGCGGCCAGCCACACGAAACGCATCCGGGGTCGGGCGTGCGGGACGACACGGATCAGGAATGCGAACCAGACGCCGTGCGCCATCCAGAAAAAATGGCCGCCGCGAAACCACGCCGTCACTCGCAGTTCCACAGAATAGCGGGCAAGGAATTCGCCGAGACTGCTCAACAAAACTGGCGTGAAAAAGACCAGAGATGTGACGCCGATTAACACGACGGCTAGCAGTTGACTCCGCCACAGTCGGCGCCGCCGCTGTACGCGCAGGATCAGATCGAGCGTCCGCTCCAGGCTGGTAAAGAGCAGTGATGCCGACAATAACAGACAGGCCAATCCGACGCCGCCCGTGGTCACACGGCGCGCGACCATCCCCCGCAACAGGTCGACGAATCCAGACTCCACGCCCGGAATCGTTTCGCCAATCCACAACACGATCTGCCGGAAGAGATTTTCCGATTGGCCTAACAGATGGCCGAATACTGAAACCATCAGCAGCAGCAGCGGAACCAGCGACAGCGTCCCGAAAAACGCGAGCCCTGCGGCCAAATGGAGCGCGTTGTCGTCACGGAAGCGCCGCGCCGCATGCCATAACGTCCCGATGCTCGCTTGCAAAGATTCCCGCATGCATGACCTATGCTGTTAGTGACGCGACATCAGAGCGAGGACTTCCATGATCCCGACGCGCACCATCATGATCGCGATCGCGGCGAGGAAAAAGTGGACAACTTTGGAAATCGCGCGGATGGCGTTCACATGCAGCACGCGCTCCAACACGCGGCTGAATTGAAAGACGAACAACGAGACGGCCACATTCACGACCAGGCCTGAAGTCACGGCCCACATGGGATAGAGGTCGGCCAATAGCAGTAACGTGACGAGCGTCGCCGGTCCGACCATCAGCGGCACGCCGATCGGCACCGCGCCGATATGTTCTTTCAGTACGCCGGAATTTCGGGACTCCTCATGCATCACGCCAGAGACGGCGATGACGAACAGGACCAATCCGCCGGCGATTTTGAAGTCGGCTGGGCTGACGTGCAACACGGCCAGCAGCGGCTTCCCGAACCACATGAAGAGCAGCCCGACGACAAGCGCTGTCACGCCCGCCATCCGTACAACGCGCGCCACTTGTCGGCGGCTCATGTCGCTGGTGAGAGAGATAACGATCGGGACGTTCCCGACCACGTCCATCGCGACAAATAACGGCAGAAACGAGAGCCAAAAAGGTTTCATCGGCGGGAGAATACTCGGGAATGAGCATGGACGCAAATGCAGATCAGTATCGCCGCACCCGCGCGCAACGCCTGTTGCATAGAGCACGGCTGAGGTTCACTCACACGTCCCGGGGGCGTTCAGATATCCTGCAAAATAGCGCATGCCGAGGGTGTCGTCGAAGCTGAGGCCCAAGTGACAGATCTGTTCCGTCGTCAGCACGAGGAATTCCGCTTCGGAGACGCCGCTGAGACTGGCATTGGCGGCGGCCCAAGTGATCGTGCCACTCGCGGCGGTGGCGGGGATCGTGAAATACACGGTTTGGCTGGAATTGGTGTCGAGTCCCACGTTGAAACCGGCCGTGGCCTGATTCGCTTCCACTAATGTCGCCAGTTCGCTCACCGACGCGCTGGTCCATCCGGTCGACGTCTTCTTCCGCCATTCGTAACTGAGTCCCGACAAGGTACAACCGCTGGTGCAACTCGACGACGTCCGATCGAAGCGGATGAATGGGAAGATGCGTCCGGTCGGTGCCGTCAATTCACTGAGTGGCGGGGTCACGACGCCGGAAAACGTGAGCGTCTCGGAGCCGACGCCGAATGAAATTTCGCCATCGGGGAGTTCCGACGCGGCGCCAATATCGGTGCCGAAACTATAGTAATCGGAAAAACTCAATGAGGTCGTCGCGGCGTTCGTGCTGCCTGCGGCGAGCAGCGAGCCGCCTTCAGTGGTGACGGCATCGGCGAACGTCACGGTGCCGGTGGTCTCGGTCGAAAACGAGCTCGGATACGCGACATAGATGCCGGTGCTGCTGTACGTGGCCGTCGTTTGATCGGCCGCGAGGAAGGTGTCGAGGATATCGGCAATGCTGGCGCGACTGCCGGCCAGCGACATGTCGAAACGGACGTGGAAGTCGAGAAAATAGGGTACCGCATTCGACGTCGTCGAGGAGCAGTCGATCGCGCCGTCGTTATCGATGTCGGGGTTTTGGTAACGCGTGACGGTGTCATCGAGTGTCGCGAGGAGTTCGGCCACTGCGCTGTCGATGCCTAAATCGGCGACGATGTCGATCAGGTTACGGCTGGACGTGGCCGTTCCGCTGTCGGCGTCCATCGTGACGGTGGAAAGGTCCAGGCTCGTGGCCGTGCTGCTGGGCGCGAGTGCGTCGAGTTGATCGCTGACTAATCGTCCGACGACCATCGACGCGCCACTTTGCGCGCGGTCAATGAAGACGACCATCCAGGGTTGTCCCGCTTCGAGGGTCAGGTCGAATGTGCCGTCGGAGGCCACCGTGGCTTGCCGGCAGCTTGCGCCTTGAACGCCCGGGCTGATCGCGATGGCGTCGGTGGGCGTTGTGGCCACGCTCTTCAAACCGCCGACCAGCGATCCGCTGGTGCCGGATGCAATCGTACCGCTGAGGCGAAACCCTTCGCTGTTGGAGTCGGAGTTGCTGTCATCGTCGCTGCCGCTGTCGTCGGCAGTGCTATCGGTCCCGTCCTCCGTGGTGCTGTCGGCGCCGCTATCGCTACTGCCGCTCGTAGGGACCGAGGTCCCGCATTGCATGCACAGTCCCATCGTGCCGAAGCACAACATGATCCGTCCCCACCGCCACATCGTGTCATGCACCATGAGTCCCCCGTTCATCCGACGTGTTGATCAAGCCTTGGCTCGCACGATGACAGCATCGTAGCCTGCGCGGATCCATTTGTCACAGGGTAACTGGGTACCTGTCGGACGCACGCTGGATGATCGACAGGTGTCGCACCGAAAACGTTTTTTGCACGGGAACTACCGATGAGTCTCTTGGATCAGCACGAAGAGCTGCTGGAAATCACGCAAGTGGTCGGTCAACGTGGTCGGGTGGCCAGCGAGGAAGCGACGCGCGATGGCTTCGCCACGTGGGCCGGCCTTGTGAATGGCGCGGAGGATTACGGCGGTGCGAGGATCGGCGCTCGCAGACGGCAAGTCGCGTGATTCGCGGCTTAACTGCCAATGGCGCGCGCCCGCCAATAGATCGGCGTAGACCGATTCGCCGCGCCGTGGCCACGGACGGCCGGGATAGACCGCGCTCCAACGGGCTTGGA
This sequence comes from Deltaproteobacteria bacterium, assembly GCA_016210045.1. Taxonomy (NCBI): domain Bacteria; kingdom Pseudomonadati; phylum Myxococcota; class Myxococcia; species Deltaproteobacteria bacterium. The sequence goes on along the minus strand of JACQUX010000038.1, from coordinate 77,929 downwards.
CGACGGCGTCGCGGCCCAATTTCCGCCAGAGATTCCCTTCGCCGGTCTCATGCGTCGATCGGAAAAATTGCAGCAAGCCTCGCGAACCGGCGCCGTTACGGCGCGGGTCGGCCTTGCATTGCGCCAGTTGATCCATCGTGTATCCCAGCGCCGGACAGACTGCCCCGTATTCCGGGTTGTAGCGATCGATCTTGCCGCCGGTCTCAGTGAACATCATGCCGTACAGCAACGCGGCCGATTCGCCCATCTCGGCGGCCACATGTTCCACCATCGCGGCGAGATGCGGATCTTCTTCGAGAAAAACATCCATTCCCCGTTGACGGACATAGTCGTCCGTAAAGGAACGGCCGGCGAGCGACTCGGCCCTGGCCGCCGCATCGAGCGCTTGGAGGTCATTCGCGGGATGGGGCGGTTGCACCGGCGCCGGAGCCGGTCGTTCGACCCACAGCGTCCGCCCTTCGCGACGAAACACGTCGGTAGAGAGCGACGTATCCCCCACATGCACATACTCCCCATCGACCTGCGACGCCGGGCCATAGGCATATTGCACCGGCGCGGCGGCCTTCCCGCACTGCCACGTCGAGGTCCCGACCTCTTTTTCCCCGCTCTGGACCGACCACTGCGAGAGCCGTCGGCACTCCTCGCCGTGGAAGATCAGCCGCTCCACCCGCCTGGTCATGCAAATCCCCCCGTATCCCCTCTTAGTATCGGCCCAACACCCCAAGGAGTTGCGCACCTCCACCACACCCCACACCTGTGACTAACCTGCTGATATAAAGCTGATTTGCCTATCGACTTTTAGCAGGCCATGCTGCCAGCATGGCCTGGTGGCAGGCTACGTGACCAGTAGATTGCTGGACTTCGGCAAAATAAAGAACGGCCCAAGTCAACCCGGCGGATATTCGGGTCAAACCAGGCCGTTGTTTCCCAGGTACCGTTCTTGGGACTATTTAGCGGTCTTCATTGCCTTATCGGTTGGCGTGCATTTGAGCGTTTCGCCGCTCAGTACACAACGATATTGTCGATGTTCGGCGCTGACACCATTCACACGCGCCAGCTGCACTGCCGAACTTCCAGACAGCTGATCTTTCCCGCTCAGTAAAGCCCGAAACGCCTCATCGCCACGATCAATTCCAACGCTGTAGTTCCCCACCCTTCGAAAGGCTTGAACGCGCGGTTTTTTCTTTACGAACTCTACTGCGAAATCAGCATCTGCTCGTACCAGGGCCCGTGCCAATTTCGCCGAAAGGGGTTCGCTTCCTAATCCGTAACCTCGTGCTGCTACCCGTTGTGGCTCAACTTTCGGCGGTGCCATCAGGCCTCCTTTGACCTCACATTGATCCCGCTGCAACTGTTCAAAGTCACTTTAGTCAGTTCCGGGCGCGAGTCGAGAACTTTTCGGCGTGATTGAGTAGGTTATTGACACGTCTCGGCTTTTTTCGCTTATAAGGGCCGGATGTCGACGTCTATCGAGCAGCGACTCGCCAAACCCCGCGCTGGGGTGGGTGGGGCGACCCGCAAACCAAAGCCGAAACCGATCCGGATTCCGACAAAAATATCGGAAAATCTCAGCTGGATGCTGCGCCACTTGCGGCGCGCAAAACGCCAAATGCCGTCGCTGACGTTGCCGAAACAAGTGCGATCGTACAAGCCTCCGCTCAATCGCGAAATGCGCGTCTACGGAACGTGCAGCGTGGAGGCGAAAGTCATCACGATCGCCACGCATCGCCCGGTGCTGATTCAAATGGGGAAGCGGCGGCGACGCAAGCATATCGCGATCCCGCAACGCGAACTGCTGATGACGTTCGCGCACGAACTGGCGCACTTGCGATATGGGCTGCACAATTACGAACAGGAATCCTACGCGCGCACGATTTTCCACGCCTTCGGCTTGAAAGATAATTGTCCACATTGCGGCGGCACCGGCAAAGTGGTCGCGCGCTACGTCAACTAGGCAGCGCATACGCGGAGGGACATCATGATTACGGAACCATTCGCGTTGTTCGTGGCGATCTCGGCAGTTATTGCGCTCGCCCACGGGATCGCCGCACGATCCAAACTGGCCGAACGAATCGGCATTACACAACTCGTGATCTTTTCCGGACTGCTCCTCGGCAACGTCGGCGTCGTGACCCAAACGGACGACGCGTACGACATGCTGTCCCGCTACGTCGTCCCGCTCTCGATCGCGCTGCTGCTCTTTCGTCTCGATTTGCGCGAGCTGCGCACGTTGAAGGCACAACATCTGCTGTTCTTTCTGATCGGCTCCGCCTGTTCAGTGATTGGGGGATTGGTCGCCTTTTTCTTATTCGGCGATCGGATCGGTCCCGATGCCGGCCGTTTGACTGGCCAATTGGTCGCCTCGTACATCGGGGGCGGCGAAAACTCCGTCGCCGTGGCGAAGGCCGTCGAGGTCCCGACCGATCTCTTCACGGCGGCGTTTGCAGCCGACAACGTCGTAACCGCGCTCTGGATGATGATCGGCCTCTCCGCGCCGTTCGGTTTCTCGCGCTTTTTCTCCACTGAAATGCCGCAGGAGCAAATCCTCGCCGCGCGGGAACATAGTCAACCCGTGACCAGTGCCACACTGATTCCGAACATCGTCTACGCGTTGGCGTTGGCGGGAGGCATCTTGATCGCCTCCATTGCAATCGCGAAACCGATCCGCGCGTTCGCCGAAGCGAACCAAATCCAGTGGCTCCGTTTCAACACGACAATTCTATGGGTCACCACGTTCGCATTGTTGGTCGCGCAAACGCCGCTCCGCCGCGTGTTGAATGTGTCGTATTCGCTCGGCATGTTGCTGTTTTATTATTTCTTCTTCTACATGGGCGCGGTCTCGTCGATCCAAGAGATCGTCCGCTTCGGTCCGGCGGTCTTTGTTTTTGTCGCCACGATCGTGGCCGTACACGGCGCGCTGATCCTCGCTGCGGGGAAGCTTAGCAAGGCGGACTTGGCGACGATCTTCGTCTGTTCGCAAGCGAACATCGGCGGACCATCTACGGCCGTCGCGCTGGCCGAGGCGAACGGCTGGTACCATATGGTCACGCCCGCGATCCTGCTCGGCATCTTGGGATACGCAATCGCGAATTACATCGGGCTCTTCTTGGCGCAAGCGTTGACCGGATAAACCCGCAACGCCCAGCTTCATGCTTGTCGCCCGGCAACCAGCGTCTGGACGACGCTGGGCTCGGCGAGCGTCGTGGTATCGCCTAAGTCCTCGACGACGCCTTCGGCGATCTTACGGAGAATGCGGCGCATGATCTTGCCGGAGCGCGTCTTCGGCAATGCATCGGCGAATTGGATCCGGTCGGGCACGGCGATCGCGCCGATCTGCAGGCGCACATGTGCGGCCAACTCGGTGCGGAGCGCATCCGATACGGCGCGGTCGGCCTTCAACGTGACGTAGGCGTAGAGTCCTTGGCCTTTGATCTCGTGCGGAAATCCGACGACCGCGGCCTCCGCGACGGACCCATGGGCGACCAGCGCCGATTCGACTTCCGCCGTGCCAATGCGATGACCGCTGACGTTAATGACGTCGTCGACTCGGCCCATCAGCCAAAAGTAACCGTCTTCGTCACGCCGCGCGCCGTCGCCGGTGAAATACATCCCGGGGAAGCGACTGAAATAGGTCTCTTTAAAGCGTTCATGTTGACCAAACACGGTCCGCATGATGCCGGGCCACGGTTCCGTCAGCACGAGCAAACCGCCTTCGTTGACGCCGCACTCGGTTCCATCTTCCCGCACGACTTGCGGGCGCACGCCGAAAAATGGGAGCGTTGCGGAGCCGGGTTTCAACGGGAATGCGCCCGGCAACGGTGTAATCAGGATGCCACCGGTTTCCGTTTGCCACCACGTATCAACGATAGGACAACGTTTGCCGCCGATCTGTTCGTGATACCAGCGCCACGCCTCCGGATTGATCGGCTCGCCGACCGTGCCAAGGACGCGGAGTTTCGAGAGGTCGTGCCGCTGCGGCCAGGCGTCGCCTTCGCGCATCAGCGCGCGGATCGCGGTGGGCGCGGTGTAGAAAATCGTGACATCGTATTTTTCACAAAGTTGCCAACAACGATCCGGCGCCGGATGATTCGGCGCGCCTTCGAACATGACCGACGTGGCGCCATTACACAACGGTCCGTAGACGACGTAGGAGTGCCCGGTCACCCAACCGATATCCGCCGTGCACCAAAAGATATCGCCGGGATGATAATCGAACACGTATTTAAATGTGGTGGCGGTGTAGACCATGTAGCCGCCGGTGGTGTGGAGCACGCCTTTCGGTTTGCCGGTGGAGCCGGAGGTATAGAGGATGAAGAGCGGATCCTCGGCGTCTAGGACTGCCGGTTTACATTCCGGCGCGGCGTCGCGCATCAGGTCGTGCCACCACTGGTCGCGGCCCGCTTGCATCGTAACCGTCGAACCCAAGCGTCGGAACACGATACAGCGCGTGACCGGTTGTCCCGCGTCTGCGGTGCCCGCCATGGCGGCATCCGCCGTTTCCTTGAGCGGAATTTCTTTGGTGCCGCGCCGCACTGCATCGGCGGTGATCAGGCAAGTCGATTGCGCGTCGAGCAGCCGATCTTTCAGCGATTCAGCAGAGAAGCCGCCGAATACTACGCTGTGCACCGCTCCGATCCGCGCACACGCCAGCACCGCCACGGCCAGCTCCGGGATCATCGGCATGTAGAGCGTCACGCGATCGCCCTTCTTCACGCCTTGGGCTTTCAACACGTTCGCAAACTTGCAGACCTCTGTGAGCAGTTCGCGATACGTCACGGTCCGCATCTCGCCGTCGTTCCCCTCCCAATAATAGGCCACATGATGCCCGATCCCGCCGTGGACGTGGCGATCGAGCGCGTTCACGGTGATGTTGGTACGACCGCCGAGGAAATATTTGATGTCGATCCGATCGCGGAAATCGTACTGCCGCGTTACTTGCCACGGCTCGAACCAAAAAAACTCTTTCGCGATCTCCGACCAGAATTGGTCCGGTTCGTTAATGGAACGGTCGTACAACCGTTGATAGGCTTCGCGGGAACGGATGAAAGCCTGTTCGCCCCACGGAGGCGGAGGAAATAGTTGCGCCGCCTGCTGGACACTCTCAATGCTGGTCGGATTGGCCATACCACCTCCGTATTTGCTGATAGCGTGACGAGACTGCTAACTCACGCCAGCCGTGGAAATCAACCGGAAAGGTGTTGCTTGCGGAAGCCCGCCGATGGCGTTAGGGAGTACGGATGCGTCGCGCACGGCAGCGGTTTGGATCGGTGGTTGGCCTGTGGCTGCTGCTAGGGACGGCGGCATGCGGGCCAGCGGCCACACCACCTGCGACCCCAGCGGCTAACCCACCGCCCGTAGTGACCGCACCGACACCGGAACCGCCACTCGCCGAGCCTGAACCTGAGCCGGCGCCCGCGCCACCCATTCCGGCAGCCGACCCGTTGCCGGAAATCGCCCCACTAGACTCGGCCTCTTCTTCCGGAGGTGACCCGATACCGGACGTGCCCGTGGAAGAGACTCCACCGCCAGAGTCGTCATCATCATCCGCTTCCTCTTCGTCATCGTCGTCTAGCGCGTCGTCGTCTTCTTCCTCTTCGACGTCGTCCTCATCGTCCGGTTCATCGGCTGCGTCGTCGGCATCATCCTCATCCTCCTCTTCATCATCCTCGTCTTCATCCGGGTCCTCCTCCGGCGAACCACCTCCGCCCCCGCCGCCTCCACCGGTCTCCGCGCTCAGCGCGGTCTGGGCCAACAGCGGCGAGGATAAGGTCACGCGCGACGACTTGCGCGTCAGCACCGCACCGGCGAGCGGGTTGAATACAGTGTGGGACGGCAACACGATCAACCTCTTCGGCGCGAAGAACGAAGTCGTACATTGCAACCTCGTCCTCGAAGCCGCGACACAAGCCGTCAGCCAGATCACCGTGCAATTCAATCAATTGCAAGGGCCCGGCGGAGCGACGATTCAATCCACGCCCGCCACCGGCGGCGGCATCTTTAACTGGGTAAATCGCCCGATCGAACTGTTTTACCTCCGCTATCTGCGCATCAAGGGCCTCAGCCGCTCGGCCTATGAATCGTATTACGACGAACGCCACGTGCCATCCCGCCTGCGTCGTCCATGGAGCGGCAATGGAACGCCCGAGCCCGGCACGACCTGGGACGACCGGCCCGACCACGACCAATTGTATCCCGAAATCGCCGTCCCGCTCGATTTGGTCCCGACCTTCAATATCGCTGCGGGTCAAAACCAAGGGATCTGGATCGACGTCTACATCCCGAAAACGGCTCCGACGGGAACGTTCACCGGCACACTCACGATCGCCGAAGGCGGCGTGGTCACGCACCAGATCCCCGTGACCTTGGCCGTCCGCAACTTCACACTCCCCGACCTCCCGAGCGCGAAGACCATGGTTTATTTCGGCTATCGCGATCTCAACGATCGCTATTTGGGTGAACTCTATCCCAATCCGGGCACCACGAACGATCTGCTCTCGAAACAAATCCGCGACCGTCATTTTCTGCTCGCGCATCGTCACCGCGTCTCGCTGATCGACGCCAACGCCGGCAGTGAAAATTGGAACCTCGATCAACCGCGCCCCGAATGGGTGCCGCGTCTCGACGGCTCGCTTTTCACCGCCACGAACGGTTACGCAGGTCCCGGCGTCGGCGTCGGAAATAATGTCTTCTCGATCGGGACGTACGGCTCGTGGGGATGGAAGGCCGAAGGCGAGGCGGGGATGCGGACCCACAGCGACGCGTGGGTGAACTGGTTCACCGCAAACGCCCCGAGTGCGGACTATTTCCTCTATTTAATCGACGAAAGCGGCGATTATCCGCAGATCGAACAATGGGCGCAATGGCTGGGCAACAATCCCGGTCCCGGCAAACAACTCATGTCGATGATCACGATTCCGCTCGTCGATTACGGAACCAAAATCCCGATCTCCACGAACGTCCCCAACCTCGATCTCCCGACCGCGCCGGCCGGAGTCGGCGACACCGTGCCGTGGCAAACCACGGCTGACCATTACGAAGGCCTGCCCGATAAGCGGCTCTACGCCTACAACGGCCGTCGCCCGGTCACGGGAAGCTTTGCGATCGAAGACGACGGCGTGGCATTGCGCGCGTTGGCGTGGGGACAGTACAAAAAACAGATCGACCGCTGGTTTTATTGGGAATCGACATATTACAGCAATTACCAAGGTTGCACCGGCGAGACCAACGTCTTCCAAACCGCGATGACCTTCGGCTGCATCGCCGATCCGAACGATCCGACCTACGGCGAGACCGGCTGGATGTACGGCAACGGCGACGGCGTGCTCTTCTATCCCGGCTCCGACATGCGCTATCCGCAAGATTCCTACGGCGTCCAAGGTCCATTCGCGAGCTTGCGGCTGAAACTCTGGCGGCGCGGCATTCAAGATGTCGATTACCTCACGATGGCCGCCGCCAAGGCTCCCGCCGCAGTGCAACAACTCGTGCATCAGATGCTGCCGAAGTTTTATTGGGAGTACGGCATCGATAACCCGAACGATCCGACGTATCTGCACTCCGACATCAGTTGGTCGACCGACCCCGACGTCTGGGAAACAGCACGCGCCGCATTGGCGGACATTATCGAGTCGGCTCCGTAAGCTGTTGAAAATGCCATGACGCCGGCGGAAAAATCCTTTATGAACCTGGCATGTCGCTCAAACTCAGCAACCTGAAGAAATCAATTGACGCGTTAGCGCGAGCGCTCCACGTGGTCGAGTCGCCAACGGTAATGGACGTAGTGGATTTAGCGACTCAAGAGACGCTGCGGGCTGGGGTGATTCAGAATTTTCAAGTGGCGTATGAACAATGTTGGAAGATGATGAAGCGGTGGTTGGAGCACAATGTGAGTGAGATCCAAGTCGACGGCGTGACGCGGCGAGAATTGTTCCGCATCGCCGCAGAACACCTATTGATCGACGATGTCGACCGCTGGATGACGTTTCATCAGGCGCGCAATGAAATGACACATACCTACGATGGCGACGTGGCCCAGGATGTCGCACGAGTCGCAGGTATTTTTTTGCGCCAAGCGACACAGTTCTGCGAGCAGCTCGAGGCGCGCAATGATTGACCTGCCCGCCGACCAGCTCGCGCAGGTGAAGGCGATCCTCTCGCAGCATGTTCCAGCCGCCGAAGTGCGAGTCTTTGGTTCGCGCGCGGCCGGGACACCAAAAAAATATTCCGATTTGGATCTGGCTATTGTGGACCGTGAGCGTCTTTCACTCAACACGCTCGGTGCGTTGCGGGAGGCCTTCCAAGAATCCGATCTGCCGATTCGTGTCGATGTTGTCGATTGGCATGCCCTGAGTGACGAATTCAAGACCGTGATTGCTGCGCACTATGTCGTGCTGTAGCGGCTGGCTGGCTGAATGGGAAGCTGCGCGGATCTCTTCAACGCGGCGCCGTAGACGCGCTCATTCCATCCGCTGCGACGCGGGTTGTAATATCACCCATTACCGGGCGATGCGCTGTGACTACAACGTCGGGGCCGCGGCGCTCGAAATGGAAAGTGATGCTCTGATGTCCTGACTCTTGGGCCCAGCGACTCATCGTTTGTAACACGGCGACGCGCTGCAGCGCAGGGAGATCTGCATATGCGAACAGGTGCAGCAACGCCGCCTCGCCGCGCACTTTGAGCACTTGCTGCACGTCGGCTCGGTGTGCCGCGTCAGTCGCCCATTGCAGTAAACAGCGCACCGCGGCCGCTTGTTCCTCGGTCACGCTGCCTCGTCGTTTCAAATAGATCACCACACCACGCACCATGCGCGCCGCAGCGGCATCGGCGTGCTCGACTTCGGCTAACAACGTTTGCACGGCAACGTCCGGTCGCGGTGTCTCCGTGGCACGCGGCGCGGCGGGCGCAACCGAAGCCGGCGGCTGCGCAGACTTTGCCAACCACACGCCTTGCGGCCCGCGTCCGTTCAGACCGCGCAGCGCCTCCAAGTCGATGGGCTGATCGTGCGCCCAGTGCCGTTCCTCACGGCTTTTGCGGTCATGCCCAATCCGATTTTGCAGTCGACGCCACAAGTCCTCGCGCAAACGTTCGAATGTCCTGAGCACGACGACTCCTGCACCTGCTTGATCCCCTTCCGCCGTCAGTTGACTACCGAGGTCGCGCCACAGATCGGGATAACCGAAGCATGCCGCAATGAGCCACTGCGTGCCCGCCGGCAACGCCTTGTACGGTTCAACCAACGAGGGCGCCACCGTCCAAAACCGGATCATCGCGTCGAAATCGGTAAAGACCTGGCGTTTTCGTCCGGCACTTGGCGAATCCTGACGTGGCGGCCGCGACAAACGACTGGCCCGCAGCGCGATTGCGTGCAGCGCCGCCATCGCCGCGGCCTGTTGCGACGACGTTAACATGACTCCATGCATTAATGCCTCGACCCACGACCTAGGGTGTGCGGCTTCCGACACGACTTCCGCCACGAGTTGTTGCAATCGCTCCGGCGGTGTTAGCGATGGAGTCGTCCCTCGCGCCGCACTGGGCGCACGATCCGGCGCCCCCATACGGCGGAGCAGCCGCCCAGCAATTTCTGAGGCCATGCGCGGCGATCCACCACGCGCGCCGGGAGCGTCACCAAACCGCATCCGTGGTCGCAGCGGCGCATGATTACGCCCCAACCAACGGGACACCATCCGCTGATACGCAACCATTTCTGCTGCACACGACACCGCGTCGGCAATGTCCCCAAACGGCACCGGGAGTTCCTCGATGAGCGTGGGAGAAAAGCCCGCGCGCGGCGCTCCATCCGGCGTGCTCATGATGAACCCGAAGCGACGCCGCGCACTCACCGCGCCGAACCCGGTGAGCCCGAGAAATGGAATTCTCCGCCGTACGCCCATCATGATCACTCCTCGTTACCGCGCCCCGCCAGGTGTCACGCCCACTCCCGGACGACAATAGACGGCGCGCACCGCTTCCGAACGCCGCAGCACATCCGCATATTCCTGGGAATTGGCATACGCTTGCGTCAAATCGCTCGTCAACTCCACAATCCGCTCGGCAACGCGACAACTCTCCGGATAGGCCGGTCGCTCACTGCACAAATAATTCTTCAACACATCCGCCAATTCATCTTTCGAGCTGAGCCGCTCCTGACGCGCGTCCGCCGGCCATCCTTCCGCGCTCAACGCCTTTTCATACCAATCCGCCGCTTCGCTGAATTTTCCCCAATGATGCGCAATTCCCGCTTTCGCGAACCACAGCGGACCGGGACGCTGTTCCAATTGCTCCAGCTCCGTCACGCGCCGTTGGACCAAGTCGTAATAGCGCATCGCCTCGGGATCTTGCGCCGCGATTTCATTCACGCGCACGCACAATTTCGGTTGATCCCCGAAGCGTTCCGCTGCGGCCCAGATCCGGCGCTGATCGGCAAGGTTCTGCCGCACGATGTAATACTTGATCCACAAATACACGAGATCCCGCCGATAGATCGGGAGCAACACCACTTTATCGGCCTGTTTGAGCAGCGGCTCGACCTGCGTGAGCAACTCTTTGGCCGACGCCACAGAAGACCGTCCCAGCTTGCGCGCCGCTTCGATATAGGTCCAACACGTATTCCGCACCGCATCGCCGAACTGTTCGTCGCCGGCGAGTTGCTTTTCCCGTAAGATCCCAACGACCGTGATCACGCGCTGCGCGACTTCGATACTGCGCTCGAAACTCTCTTCCTTCTTCCCGAGGTTGTAAAACCAGCGGCTCAGTTCCAACCAACCCTCCGGCTCATCGGCAAACCATTCCGTCATCCGCAATAGCGCGACTCCGCTCACTAACGTGGCGGCGGTCAATTCATAGCGCAACGACCGATCCTCCGGCGTATTCGACGGCACACCTTTGGGGACACGACTGTCCGCCAGATACTCCATGAATTCCGACGCGACCCAGCCCAACTGCAACAGTTCCCGCGACGACAATTGACCAAGCTGCCGATCGAGCGCCGTGCACCGTTCGGCGAGCGTCGTGGCCGCCTCCGGTTCCAGCGCACAGGTCGTGCGCAATGCATCGAACAACTTCACATCGCTCAACGGCACGGCGACCGGCGTGTCACGATATAACTGCAACTCCGTCAGGAGATCCGACACTTTGCGTTCCCACACCACGGCGATCTGCTGAAATTGTTCCGCACGGCCATCTTCGTGTTGCAAATCGACCGGCGCAATGCTCGGGTCATTGTTCGGTCGGCCCTGTTCTCGCAACGTGACTACTGCTTGGATGGTCTCAAGGGCCTCCCGCAGCACGCGTTCGGTCTGAAACATCGGGTCGTTTGTGGCGGGCGAAAAGCGATGCAACTGCACCAACGCCTCGATCTTGGCCGACTTGAGCGCGATATCCGTCGACGCATAGGCCTCCGCCAGACGCGCGAATTCCACCGCGCGCTGCGAGTACTGTTGGCGGCGATAGTCCTTTTCATGTCCCTCACCGAGCCGCCGCAACGCGGTGACCCATTCGGTGAAATGTCCGCGTACAGCCTGGATCGCCGCTATCGTGGCGCCGGACACCGGCGTCCCGGTATGCGCGTCCCCGAAACGGTGCAGTTGCAACACGACGCCGGCCGCGGCCTCTGCATCGCCGTGCCGGACGGCGTGCGCGATACATTGTTGCAACAACATGATCACTTGCTCGGCGGACCAGACGGCATCCGGCTCGGCCGGATCGGACAACCGCACCCATGCGATCGTGACCTCCGGACGCATCGCGACCAGGAGTAAACCCCGATCCCGCTCGGACATCCGTTTCTCAGGCGTACGCAGCGCCGCCTGCGCCCCGATCGCCGCCGCGGACACGAAGGCCAACGGATGCGTTGTAATATCGACCGAGTCGGTTATGTTCTCTTCGGGGTCTACAAACGGATCGTCGTACATCCCGAATAGATTCGCGAGCGGATCGGACAATAAGCGATTCGACGGAGACTGCCCACGAGGCGGGCGTTTCCCCAACTGCGGCTCCGGATCGTGGCCTAAACGCGCCAATGCCCACGAGCCAATGAACTGCGCGCTTTTCTTGTGCGTCCAGAGGCGTTCCAACGACGGCCCACGCTCCCCATCCGGCAGGGCGACGACACTCGCCCACTCCGCATTGACGGCGTCGAGCACGCCCCGCGCCAGCCGAATCGCGGACGTATCGTCTCCGACTTGATACTGAAACCGCATCCCATGACTCAGGTCTTCCAACGGCAACGCGGTCGCAAAGGGGCTGGCATAGACGCGCCGCCACGCCGCTTCGGTCGCAACGCCGCGAGCCGCTTCCAATGCGCCGTAGATACCCTGCCCCCACCAACCACGTTGCACTTCCGGGTCAACGCGCAGTCGCGACACCGCGGCACACGTCGACAAATATTCCTCGAGTGCCTCATCCGCACGAGCCGCTGCGAGCAGTCCTTCCGCGCGCAGCAGACGCGCCTCGATCACGTCGGCACCGCGTGCGATGGAGATCAACCGTTCCGCCTCCGCCACCGCCACCGCCGGATCCCCAGCGATCAACCCCACCTTCGCGCGTAACCGATAATAGTCGACGTCGCTCCCTTCCCAACGGGCCCGATCGGCCTCGACCAACGGCAACGCCGCCAATGCCGCTGCGGGATTCTCAGTCACCATGAATGCCGCATGCAGCAAGCGCGCGCGGGCATTATGGGGATCCACGGCCACGGCCTGCGTGAACAACGCCTGACTGGTGGCGACAGCAAAGCCACTCTCAAACAGCCACGGGAGCGAGGTCACGGTTTCGCCCAATGCCGTGTAGGCGGTCGAGCGTTCCGCTGGCGTCGCTGCAAACCGTCGCGCCTGGCACAACATGCCGACCGCCGCTTCCGGGAGATGGCGTTGGAGTAACGCGGCGCCCTGCGTCCGCAACGCCGACACGGATGGATGGGTGTTGGGTGATTTCGCAACGGTGGCGGAAGATTCGTACAAATCACACAGCAACGTACTGGGATCCGGATGAGCCTCGCAATGTGGGCCGACCGCCGACCACTCGCAAGACACGTCACCGACCAACCAATCCCAGAGCGCAACACCGGTACGCGTGTACTGTTCTAATGATGCAGAGAGCGCGGGGAGGAGATCCAACGGCGGCATATATTATGCGCCGTACTATCGGAGCCCTCCTCTGGCAAGCGCTATTTCAGTGACTCGGACCCGATTATTGGCCCAGCAGAAAGATGAAGTTCCCCGAGCAATCGGCGGAGAGTCCAATCGGGGCAGGCGGCAGCGGCACACTCAATCCAGCCGCACTGCCGGCAACCAACACCGACGGATCAACCAAGCCCTTGGTCGGGCCGACGCCGCCGTTGTCCCCCATGGCCACGGAACCCTTGGTCGGCCCGACACCGCCGTTGTCACCCATCGCGACCGAACCCTTCGTGGGGCCAACGCCACCATTATCACCCATGGCCACAGAGCCCTTCGTGGGACCGACACCGCCGTTGTCACCCATGCCAACGAGATCCCCACTCAGCAAATGGACCCCACCGACGATCGGCTCACCCACAAGCTGCGGCGCATCGCCAAAGAACAGTTCCGCAAACCCCGCCAGGGACTCGGTATTGTCACTATCCGCCGTCTGTAGAATCGCATCCACAAGATTGCGCGCGGCATTACCGCCGAGCATTTCTACCGCACTCAGAAAAATCATGGCGCGTTCACCGGCACTGACTGCCGTGGCATCGGCCACGCTGATCGCACTCAACGCAATCGACTCATAGAATCCCGGCTGCAGCTCCGGCTTGGCCAACGCCGCGAACGGCATGAGATCATGCAAATCGTGCAGCGCCGCGAAGCGTTGCACCTCGGCGGCACTCCATCCCACGCCACCGACGATGGATCCTTGTCGATTCGTATAGACGAGCTTGCTGCCCTGGCCCGCCGGCAGACTCACGCGCATCCCTTGCCGATCCGCGACGGCCATCGCGGCCACGCGCCACCGACCGCTCGGCGACACGACATAGATTTGTCCCGGCAGCGCCGCCCCGGAACCTTGGAAGCGAATCGATTCCAGCGAAAACCCGAAGGCCGCTTGGACCCCGCGCTCCGGTTCATCGATCAACAACACTCGACCGGCGCCGGTATCAATGAAACCCGCCTCGATCCCCGCATTCACCTCCCCACTCGCCGTCAACAACAAGACCCCGAGCAAGATGGCCGCGATTTTTTTGATACCGCTCGACCGGACAGATACAGTGCATTGTCCCATGGCTTCCCCCTTGTACGGCGTATAAAGCAATGAGTGTGCCACAGCGGATGAATTCAAGAATCGATATATAAATTAGTGCATTGCTTGATAATGGCGGCCAGACGGAGCCCAACACACTGCGCCGTATAATTTTCATATTGAAATTATACGACTAGCCGATTCGGAAAATTTCAGTGGTTTCAACTAATTACCCAGAGGTGCCAGAATACTCCCCACAACGCACTGCGAGGTACTTTTGTAATGCTCAACAAAACGATGTGCGCGTTCCATAATATTGCAAACGCACCTTAGAGAGCACTTTGCCCGGGCACTAATGAATAGATGGCAGCCGCATGTGTCTTGCCGTGGATGATCAGCCGATTGCGGGCAACACACTCCAACACGGCGCCGACTTTTTCCGCGACTCGGCGGCTGGCCCGATTGCCTTCGGCGATCACGATCTCCAACCGGGTGAGCTGCAGCGCTTGGAAGCCATAGTTCGCGATGGTCGTTACGGCCTGTGCCGCAATGCCCTTTCGTTGTTGGGATTGGCGTACCCAGTAACCGACGTTGCCAAAATTGTGGTCGCGGTTGAGTTGGTTGATTCCGATGCCCCCGAGCAAGTCATCGGTGACTGTCGAAAAAATTCCAAATTCGTACGCGGAACCGGACTGTAGCTGCTGCGCACAGAGGGCAAACCATGCCGCCGCCTCGTCCAGCCCGTAATTGTCATGGCACCACGGCAACCACCTCCCCACGGACGAGACCGATTCGCGAGCCGCCGCAACAAAAGACACCCCATCGCGCTCCTGAAACGGTCGAATACAGAGACTGTGCGAAATGAGTGGCTTCATCGGTGTTTTTTAGCGGCTGTACTTTTTTTCACCCCAACAATCGAAACTGGATCCAGCGGTCTCGATGGCGGAGTGTGATTTCGAACTGCTCGATGAGATCAAGGCCGATCAGGCCATCGATATCGTATTGTTCGGGGAGATCGAAGCAGGCGATCTGAAGATTGGGGAACTCGAAACCAAGGATCGATAGTTTTTCCACTCTGAGAGTATAGCCCCATTCCCTGCCAATGACTGACGCGGTGCTCACCTTTTGACTGTCTCCCGCCACCTGATAGCCAAGTGCATCAGTCAAGCGTGTATTGATGATCGTGCGGTAGGCACCTGGATCAAACGCGAAACGGACATTCTGCTCGCCCAACGGACCCCACATATTGCCCGGGACGTGAATAAGATCCTTCTTCGCGTCATAATGAAATGCGGCAATCATGCGTTATGATCCTAAAAAGAACGGGCCTCTCACATTGCCCGTATAGCGGCTGGCAATTCTTTTTTTCTGCGGTCGAAGCGCGGTTTTGAGATATTCGTAGAAAATCGTTTGACTCGGATGACTATACGCCACGCGCCCTTTGATCACATCGCCATGTTCATCTTCTTCCCATTCGGTGAAGGCCACCCATTGATCTTTGTACTGCGCTTGCACTTCGTCCCACGTCAGCATTTTTTCCATAGCGTCCTCCTGCTAAGGCGCAGTAGGCCACAGCGGGCGACTGAAATCAATGTCAGAGTGGGGACAACTTCATCAACGGCCGTGCATCTTTCAGCTTAGGAGGACATACAGCCGCTGATGAACGGCGGGCAGAGGAAAAATTTTTGGCGTTGTTCGGCGGCATGCTGTTTACCCTTTGTTTAGCACCACCAATATCAGACGAAGTTCCAAGATCTGAACACACCAGACTCATTCGTCCCATCTCTGGAACTCCGTCTATCTGTATTTTTTTGAACGGCGGGAGAAAGCCAATGTCGACGCTCTGCCCCTTGTGCGAACTAATGACCAAGCTAAGCGGCGGCGTAGCCGTCCGCCGTGGGCGCATTGTTGGGCGGCGGTTGACTATGCAATTGGATTCTCCGGGTCAGCTACCCGCATATAGGCCTATTTGGCACCGCGCGACCCCGCGAGTGCAGCGAAGATACCGAGCCCGATAAACACGCCGCCGCCGAGACACCGACCGATGCGGCGAATGATGCAGCCGCGCAGCGCTGGCGCGGCCGCACCAGCGGCCAAAGCGTAGGCACTGTCGGTTACTGCGGCGATTGCCACAAAGAGAGAACCAAGCGCGATGCTCTGAAACATGGGCGGCGCATTGGCGCTCAGGAACTGCGGCAGAAACGCAGAAAAGAAAACCGTAGTCTTGGGATTGAGCAGAGCAACAACGAAACCGTCACGGAAGGCGCGCTTAAGTGGCACAGCGCCGGGTATGGCGGCTGAATTCTCGACAGGGGAGGAACGGAGCATTTGCACGCCGAGGCACACAAGGTAGAGCGCGCCGGCATACTTGACTATGGAGAAAGCAAGTGAAGAAACCGCGAACAAAGCGGCAAGACCAGCCGAAGCAGCAACCGCGTTGCCGAGATTGCCGAGAGCAACACCCGCCACCGATACCAACCCGGACCGGCGCCCCTGAACAAGGCTGCGCGTAACGATGTAGAGCACGCCAGGCCCAGGCGTGACGGCGAGGACAAAGCTCGCAAGAAGGAATGCGGAGAACAGCGGCCAAGGCGGAAGGAGATCAGTCATTGCGGCAACCTTGAATAGACCCAGCAGAGACGCTTGGCTAAAAAATGGCGCATTTCAAGAAAATATTTTCTTGAAATTCCCTCATATCAAGAGTGATGCACTCGACACGCTGGCCCCTCCACCCGGCCCCCGCATTGAATGCGAGCATGCGTTATGGAAAGCCCTGAATCACCACATCGATTTTGCAAACAATCCCTTACGACGAGACTCTGATCGTGATCATTTGGCCGGGTTTGAGGGTGTTGTGGCTGAGTTGGTTCCACTGTTTAATTTGGTGCGGCGTCACTTTATAGACTTTGGCCAGATCCCAGATCGTGTCGCCACGCCGCACTTTGTGCATAATGTGGCGGCCCTTCGCCGGACTGCGGACCCAACTGGCGTTCGCGACAACGGTGGAGCTTCGCGGAGCGGCCGTCGCCGCCACCGGAGTGGCGGGCGTCACCGGAGCACTCTTGCCGGTCTTCACGACTAACTTCTGTCCCGGCCGCAACGCCCCAGCCTTTCCGAGCCGGTTCATTGTTTTCAGCTCGGCCAACGAAACACCATAGCGCTTCGCGATCGCGCCGAGCGTGTCGCCACGACGGACCAGATGTGTCGCGCCGCGTGCGCTGCTCGCCACGGTGGGCGCTGCCGTCCGCGCCGCATTGCCGGTGGGCGATAATCGCAGCCGCTGCCCAATCTTCAGGCCGCCATTGTTTAATTGATTCCAGCGCCGCAGATCCGCCACGGTCACCCCTTGGCGGCGTGCAACGGTGGCCAACGTGTCGCCGCTGCGCACCACATACGAAGTCGGCAATGGGCGTTGGGCAGTGACCACTTTGATCGGTTCGCGCGGGGCTTCGACACCTGTCGGCGCAGTCCCTTCGGTCGATTCGTTCATCGCCGCAGGCTCGCCATCCGCCGTTGCCGCAGCGGCCACGACCACACTCTCACCCGTGCTCGCCGCCGTCAGCCGCAAACTCTGTCCGATCGTGATCTCTCCTGTTTCCAACGCATTCCAACGGCGCAAATCGGCAACCGCTACGCCGGTGCGTTTGGCAATCCGAGCCAACGTATCGCCGCGCCGCACGGTATAGGCCTCCGCCGTCGCCGCAACTGGGGCCTCGTCCCTCTTTTCGATCGCCGCGATCACTGGTGCCAATCCACGATTGCTGGATTCCGGCGCAGGCGAAGCGACCGAAGTCGTCGTTGCGACCGATTCAATTGGCGCGGCTTCCTCGCCCGCGACTTCTACTTCGATAGTTGCGCCGCTCCGTTTTTTCTGGACTGGGACTTCGAGGACTTCACCCTTTGCTAAACGGCCGTTGGACTTATGGTTGAACGCCAGCAATTTTTCCGTGCTGACCCCATACCGCTTCGCGACGCGGTCGACGGTGTCGCCCTTGCGCGCCCGATACGTCGCCACTTCCACGCGCCGATTCGAGGCAATCTGCCGAAATTCACGCGCGAAACGGCGCGCCGACCCGACCGGCAACTTGAGCGCATAGCGGCCCGGCGGCGTTAGGCCAGAACGAAGTTCGGGATTGAGGTCTTCGACCGTCGAAACCGGCACATTCGCCGCTTCGGCGACGGTTTCCAAGTCGGTCTGCTCATGAATGGTCGCGGTGTCGTATTGCAGCGGGGCTTGATACCGGATGCGGTGGAATCCGAATCGCTCCGGCTGCTTCGCGATAATCGCCGCCGCGATGTACTTCGGGACATACTCCCGTGTCTCGTGACGAAAGACATTGCGCCCTGGCGCCGAGAGTTCCCAGAAATCGTTCGACCCGACGGCGGCGATGGCATTGCGGACACGACCCGGTCCACCGTTATAGGCTGCCATGGCCAAGTACCAATCGCCGAATTCCCGATAGAGATCGGCGAAAAAGTTGGCCGCTTTTTCGACGGCCTTTTCCGGGTCGCGGCGTTCATCGACCCACTGATTAATGCTGAACCCGTAATGGCGCCCGGTGCTCTGGATGAATTGCCACGTTCCCACGGCCGCGGCGTGCGACCGCGCCTGATTGACGAATCCGCTCTCGATCAGCGCAATGTAGACCAGATCTTGCGGCAGGCCTTTGCGGGCCAACGCGGACCGCATCATGTCGATGTAACGACCGGATCGTTGCAACGAACGGTCGAGCCACGGACGCCCCGGACCGGTGAAATAGTCGAGCCAGGCCTGGACCTTTTCGTTCATGACTAACGGGACATCGCCGCGGACGCGCTTATGACGGTGCGAGCGCCCGCCACCGTGGGCATACGATTCCCGTTCCCAATAGTACCGATAGTTGCCTTGGCGAAAATTTCCCGCCGATTTGCTTTGTGACGTGGAACAAGACTGGAGGCAGAGGCCGGCACAACAAGCGGCTAGAATCAAGAAACGACGACGACGCATGTCCACTCCAATTCGCACGAAGAGAACGAGTGATAAAGAACGAAAGGCGTGCAATGATCTCCAAGGTCAGTATAAAAAAACCCGGGGGGACTGTCAAAATGAAAAGGCCGATTTTTCGATGAATCACGCATTTTTTTGCGGCGTCTTATTGGTCGACAAGCCCGCCGGGCCATCCTCCTTTGCGATCATTGCCCGCTTGCGCCAGCTCTTCGCGCAACAGACGGGGCTGCGGCCGCGCGAGCTGCCGAAATTGGGGCACGCCGGGACGCTCGACCCGTTCGCCACGGGATTGCTCCCGATTTTCGTGGGCCCGGCAGTACGACTGGCGGAATATTTTCTCGGGGCCCCGAAGCGCTATGAAGGCGTGATCCGCTTCGGCGCGGCCACCGCGTCGGGCGATTGCACCGATCCGGTGATCCGGACCTCGGCGGTGCTGCCGGCGGCGCGAGCCATCATTCAGACGGCGGCCGATACATTCGTCGGGGACACGTATTGGCAACGTCCGCCGATGCATTCGGCAAAAAAACGGGACGGACAACCATTGTACGTCTTGGCACGCCAGGGTGTGGAGGTCGAACGCGCTCCCGTTGCGTGCACGATCAGCGGTTTTACGATTACTGCCTATTCAGCTCCCGAGGCTCGCTTCCAAGTCGCTTGCAGTGCGGGCACTTATATTCGGGTGTTGGCCCAGGACTTGGCGCAGTCCTTAGGCACGGTCGGGATGCTCACGGCACTGCGGCGAGTCGGTGTGGGCAAGTTCGACGGCGTGGCAGCATGGACACTGGAACAGATCGCCGCCGCGCTGGCCGCGAACCAACCGCTGGCTACGCTCCCGTGCGCCGTTCCGTTCGATCAGCTATTGGACCATTGGCCACGGATCGCGGTCGATGCGGCCACGGCCCGCGCCCTTGGCATGGGACAACAACACGTCCTCGCGTCGCTGCAGTGGCCGGAACAGCCGGCGCCGCACGTGGCGTTATATCATGCCGACGCACTGCTCGCGATTGCAGTGCCCACCGCAGCCGGTTGGCGTTGTGCGCGGGTGTTTACGGCCGCCCGCTCCTGACGGTCGGCCGGAACGCCCCGCGACTTCACAGCGCTTTCTCCTTGCCAACCCGCATGCGGCCTGCTTTGAAGGGCGCTCGCAACCATACCACACTGCCGGAGGACACCCATGGCCGGACCCGCGCTCTTAACCTTTCGCCGCGACGTACTCAACGCGCGCGGCACCATGCCGACGGCCACGTTTACCGATCCGGCGACGACCGAGACAGACCCGGACCGCTTGTATCCGATCGCCACGACCGGGATTAACATCCGCACGCTGTTGCGCGATCTGCAAGCCGGACGACCGCTCGCCATTCCGCCGCAGTTCGGCGATCTGCAGGCCGTGATCCACGACACCTGGATCAAGCGCGGCATCGATGCCGACGGCCGGCCCGAAACGACGGAAGGGTTGTTGTTCCGCACCATCACGATTCCGCGCACGGATGGACCGGCACGCCGGATCGAGTTGTTGCTAGTCGTGCCAATGGCGGCGGATGGCAGCGTCAGTCCGGATCAGATGAAAAGGGCCTCGGTGATCGACGCCGGATTCGACGCCGGGTCGCGGTTTTTGATCGGCGGCATCGGCGTCACGGAACCGGACGACGGAACGGCGACGGTCTTTCAATACACTGCGTATAACGCCGCGACCAAACAGTACGAATCGCGGATGGCCTGGGCCACGAATGAACCGACCGGCGTCGGCGGCGATGTGGCGCACAGCACACGGCTGATTTATTCGATGGCCTTGTGCGCCGATGCCTTCCGCGAGGCCGTCGACGCCACGACGGTGGCGAATCGAATCGACGAGCGCTTGGCGCCCGAGCAGCCGCTGTTGGAACAGTCGGAGGCCAAGGTTTGGAGCGATCTCTTGCGTCCGCTGTACGGCACACTCGAGACGTTGCGCGCCGACGCGCGCTGGACGTCCGCGATGGCGGCGCACGATCCGCGCGCGCTCGACTTGTTGCGCGCGTTCAGCGTGCGTGCGGACAACGATTTGCGCCTGTCCGACACCGACCGCGCCGCCCGTTTAGCGCGCCACACCGCGATCGAAGAGCGTTTTAATGCGCGGATGAAGGACTTCCGTTGGAACGGGACGTTCCTGAATCGCGGCGAGGTCTTCAAACAACTGCGCGCGGAAAAAGATCCGGCGCAGCGCGAGGCCCTGTATCGCCATTTCTTGACCCATTACGGCGCGCTGTATCGTGAACCGGATCACCTCTTCGCGTCTGCGGATTACTTGAACGCGATCACGGCGAAGTATGGACTCGGCAACTATGCCGACGTCGTCTATCGGGATCGCTTCGGATACGACGCCAAGGAATTCTTCGCCCTCGCGGAGCGCTATTTCAAAGACTCGGAGCCGGAGGCCCGCGCGTACGTCGCCATGCTGCAACAGGCGCAACGCAAATTAAATCCGACGGCCGGCGAGACGGTCATGATCCACGACGTGGAGTTTCTCGACGAGACTTGGACACAGCAGTTCGGCGGCGTCACGACGGAGCCGCGGCTGACCGCGCCGCAGGCCCTTGCGGCCGTGAAGGCGTTTTATGCGGAGCTTGGAATCGATCTCGACGCCGCGCCGTGGAACGGGATCGTGCTCGATGCCGCGAAGCGTCCCAACAAGCAAGGCACGCTCGGCGAGGCACTGCCGGCCGATAAAGACCTTTCGTACATCATCATGAATCTGGATGATCGCGGCGTCAGCGTGGAAGAGCTCGCGACCCTGATCCACGAATATCTCCACGGCATTCACTTCCAGGCCGCCCAACAGCGCGGCGGCGAATTTCTCGTCGTGAAAGATCTGTGGGGCGGCCCACAAGATTTCCCGGAAGGGGCCGCGATGGCGTTGCAACATTTACTGAACCATCCGGAGATTGCGACGCGGATCCTCGGTCAATATCCCGGCTTCACACGTCCCTACCTCGAAGCACGGGCGAAAGTGCAGCGCGTGGCTGAAGTGTGGCAGACGCGCCGCCTGTTTATGATCGCGATGCAGGAAATCCTGCTCTACCGCGATCGGCGCGATGACGGCACCGCGTGGCCGTTGGAAGAGCGCCTGGGGATGTGGAATCGGTGGGTGCGCGAGGTGTTGTTCGTCGAACCGCCCCCCGGATTGCTCTACGGCGAGTGGGCGGCCAAGCCGCACCTTTCCAGTAAGGACTACTACTTGTACTACGGCGGCTATCCCGCCGGGACCATTCGCGCGGAACGCGTGGTCGCCAAATATGTGCGGAGCGGCACGACGGCCGAACTGCGCGCCCTCCGCGAACCGTTACTCGCACTGCTCCGCAAAGGTTCGATGATCACCAGCGACGACATCCGCCGCGCGGGGGAGTGAGGGAAGCACCATGCGGGCAGCCAGCCCAGCATGCTACGTTCCTCGCCGGCGATTATATTCATCTGCGCAACCTCGAGCGCCTGCTGGGGAGTTTGGGGTGCTCACTCCCAATGTCGACATGACCTTTGGGGAGCGGGAAGAATAAAAGGCACTGCCGCTCACTCCACCGGCAACACCAATCGCTCCGCGACGCGATGGCCGTCGTAGTCGGTAACATCGACGAAGACTTCCACGGTATTGCGCGCCTCGGGGCGGTCGTCGTGGAATTGAAGATTCGGCAATAGCGGGACACGATAATGCCGAGCGTCGCCATTGCATACGCCCTGCGTACAGCCGCCGGATTGGTCAGAATCGAGATCGGGAGACCAACTTTGATCGAGCGTGTGCGTCTCCGGACTCGTGAGCCGTTCCTCGGCACCTTCCTGGGTATAGGCAAGTACTATCACGGACCCTCGCACGATCTCCGGAAATTCGAGCCACAATTTCCCTTTCCCTTCCGGTTGCTGCGTCTTGCCGTTCAGATTATCGCTCGTCACCGCAGCGACAGTCAGCGGGGTCGGATCGAAAACATACCAGGCCGGGGGGAGATACGTGGTGGACCAAAGACCATCTCGCAATGAAGCCACAAACCCTTCGAGGAGTACGCGCGCATTGGCCGGAATCGCCTGCTCCGGCGTGATTGTTACCACGGTCCCGCTTCCGCTGACACCGACGTGAACGGGAACGCGCACGCGCACGGCGCCTGCATCCGACGCGGAATCCGTCCCATCGTCGTACTGCAGGGTAACAGACTCGGTGTCGATTGTTATCGGATGGCTGTACACCAGGACGATAGGGAGATCCGGCGCCATCACTTTCATCGGGTAATATCCCCCATTGCCGATATACCGTTCGTAACTCCCTCCCACCAGCGTCACATATGCGCTCACTTCTGCACGGAGGAGATTCACGGTCGCGATCGCCGGATCGCGGGTACAGCGCCACGACCTCGTGCCGGTTTGCACGTCATACGATACATCCGCATTTGCGGCCGTCTGGTAAGCCGGGACCGTCAACGTGTACGCTGTATCCAGCGCCAACCCTTGTAATACGGCCTTTCCCTCGGCATCCGTTGCGCCACTGATTTCCACCCATCCGGGCGCGACGGCGAAGACCGTGGCGTCGTTCAATACGGCGCCCTCGCTGGCAACGACGACGGTCACGTCGCAGGTGGTTTGCAGCGTCACTTCGCCGTTGGTGCCGAGCGTAACGTAATAGGGCACCGTGGACGGCTGCACGGAGACAAGTCCTTCGTACGTGGCATATCCGTCGGCACCGATCTGGACGCGATGTTGCCCGGCCGGGACTGCGGCGAGGGAAAGCTCTCCAGCCTCATTGACATCGGCAGTCGCCGGATCGTCTGCAGTACTCGTCCCTTTCAGCACCTCTGTGCCCACATAGACCTTCGCCCACGCGCCGGAGATCCCGGTGTGCGTCGCGGCATCGAGCACTGTCCCACCGATGACACCGGGAGGAGTCAGCGTAGCGGCCTCCTCTGCGGTTTCATTCGCCGCCACGGGAGGGTCCGCCGCCGGCGCGGCTTCCCCGGCCGCCCCACCGCCGCCGCACGCAGCCAACCAACCGACGATGATGAACACCCCACCGCACCGCCACCACGATTGCACTCGTTGCATAGGCATTGCCTCCTTGTTGCCGTTTGCTTCAGCAAGACCGGTGCCATGCAATGGACGCAGGCGGCGCGGCAGTACAAGTGCCGGAATTGGAATGGGATCGTGGCGGCGATGGCCATTGCAGCCCGTTGCTGGTCGTGAGTGTGAACGTTCCACTATTCGAACATCCGGATTGTCATCATGAGACGGGGGCCCGAAGGCCGCCCAGTGCAACCTGGGCGAATAGCATGGCAGGTCATTTCACCCACACAGGTTCGGATACGCGGCTCAGCGCCGACCTGGTCATACTTTATGACTAGACGCGACGTGCCGCCGCGTGTACGATGAATTCATGAAACACATGGGCGCAGCGGAGTTCAAGGCACGATGTTTGGCCGTGCTGGATCGACTGGAACCGGAGGGACTGGTGATTACGAAGCATGGACAACCCGTCGCTCGGCTGCTTCCCATCGCGACGGCCAATGCCCAATTGATCGGGAGTCTCAAGACGAAACTCACGATTCACGACGAGATCTTCTCGACGCAGCAGCGCTGGCATGCTGAATCTTGATACGCACATCCTGCTCTTCGCGCTGCGCGGCGAACTGACCCCGCGCGAGCGCAAGTTGCTGATCGCCAATCCCTGGAGTATTTCGGCGATTGTCCTCTGGGAGATTGCCAAACTTGCACAACTCGGTCGCATCGAAATCGATCTCGATGATCCGTTCGTCATTCGCACCCTCTCAGGGATTCACGTCTGGCCGCTGTCGTTGGAGGTCTGCCAGGCCATCAAGCGTCTCGATTTTCGTGGCGACCCGGCGGACGAAATCATTGCGGCGACGAGTCTCGCCCATCGGATTAAACTCGTCACGCGCGATCGCGTCATCCGCGCCTCCAAACGGACGCCACTGGCATAACGGCAGAGCCGCGATTTTTCTCTCTCCGGGGCGGTTGAAATTGGCATACTGGTTCGGGGTTGCACCTAGAGGAGATCCAAATGAGACATATCTACTTGGTCGTGGGAGCGCTGCTCCCACTGCTGCTTACGGCGGCCTGCAATGACGATACTCCGGCAACTGAGCCGCCGGCACTGGGCGGCGGGGAGTCGGCGACGAATCCGACAGGGAATCAGAAACCGCCGACGGTAGAGACGCCCGGTTCGCCACTCAATGGGGATCAGCCGCCGCCGGCGGCGACCACCCCATCCCCGCCACCGGACACGGTTCCTCCGCCGCTCACGACGACAGCGCCTGGCTCCACAGGAACCGGCGATGGAGGGGGATCGAGTGGCGGAGGTCTCGCGGGTCCCGGTGAGCCCACCGATACCACCCCACCGCCGGACGGCGGAGACATTATCCTGCCACCACCGCCGCCAGCCGATAGCGACGCCGACGGCGTGCCTGATGCCACCGACGTCTGCATCGCGAAGGCGGACCCGAACCAAAACGACCTCGATCAGGATGGCCAGGGAGACGCCTGCGACGACGACACCGACGGCGATAGCGTCGCGAATGCGAGCGACAACTGTCCGCTGGTGGCGAATGCCGAACAATTGGACGGCGACGGGAACGGAACCGGTAACGTCTGTGAGCAAGACGGCGACGGCGATGGCATTGCGGACGGGAACGATAATTGCCCGAGCGTACCGAATGCCAACCAGGGAGACACCGACGGCGACGCGCACGGCAATCCGTGCGATTTGGACGACGACAACGACGGCGTCTCCGACACGCGCGACAATTGCCTGCTCGTGGTCAATGCCAATCAACTCGACGTGGACGACAACGCGATCGGCGATCTGTGCGATCCCGGTATCGTCTGGGTGTCGCCGAATGGCGGCGCCCAGGGGAGCAATGGCACGCTGGCGCATCCGTTCAGCCCATTGCAACTCAGCACAGCCCTCCAGGCCGCCGCAGCAAAGGACAAGAAGGTCTTTCTGCTCGCGGGCGAATACACGCTATCGAGTTTCACGTTAGCCAATGGATTGGCGCTGTATGGCGGTTTCGACTACGCGGTCACGCAGATGACGACCACGCTGACGTCGGATCTGAAGCAACATCCGACCCGCGTGAGCGGAGCCATCGGGAAAACATCATTCATCGAAATCCAAGCGGGGAGCCGCGCGAATCATATCCAGGGCATTGAGTTCGTTCTGCAGCAAACCTCGATGGCAGGCATCATCATGACACAAGGGTTGCGACTGCGGGGCAGCGCGACGATCAAGGACAGCAAGATCCAGGTCAGCAGCGAGTTGACGCCCAACCTCTGTGCGATTTGCATTGAGCCGAACCAAACGGCGACGATCGTGCTGCGCGGCAACCGGATCTCTGCGGAAAAACCGAAGGGTACGATGGGCGATACAGTTGCCATCGGCGGGATGGTCCCGGTGTTGACACCAAAGGCGGGTCTCTCGCTGACGATCGAGGACAACAGCATTCAGGCCAATGATGCTGCGCGAACAAACGGCATTGTGTTCAATACGGCGAATGGCGACCCACAGCAGACGCAGTTCACGATACGGCATAATGAGATCGAGTGCTTCGAAACAACAGCCGAAGCCACTGGATTGTATTTAGCGGGATCCGGCTCCGCGCCAATCGCATTAGCGCATGTCGAACGCAATGCGATCATGGCCAGTAGCAACGGCAATGCGACAGCCGTGCGCTTCCAATCGATCACGGATTTGCGGCTGGCGACCAACGGGATCGCGGCAGGAGGACTAGGGGCGAACGTGTTGAATCTGACCGGACTCCAGATCGAGAACACAGTGCAGGCGCGGATTTACAGCAATACGGTGCGGGTCGAAAATGGAGACACGGTCGTCGGCCTGGCGATAAAAACCAATCAGAGCCCATGGGTCGAGGCGGCAAACAACATTGTCTCTGTGATCGGCGGGGTGGAATCCACGGTGGGCATGATGGTCGGGCTCAGCGAATCCACGGTAGCGGTCCGGCGCAATCTCATTTTCGCTTCGGGCACCAAAGCACACGCCTATTTCGACATGAACACCGGGCTCGAGGCTGAAACGGACACCCAACTTGCCGGGTGGGCAATCGTCCCCGATCCCAACTCGCCGTCGATTTATAATCAAGATCCGCTCTTCGACCCGGAAATGCCGTTTCGTCTGCAACCAACGTCCCCGGCGATTCATCAAGGGTACGATTTAATGCAGCTGCAACCGAGTTGGGGACCAGTGCGGTTGAATGTTGATTTGTTGGGCGAACGGCGCTTGGCCCCATTCGATATCGGTGCCATCGAGACCGTTCCCTAACGACGGCTGCGGCCCTCTCCCCAGACGGGGAGAGGGCGCTGCCGGTGCCTCATGCGTTAATCGGCCTGTCGGCGCAGGAACGTTGGAATATCGAATTGGTCTTCGCGTTGCTCGGACACGCCGACCTCACTCATAATCTCCCGCAGATCCGACATATCGACACGGCGCGGAAGTTCATCGGTCGCGCCGGCCCACGGTTGCCGAACGGTGGCGCCGACCGGGCGCGATTCGACCGATTGCAGGCCGAGCCGCATATCACCGTGTTGCACTTCGCTCGACCAGCCGGCCGTCGCTTGCCGTTCGGTGCCATCCCAAGGACCGCCCCAATCCCGCTCGCGCGCGTTTGGAGTGGCCGACGCGGTCGTGGTGGCCGTCGAGGCCCATTCACTGGCAGGTCCTCGCTCCGTCCGCTCCGCGCGTTCGACACGTTCGGTCCGTTCCCGCCGTTCTCCGCGCGGCGTCTCGAATGTGGTCATCCGCGCGCTCGCGTTGCGTTGCGCCTTCTGACTGAAGCCAGTCGCGATCACAGTGACGCGGATTTCGTCGTCGAGCGTGTCATCGATCACGGCGCCGAAAATAATATTGGCGTCGTCATGCGCTTCTTGCTGGATCAACTTCGAGGCCTCGTTCACTTCATGCAACGTCATGGTTTGACCGCCGGTGACGTTGATCAGAATGCCCGTCGCGCCGCGGATCGAGATGTTTTCGAGCAGCGGACTGGAGATCGCCTTGGTCGCGGCGTCGATCGCGCGATTTTCGCCGCTGCCGCAGCCGGTCCCCATCAGCGCCATCCCCATTTCGCTCATCACCGCGCGGACGTCGGCGAAGTCGAGGTTGATCAATCCGTGCACCGTAATCAGGTTCGCGATGCCCCGCACGGCTTGCAGCAAAACTTCATCCGCCATCTTGAAGGTCTCCAACATCGTGGTCTGCGCATTCGCGATCCCGAGCAATTTTTCATTCGGGATCGTGATCAACGTGTCGACCGCTTCGCGCAGCGCGGCGATGCCGTCGTCCGCCAAGCGCGACCGTCGCTTGCCTTCGAACACGAATGGTTTGGTCACGACGCCGACCGTCAAGGCGCCGCATTCGCGAGCCACTTTCGCGACCACCGGCGCCGCGCCGGTGCCAGTCCCGCCGCCCATGCCGGCCGTGACGAAGACCATATCGGCGCCCATCAGGACTTCGTGCAATTCCCGTTCGCTCTCGATCGCCGCGTTCTTGCCGATCTCCGGATTGGCGCCGGCGCCTAAGCCGCGCGTTAATTCGCGACCGAGTTGCATCTTGCTGCGCGCCATGTTCGCCTTCAGCGCCTGCAAATCGGTGTTGGCGGCGATGAAGTCGACGCCGTCGAGATGGGTGCGGATCATCGTGTTGATCGCGTTACCGCCCGCGCCGCCGACACCGATCACTTTGATCTTGGCCCCTTGTTGCATATCTTCTACGAGTTCAAACATAATGTTCTCCTTTTGCGGTGTGTCGATTACAGGGACTCGCGTCGCCCCCTCCACCGGCAAAGCCGGCGGAGCCTCCCCCTCAACGCCGCTGTGCGGCTGTTGTGCCATTTCAAAAAATCTCCTCGAACCATTCTTTCATGCGCCATTTCATGCGCCCATACGCGCCTTGCGGTTGCGGTTCGACAGGCGCTCCTTGATGCAGATGCTGCGCCCCGCTCAACACTAACCCGACACCCGTGGCGTACATTGGACTGCGCACCACATCGACGAGCCCGCCAACGCCACGCGGGAGACCACGCCGCACCGGGAGATTGAGGATCTGCTCCGCTAATTCCGGCATCCCTTCGAGCACTGAACAGCCGCCGGTCAACACCACACCGGCCGCCAGCCGATCTTCGAAACCGGCCCGAATCACTTCTTGCCGCACTAACTGAAACACCTCTTCCATCCGCGGTTCCAAGATCTCCGCCAGAATGGAGCGCGAGAGCGCGCGCGGATTGCGCCCGCCGACGCTCGGCACTTCGATCGTTTCTTCTTTCTGCACGATCGACGTCAACACGCAGCCGTATTTCTGTTTGATCTTCTCCGCTTCGTGCGCCGGCGTGCGCAGCCCAACCGCCACGTCGTTGGTGAGGTGATTGCCGCCGATCGGCAGCACCGAGGTGTACTGGACGCTCCCACCGTTGAAGATGGAGATATCCGTCGTGCCGCCGCCGATGTCGATCAGCAACACGCCGAGCTCGCGCTCATCTTGCCCCAGCACCGCCGCGCCGCTGGCCAATTGCTGCAAGATCACTTCGTGCACCGTGAGGCCGGCGCGACTGCAACATTTCACCACGTTCTGCGAGGCGCTCGCGGCGGCCGTCACGATGTGGACCTTCGCCTCCAACCGCACGCCGCTCATCCCGACCGGATCTTTCACGCCGTCTTGTTCATCGACGATGAACTCTTGCGGAATGACGTGGACGATCTCGCGATCGACCGGGATCGCGATCGCTTGCGCCGCGCCGATGACTCGTTTCATATCGGGCGAACGCACTTCTTTATCTTTAATCGCAACAATGCCGCGACTATTGAGCCCGCGGATATGCGATCCCGAGATCCCGACATAGACGCCGGTAATATCGCATCCCGCCATCAACTCCGCTTCTTCGATCGCCTTCTTGATCGCCTCCACCGTACTCTCGATGTTGATGATCATCCCCTTGCGCAACCCGCGGGACAGGTACGACCCGATGCCGATAATATTGACACCGTCATCCGCCACCTCCCCGACGATGGCGCAGATCTTGGTCGTGCCGATATCGAGCCCGACGACCAGTTCTTCTTTCTTTGCCATTGTCCCCCTCCTTATTGTTCTTTACCCACACGACGGCAGCTGACGGCTTCATAACGCTCATGAACTGTCGCTCCGCACGACGACTTTGCGCTCCACAAATAAATCGACCGACTGCATCGCGCTGGAGGCCGGTTCCAGCGCGGGCCAAATCTCGACGAAGCGATCCAACTGCTCCACGCTCGGTTGCTCGCCCAAGCGCAACTGAATGGCCGGGCGTTCCGTGATCACAGAGATCCGCCCGTAGCGATCGCGGACCAATTCCGAAATGCCAAGTCGCTCCGCGAGGGCATGACGCTCGAAACGGCGTTCCAACTGCAGCAAACCCTCGAGCTGCGTGGAGTGGCCAACGCCGTTGCCATCAACGGTGACGTCGGTGATGCCGGTGAGGATCGGCAAATCCGACGGATCGCCGACTTGATGCGCCTTAAAAATCTTCGCCTCCGCATCGACCAAATACAGTCCATTCGCATTCAGCAACGCGATCGGCTCCCGTTCCACGACATAGATCCAGAGGATATGGGGGAGCTTTCGCCGCACCGCACTCGCCCGCACCCACGGATGGCGATTCACGCGCTCTTGCACGGCATCGAGCGAGAGTTGGAAGAGACTCGTCCCCAGTTCCACTTCCGTCAGTTCCTTGATGCTCGCTTCGTCGAGATGGGTAAAATCGCCGCTCACGACAATCTGTCGCACCGCGAAAAGATCACGTTCGCAAATTAACGCGTAGATCCCGTACAACGCGCCGACACCGAGCAACCAAACGAGTACGACGCGGGAGATCCGCTCCACGCGACGCGCGATCCGCAACCATCGCCGTTGGCGATGTCGTGCCGATCGAATCATCGGTTCACCGGCGACTCGCGCCATTACATCCCCCCCATGCGCAATCCCGCATCGTTGAGGATCCGCTCACACACTTCGTCGAACGCGATGCCGAGATAGGCCGCGGCCTTCGGCACCAACGACGTCTCGGTCATGCCCGGAATCGTGTTCAGCTCCAATAACACCGCAGATCCGTCGTCGCGCACGATGTAGTCGGCGCGCGCCCAACCCCGACATTCCAATTCCCGCCAGAGCCGCGCCGTCCAGTCGCCGAGCAACGCCGTCGTTTCCGCCGGAATACGCGCGGGCAAAATATAGTCCGTCATCCCTTTGGTGTATTTCGCGGTGTAATCGTAGAATCCATGCTTCGGCGCGATCTCGATCGTCGGCAAGACTTGCCCGCAGAGAATCCCCACCGTCACTTCTTTGCCGGCGATATATTCTTCGATCAGGATCTTCTCGTCGGAACCCGCCGCGAGTTGCAGTGCGCTCGGCAACGCGTCGAGCGCGCGCACGATGGCCAGCCCAATGGTCGAACCCTCGCGGACCGGCTTCACGACCACCGGCAATTCAAACGAAAGCCGGGTCAGGAGTTGTTCGACGGAATCGGCGTTGGCGTGGAATACTAAGTCCATCGCCACGGGGATCTCGAGATCCCGCGCGATCCGTTTGCAGAGGATCTTGTCCATCGCGACGGCCGAGCCACAGACGCCGGTCCCCGCGTAGGGAATCCGTTGAAACTCGAGCAGGCCTTGAATGGTGCCGTCTTCCCCGTATTTCCCGTGCAGCGCAATCACGGCGACGTCGATCGGTGTCGCCCGTAATTGTTCGACGAGGTTGAGCGTCACGTCGATCTCGACGACGTGATAGCCGCGCCGCTGCAACGCCGCGCTCATCGCGCGACCGGTCCGCAGCGAGATCTCGCGCTCCTTCGAGACCCCGCCCATCAAAACTCCGACCCGCTTTCCCTGCCACCGCTGCGACATATCGTTCTCCCACTTAAGCACTCACACACTTACGCACGTACGCACGGATTTATTCCTCCCCCACCATCACCACTTCCGGCTCCAACCAAATGCCGCTGCGCTCTTTGACTTTTTCGCGCGCGACGCGGATCAGCCGTTCGACATCGCGCGCCGTCGCGCCACCTTCGTTCACGATCCAGTTGGCATGCAGCTCCGAGATCCGCGCCTGGCCGATCCGCACACCGCGCAATCCCGCGTCGTCGACCAATTGCCATGCCGACCGTCCGTCCGGATTACGAAAGATCGATCCGACACTCGGCTGCGTCCCCGGCTGCGCGTCTTCCCGTTTGGCGCGCAACTCCGCGAGACGTGCCTTCACCGTTTCCGGTGTGCTCGGACGCACGGCCAACCGAGTCGCCACCACGATCGCGCTCCGCGCCAACTTCGTCTTGCGATACGCAAACTCCAACTGCTTCGCGGTGCGCGTCACCAATTTTTCGCCCTGTTCAACACAGGTCACGTCAATCACCACATCGCCGATCACTCCCGCCGGCGTCCCGGCGTTCATCACGATCGCGCCGCCGACCGTCCCCGGCACGCCCTCGAGACCTTCCAGGCCGGAGAGTCCGCGCTCGCCGCAAAAACCGAGCAAGCGTTTCAGTCGCACTCCGGCTTCCGCGTACACCACGGCGCCATCGTCCAGCCGAAGCGCATCGAGCGCGGCGAGGGAGATCACGAGCCCGCGCACGCCGCCGTCGCGCACCAACAGGTTGCTGCCGCGTCCCAACAGCAACCACGTCCAGCCCTGCTCCTTGGCCACACCCAACACGGCGCGCAAATCTTCCAGATCCGCGGGGCGACACCAGGCATCGGCCGGGCCGCCGACTTGTAAGGTCGTATGCGCCGCCATCGGCTCATTGAAACGGAGTTCGCCGCGCGTCCTCGTTTGCAACAGTTCCTGCTGTGATTTTGTCCATGCCATAGTCATCGATCCGCGTTCAGGCCTTCACGAACTCCGCCGCCACTTTGCTGATATCCCCCGCGCCGAGAAATAAGACGATCGCGTCGCGCGTGACGAGTCGTCGCGTCAGTTCGAGCACCTTCTGCGGCGACTCCGCGTAGCGCACCGCCAATTCCGGCCGCCGCCGCCGCAACGCGCCCCACAGCCGCCGCGTGGAGACGCCCGGAATCGGACGTTCCGAGGCCTCGTACAAACGCATCAACACCAAGCCATCCACGCCGGCCAACACCTCGACAAAGTCGCGGAACAACGCTTGGAGCCGCGAATAGCGATGCGGCTGATGCACCACGATGACGCGTTTCTCCGGCCATCCCTCGCGCGCGGCCCGAATTGTCGCGGCCAATTCCACGGGGTGATGCGCGTAGTCGCTCACGACGATGGGCGCTTGTCGGCGGAGGATCTGAAAACGCCGTTCGATCCCGCGAAACCGCGCCAGCCCACGCACGATGGTGCGGAACGGGATCTCCAGAAAATGCCCCACCGCGATCGCCGCCAACGCGTTGCCGACGTTGTGCCGTCCCGGCATCCGCAATTGCGCATTCCCAAGCACTTTATTACGATATAGCACTTCAAAATGGAGTCGTTCCGCCCGGGCCCGGATATTCCGCGCCATATAATCGGCTGCGACATTGACGCCGTACGTGACGACCGGGCGACTGAGACGTTGCGCCAACGCCATCGTTTCGGGATGATCGGCGCAACACACGGCCGTGCCGTAAAACGGCGCCCGCTCCGCAAAGCTCCGATACGCCTGCCGCACGTCGTCGAAGTCTCGATAGTTCTCCATATGCTCGCGATCGATATTGGTAATCACCGCGATCGTCGGATCGAGCCGCAGAAAGGAGCGATCCGATTCGTCCGCCTCGGCCACCAGGAACTCTCCCTTCCCGAGACGCGCGTTAGTCCGCCACGCATTCACGCGTCCGCCGATGATGATCGTCGGATCGAGCCGTCCGGTCGCCAACACCGCGGCGATCAACGACGTCGTCGTCGTCTTGCCGTGCGTCCCGGCCACGGCGATCCCGTATTTGAGCCGCATCAGTTCGGCCAACATCTCGGCGCGTTGCACGACAGGAATGCCTCGCCGCCGCGCCTCGACGACTTCCGGATTCGACACTGCGACCGCAGATGACACCACGACAACATGCGCCGCGCCGACATGCGCCGCCAGATGACCGTAATGCAATCGCGCGCCGCGTTGTTTGAGTCGCCGCGTGGCGGCACTGGGCCGCAGGTCGGAACCGCTGATGCGATACCCTAAATTCAACAGGACCTCGGCAATGCCGCTCATCCCGACACCGCCGATGCCCACGAAATGCAGCTGTTGATAGCGTTTAAACATTTTGTACTAACTCCACGACGGCATCCACAATCTGTTCCGCCGCGTGCGGCGTCGCGAGGGCATGCATCGCGGCGCTCATCGCCGCCAACCGCGCCGGGTCTTGCAACACGGCGAGACAGGTCGCGAGCAGCTGCGCACTATTGGTTTCGGCCTCGCGCAACAGCAACGCGCCACCGGACGCCACGACCGCGCGCGCATTTTCCTCTTGGTGGTTGTCCGCCGCGTGCGGATACGGGATCAGCAGCGCCGGCAATCCCGCCAACGCGATTTCCGCCACGCTGCTGGCGCCGGCGCGACCGATCACCAAGTGGGCACGCGCATACACCGCCTCAATTTCATCGATGAAGTGATAGACCTCCGCCGCGATGCCCGCGTCGCGATACGCGCGTTCCACCGTCGCTGTGTCGATCGAAGACCCGATTTGATGAATGACCTGGCACGGCACTCCGCTGCGTCCCAGTCCCGCCAGCGCGCCGATCACGAGTTCATTCACGCGCCGCGCCCCTTGCGAACCGCCCATCACAAAGATTGTCCACGGCGGCCCCGGCGGCTGCACGCGCGTCCGCAATCGCTCCACAATCGCGTGCCGCAACGGCATCCCGGTCCGCAACACTTTCCGGGGCGGGAAAAAATGATTCGATTGCGGATAGGTCGTACAGACCCGCCGCACCACCCGCCCGAGCAGTCGATTCGTCAGTCCTGGAATGCTGTTCTGTTCGTGGATCAACGTCGGCAATCGCCGCCACGCGGCCGCACCCATCAGCGGCGCAGAAACGTAGCCGCCAGTTCCCACCACAGCATCGGGCGCGAACTCGGTTAACACGCGGCTGGCCGCGCGCACGGCACACACCAACGTCGGCACGGCGCGCACCCTATCCAACATCCGCCGCCCTTTGAATGGTGCGGCCGCGATCGGAAAGAACCGCCTGCCTAAGCCCGCCACGATGCGCGCCTCCATGCCGGTCGCCATGCCAGCAAAGGCCAGCGTGACATCCGGCATGCGTCGTTCCAACGCCTCCGCAATCGCTACCGCTGGAAACACATGGCCCCCTGTCCCTCCACCTGTGATCAAGACGCGCATAACGCCTGTGTCGTCAGTGCGAATGGCCGCTTCGTATTTTTCACCGGAGCCCGCACCGCATTGGTCTCGGCGCGATCCCGCGCCACCGCATACGACGAGACGTTCAGCAAGATTCCCATTCCGAATAGCGTCGCTAACAGGGCCGACCCGCCGTAACTGATAAACGGCAGCACCATCCCTTTCGTCGGAAACAGTCCCATCACGACCGACAGATTGGCGATCGCCTGCCACGCAATCAGCGCCGTGATGCCCAATGCGAGATAGCGCCCGAATCCGTCCGGCGCGCGCCACGCGGCCCGCAACCCACGCACCGTCAGCACCACGAACAAGCTCGTCAACAGGAACAGACCGACCAGCCCCAACTCTTCCGCCAACACCGCCGCGATAAAATCGGTGTGCGCCTCGGGGAGATAAAACAACTTCTGCTGGCCCTCGCCGAGCCCGCGTCCCCAGACGCCGCCGTGATAAAACGAGATCAGCGATTGGATGATCTGGAATCCCGACCCGTAGCGGTCGCTCCACGGATCGAGAAACGCGAGGATGCGCGCGCGGCGATACGCCACTCGCGCCACGGCGAAATAGATGAGCGGCAGCGCCGCCAACCCCAGTGCGACTAAATACGTGAGCCGCACCCGCGCCGCGAAGAGCAGGAAGAGCAGCACCGATCCCATGATGAACGTGGAGCCGAAGTCGCGCTGGCCCATCACGACTGCCATCATCAGTCCGCCGACGACCAAATGCGGCAGCACGCCGACCGCGAACTGCCGCATCCGCTCGCCCTTCTTTTCTAAGGAGTACGCCAGGAACACGATCAATGCGATCTTCACCAATTCAGAAGGTTGGAACGTGAACGGGCCAATCCGGACCCACCGCGCCGCGCCGCTGGCAACGCTGCGCAGACCCGGGACATACGCCAGCAACGCCAATCCGAGACTCACGCCGATCAACGGATACACGGCATGGCGCCAATACGCGTACGGAATCCGTGCGACGATCATGGCAACTCCGCCGCCCAGCGCCACGAACACGAGTTGCTTTTTCAGAAAGAAATACGCATCGCCGTAGCGCTCCGCGGCCAAGACTGCGCTGGCGCTGTAGACCATCACCACACCGAACGCGACCAGCATCACGACGATGCAGAGGAGCCAATAATCATAATGCGCGCGTTGCATCTTAGCGATTCTCCTCGGATGTCCAATGTCGCGCCCAGCGCGCGAAATCGTCGCCGCGTTCGGCGTAGTTGCGATATTGATCGAAACTCGCGCACGCCGGCGAGAGCAGCACGACGTCGCCTGGGACCGCGCGAGCCACTGCCGTTTGCACGGCTTCGGCCATCCCGTCGACCACGACCGTTTCCGTACAATCGCGCAACTCGCGTTGCATCAAGTCGCGTGCCGCACCGAAGAGGACTAACGTCTTGACCCCATGCCGCACCGGTTCGCGCAGTTCGGCATAGCCCGCCCCTTTGTCGAGGCCGCCCGCCAACAGCAAGACCGGCGCGGAAAATCCGGCAAGCGACTTCACGACCGAGCCGACATTCGTTCCCTTCGAGTCGTCAAAGAAACGCACGCCGTGCCATTCGTGCACGAGCTGGCAACGATGCGGCAGACCGGGGAAACTGTGGCACACTTGGGCGATCGCCTCGACGGATGCGCCGGCGCACAAGGCAGCGCACGCGGCGGCCATCATATTTTCCTGATTGTGCGCCCCGGTCAGTCGCGCGGTCCGCAGATCGACCCGCTCCGTACGCGCGTCCGGCCGACACAGCTGCATCACGCCATCCGCGCACCACGCGCCGACCTGCGCACGCCGCGGTGCATGCCGCGTGAACGGGATCCGGCGCGCCGGGCAGGCGCCGAGCTGAGCCACGACTTGCGCGTCATCGGCATTGAACACCGCATCCGCATCCGCCGACAGCGACTGCCACAACAACGCCTTCGCGGCAGCATACGCGGCAAAATTGGCGTATCGATCCAAATGGTCGGGCGTAATATTCAACATGACCGCAATTCGCGGACGCAGACTCGGCGTGGTTTCGAGTTGATAGCTGCTCACTTCGATCACCCAAAATCGCGCGGCGGCTGCCTCGTGCAGCTGCGCCAACAACGGCGTCCCGAGATTGCCGCCCACGACGGCGGGAATGCCGGCCGCGCGCAACATCTCGCCGATCAACGTGACGGTCGTCGATTTGCCGTTGGTCCCACTGACCGCAATAATCGGCGTGGCACAGCACCGCACCGCCAACTCCATTTCGCTGACGATCGGGATCCCGGCCGTCCGCGCGGCGACCATCCCGGGATTGGTGAGCGGGACGCCCGGACTCGCCACGACCAGATCGGTGGCGGTAAAACAGGCGAGCGGCTCGCCGTCGAAATGGAACGTGATCAGATACGCCGCCAACGCGGCCTGTGCGGCCGCACATTGCGCCGCCGGCGCCGCGTCGCAGACGACTACCTGCGCGCCTGCCTCCGCACAAAACCGCGCGGCCGCGAGACCGGAGCGACCCAAGCCAACGACTAAGATTTTTTTCCCGCGCAGTTCCATTCGCATTACCGTATTTTGAGCGTCGTCAGACTCACGAGCGCCAACACTAACGCCACGATCCAAAAACGGACGATCACACGCGACTCGGGCCAACCCTTCAATTCGAAGTGATGGTGGAGTGGGGCCATCCGAAACACGCGGCGCCGCGTCAGTTTGAACGAGGCCACTTGCACCATCACGGAAATGGTCTCGAGGACGAAAATGCCGCCCACGACGACTAACAACAGTTCCTGCTTCGTCAGCAATGCGATCGCGCCCAACATCGCGCCGAGCGGCAGCGACCCAACATCGCCCATAAAAATTTCCGCAGGATGCGCGTTAAACCAGAGGAAGCCGATCAAACCGCCAACCACGGCGCCGCACAGCACGGTCAATTCGCCGACGCCCGGAATCCCCGTGGGACCGGCCGTCGTCGGCGCGAACGGAATTTGTAAATAGCCGGCGATCGTCGCGTGGCCGACTGCGTAGGCGAAAATGCCGTACGCCAGATACGACATGATCCCGGGTCCGGCGACGAGGCCGTCGAGGCCGTCGGTCAAATTGACCGCGTTCGCGGCGCCGGCGATCACGATCGTGCCGAACAAGACGTACCACCAGTGGAGATCCGGCGCTAAGACCTTGAAGAACGGAATCGCCAAATGGCGATCGAAGCCGACGACATCGAAGAGGATCAGCACCGCCAATGCGGCCGCGACCATTTGCAGCGGAAATTTGTACCGCGCTTGCAGACCTTTCGGATCACGCAAGATCAACTTCCGATAGTCGTCGAAAAATCCGATCATCCCGTACGCAAACCCCACGGCCACCGTGAAGAGCACGTAGCCGTTATCCCAACGCCCCCACAAGCCAAGCGACACGCCGACGGCCAACCAAATCAGCAGCCCACCCATCGTCGGCGTGCCCGCTTTTTTCAAATGCGTGGCCGGCCCGTCATCGCGCACCGTTTGCCAAAACTGGCGCCGCGTCAGCCAACGGATCATCGGACGACCGAACACCAAATACACGGCCAACGCGGTAAAGATCGCCATGAACGTGCGAAACGTGATGTATTGGAAGACGCCGAACCCGACGTAGTGATCGCGCAGCGGATAGAGAAAGTGATACAGCATCGTCAGTTGACCCCAAATCGTTGTTTCAAGAATTCCACGACACGCTCCATCTGCATGCCGCGCGAGCCCTTCACCAACACCACATCGCCGCGCTGCGCCGTCTGCGCCACGGCTTCGCACAAGGCCGTGACATCGGGCGCCGTCTGCCGCACGACATCCGCGCCGCCGGCATCCCGGGCACCGCTCGCCACGGCCTCGGCGAATTCGCCGCAGAGAAACAACGCATGCACCCCGGCCGCGACCGCCTGCGTGCCGACATCCTGATGTCGCACCAGCGCCTCGTCGCCGAGCTCCAACATGTCGCCGAGCACGGCCAAGAAGCGTCCGGCCCGCTTCGCCGTTCCGACCGTCCGCAACGCCATTTGCATCGAGAGCGGATTCGCGTTGTAGCAATCGTTGATCACTTGCACGCCGTTCTCGAGCTGCACGCGCTCCATCCGCATCCGCATCGGCGTAAAGTGCGGGAGCCGTTCCATAATCGTGGCCACTGGGATTTCCAACGCCAGCCCGACCGCCGTCGCCGCAAGCGCATTCATCACGTTGTGCGTCCCCGGCAACGGGATCTGCGTCCGCTGTTCCGCGCCGCGCACGTACAAGGTCAGATCCGTCGTGCCGAGCCCGTCAGAGGTCATGCGACCGAACTGCACCTCACATGCATTTTGCATCCCGTAGCTGATTTTCCTTCCGGGATAGGCGGCGCCCAACTCACGCGCCCAGCGATCCTCTTGATTGACGACCACCGTCGCGTCGCGCCGCATCGTCGCAAACAACTCGCCCTTCGCCTTCGCCACATTTTCCACGGTGCCGAGCGACACTAAATGGCACGGCGCGACGTTCGTGATCACGCCGACGTCGGGATCGAGAAATTCCGTCATCGCGGCGATCTCGCCGAACTCGCTCATGCCCATTTCAATGACTGCGGTGCGATGTTCCGCGCTCAAACGGAGCAGGACCAACGGCATGCCGATCAAATTATTGAAATTCCCCTCCGTCTTCAGCACCGGCCCGCGCGCGCCGACCACACTGGCGACCATTTCTTTCGTCGTCGATTTCCCGTTGCTGCCGGTGATCCCGATGCGCACCAGTGCGGATTGCCGTGCCCGCCACATCTTCGCGATCGCGCCCAATGCGGTGATCGTATCCGGGACACGGATGATCCACGGCACAGTGCGTGCGTGCGTAAGTGCTTGAGTGCGTAAGTTCGGAAGGTCGCGATTCACGATGACTCCCGGAACACCGCGCGCCAACAGATCCGTGACGAAATCGTGGCCGTCGAAATGCGGGCCTTTAATCGCAACGAACCATTCGTGCGGTGCGAGTTTGCGTGAATCGATCGCGAGCCCCGTCATCGGCGCCGCATCGCCCGCCTGCACGACAGACGCACCGGTCGCCACGATCACTTGTTCAATCGTCAGTTCCATATGCTCCACGCGATTGCTGCTCCATCCATGTCCGCACCACTTCCCGATCGTCGAAGTGGCGTTTCTCCGTCCCGACGATTTGATAGTCTTCGTGTCCCTTGCCGGCGATCAGCACCACGTCACCGGCCACAGCCATCGCCAGCGCCCGCTGAATCGCGGCCGCCCGATCCACAATCACTTCGTGGCGCGCCGTCCCAATGCCCGGCACGATCTGCGCAATAATGGACGCTGGGTCTTCCGTCCGCGGGTTGTCCGACGTCACCACCACGACATCGCTCGACCGGGCGGCCGCCTCCCCCATGAGCGGCCGCTTGCTCTGATCCCGATCGCCCCCGCATCCGAACACCGTCACCACCCGCCCGCGCGTCAATGCACGCACGGTCATTAAGACATTCCGCAATGCATCCGGCGTATGGGCATAATCGACAAACACCGTCACACCGTGCGGGCCGGCCACGCGCTCCAGTCGGCCCGGGACTTGCGCCATCGCGGCCGTGCCCGCCGCAATCGCGGCCGACGGCACTTCCATCGCCACGGCCGCGCCGATCGCCGCTAAGAGATTTTGCACATTAAAGCGCCCGACGAGCGGCGACTGCACTGCAAACTCTCCGACCGGCGTCCGGACGTCCATCCGTGTCCCGTGCAAATCCGTCGTCACGTGCCGCGGAAACACCTCGGCCGCCACGCCTTCGCTGTAGCGCAAGATCGGCACCTTGCAGTCGGTCGTCATCTCCGTCGCCATCGCATCATCTGCGTTCACGACCGCAAAGCGCGCGGTTTTGCAGCTCGCCGTCAACAATTCGCCGAACAGACGCCGCTTCGCCGCCGCATAGGCGCTCATCGTTCCGTGGTAATCGAGGTGGTCCTGCGAGAGATTCGTAAAGATCGCGCCATCGAAATGACTCGCATCGACCCGTCGCTGTATCAACGCATGCGACGAAACTTCCATCGCGACATCGGTTACCTGCGCCCCGAGCATGCGGCGACACAACGCCTGCAAGTCATATGACTCCGGCGTCGTGGTCGGCGCCGCAACCACGGTCTGCGCATAGCGATAATTGATCGTTCCGATCACTCCGGGCGATCGGCCGGCCGCGCACCAAATCGCCTCCAACAGATACGTCAGCGTCGTCTTCCCATTGGTCCCGGTGATCCCCACCAGACGCAACGCGCGCGTCGGCTCGCCCCACCACGCGGCGGACAATTGCGCCAAGGCCAAGCGCGCATCCGGCACGTGAATAATCGTCACTGCGGACGGCACCGCTATCGGCGCCTGCGCGACCACCGCCACTGCGCCGGCCGCCACCGCCGCTGCAACATACAGCCGCCCATCCGCTTGTGCGCCCGGCAACGCCACGAACAGCATTCCCGGCCGCACCGACTGCGTATGATAGGCCACGCCCGTCACCGCACGATCGGTCGGACCTTGCACGTGCACGACCGCGCACGCCTGCAACAACATTTCTAATGATCGCGCTTCCATCATTGCATCCGCTCCGTCACTCACGCACTTGATTACTCCGGCAACCCAAACTCCACTTCCATCGGCCGTTCGGCCGTCAACACGGTCCCCGGAAGCGGCGACTGCGTAATCGCCCGGCCGGCCCCTTTGACTTTCAGCGCCACCGGCACTTCGCCCGTCAAGCGCACGACTTCCCGCAACGAGAGCCCCACGAGGTTCGGCACGATGATCCGATCGCCATCTTGTCGCACAAAACCCACCACTGCATCGTCGGCCGGCACCCGTGGCTGGTGGCTGGTGACTGGTGACTGGTGGCCGGAAACCGATAGTCGGTGGTTGGTGACTGGGGGCTGGTAAACAGCCGTGCCATCGGCCAACAACACCGGCGCATCCGTCGACGGCACTTCGAGATACTGCAACGTCGCCTCGACAATTTCGCGGAAGATCGGGGCCGCCACGGCACCGCCATAATACGCGCCTTTCGGCTCATCGAGCCCCACGAACACAACAATCTTCGGTTGCACGACCGGCGACATGCCGACAAACGACGCGAAATATTTTCCGGCCGCGTATCCCTTGCGACCCTCCACCACTTTTTGGGCCGTCCCGGTCTTACCGGCCGTCGGATAGCGCGACGACGCGGCGGCCTGTCCGGTGCCTCCGGCCTCCACCACCCGCTGCAACAAGGTCCGCATCACGGCCGCCGTCTTCGCCGACACGACTTGCCGCACCGGCTGCGGATCCCCTTGATGCACGATCTCCCCGCTCCCTGAGCGAATTTGTTCTACGAGATACGGCCGCATCAACCAGCCGTCATGCGCCAACGCCGTAAAGGCCATCGCCATTTGCAGCGGTGTGACCGTCACGCCTTGCCCAAACGCAATCGTCGCGAATTCCACCGGCGACCAGCGCTCTGCCGCGCGCAGCACCCCGCCGGCCTCGCCGGGAAAATCAATGCCCGTTTTCCCGCCGATCCCGAAATCGCGCAGCGCGGCTCCGATCCGCTCCTTGCCAATCACGGCCGCGACTTTGGCCGTACCGATATTGCTCGATACCTG
The DNA here is from genome assembly GCA_016210045.1 of Deltaproteobacteria bacterium. Taxonomy (NCBI): domain Bacteria; kingdom Pseudomonadati; phylum Myxococcota; class Myxococcia; species Deltaproteobacteria bacterium. Next base: position 34,825 of record JACQUX010000038.1, on the reverse strand, counting down.
AATGATGTCCGCCACCGGCAACACTCCATGCGGATGCGCATCGTGCAAGACATGCGAGCCGACTCGCAACAACCCGCGTTGGCAATCAAACCGCTGCGTCGGCGGCACTCCGGCCTCCAACGCCGCCGCAATGATCAACGCCTTGAACGTCGAGCCCGGTTCAAACGTATCGGTCAGCACCCGATTCCGCCACGCGTCCTGCGGATAGTCGGCGTAGGCATTCGGATCGAAGGTCGGATGGCTCGCCATCGCGAGAATGCGCCCGGTCTCGACTTCCACAACCACCGCCACGGCGCCTTTGCTGGCTGCGGCCACCGCGCCACGCTCCAACGCCTGTTCGGTAAAATATTGGATCGCCTTATCGATCGTCAGCACGATCGTGCCGACGGCTTCGTCATCGCGGCTGCCTGCGCTCGTCGCGTTCGCCGTGAGACCGACCGGCGTCGCCGTTGCCGCAGCGTTTTCCACGTCGCCCTGCACCGGCGTAAAGAAAAAGCGCCCGCGCGCATCGCGCTCATAGATCATATGGCGCGCCGTGCCGCTTAAGTATTCCTGATAGGCCAACTCCACACCGGCCAACGGTTCGGCGTCGTATCCAACGGCCCCCAACAGCTGGCTGGCCAGCATGCCATTCGGATAATTGCGCTGATTCTCTTCGACGAAATGGATTCCCGGCAGCCGTAAATTACGCACCACCTCCGCCAGCTCCGGCGCCACGCGCCGCACCACCCACGCAAAACGCTTGCCGACCCGCATCCGCCGCGCTGCCTGATCGCGCGCTTTGCCTAACGGCACTACATGATCGATCGCGTCGAGCGTCGCGTGCGGATCCACGATTGCGCTCGGATCGGCAAAAATCGACTGGACCGGAACACTCACCGCCAACTCCCGACCGCGCGCATCGAGGATCTTGCCGCGCTTCCGCGCCATCGGCACGACCGCCTTCGACTGTTTTTGCGCCACCCACTGCAGACTTTTATCGTCGACACATTGCAAATAGACCGCCCGCGTCAGCACCGCGCCGAATCCACAAAACAAAAAAACCGCCAACACCACAAAGCGCGCCCCGCTGGGCCGTTCCGCCGCGTCCCCGCCATCGTTCATGGCACCCTCGCCGCATCGCCTTGCACATAGACCACTTGTCCGAGGGTCGGCGGCGCCAACCCCAACTGGTCATGCGCAACACGCATCAGCCGCTCCATCGATTTGGCCGCCGCGACCTCGCCCTCTTCCTGCGCAATCGATTTTTCCAACTGTTGGAGCCGTTGCTCGACCCCCGTGAGCTCATAGCGTGCGTTGAGCACTTGCATGCGCGACCAGACATGGACGATGCCGAACACCGTCGCCAATCCGAGCAATCCCACGACGTGTCGCATCACCCGTCGCCGCGCCGCCCGTTCGCGATCGCCCACGATCCGCACCGCCGGCGTCACTGAAGAGATCCGCGCGCTCATCGCCGCTCCAACACACGCAACTTCGCGCTCCGCGCCCGTGGATTTTCCCGCACTTCTTGCACCGTCGCCGCGATCGGTCGCTTCATCACTAAGTGAAATCCCTCTTCGACGGCATATCGACGAAACCGATGCTTCACCAATCGATCTTCCAGCGAATGATAACTCATCACCGCCAAACGCCCGCCCACCTGCAACAGCCGCGGTGCCGTTTCCAACATCCGCTCCACATTCAACAGCTCGCCGTTCACGACGATCCGCAGCGCTTGGAACACTCGCGTCGCCGGATCGATCCGTCGTCCGCCACGCGAACGCGCCGCGCCAGGCATCGCGCCGCGCACGACTTCCGCTAATTCGGCCGTCGTTTGGATCGGCGCCACGGCGCGCCGCGCGCACAACGCCCGCGCGATCCGCTTCGCAAAACGCTCTTCCCCATATGTATACAACCAGTGCACCAATTCTTGCTCCGAAGCCGTATTCACCAACTCGGCCGCCGTCACGCCCCGACTCCGATCCATCCGCATATCGAGCGGCCCGGTCTTCTGAAAACTAAACCCACGCCCCGCAACATCCAGTTGTTGGCTGGAGACCCCAAGGTCCGCCACGATGCCATCTACCGCCGCGATGTGTTGTCCCTGCACCACACTCACCCCAGAGGCATAGTTTTCATGAATCAATTGCGCTCGCGCGCCGAACCGCGCCAATCGTGCTTGCGCCCGTTCAATCGCCGCCGCATCCACATCAAGCCCGATCACGCGACCATCCGGCCGACTCGCTTCCAACAGCGCCACCATATGCCCGCCATCCCCCGCCGTCAGATCCACGTAAATTCCACCCGACCGCGGAGCCAGATATTCTAAGACTTCGGTGACCATGACGGGGACGTGGAAGCTCATAAGGTCCCCTGCCTTATAACCCCAACTCTGCCAGCTTTTCGCCCAATCCCTTCAACGCGCCTTGGGCCTCGCTGAAGACTTGCGTCCAGCGCTCGCGCGCCCACAGTTCGATCCGGCGCAAGGTACCGACCAACACGACGTCGCGCGCAATGCCCGCATACTCGCGCAACGTCGGCGGCAACTGGATACGCCCTGCCTTGTCGATCGGGCACTCGGTGGCGCCGGAAACGAAGACGCGAAGCAACGCTTTGACTTCATCTTTGAATTGGGGCAACGCGGCGATCTTCTGTTCGACGACTTCCCACTCTTTCACCGGATAGGCCCAAAGACACCCATCGAAATTGGTGATGACGAGCCGCTCATCATATTGTGTCGCCAACACCTCCCGAAACCGGGCCGGGATCGACAAACGACCCTTTCCATCCAACCCGTGTTCGAAGCGCCCTCGAAACATATGATTATCAGCCCTTTACACTGAATCCCACTTTATCCCACTTTATGGGCAAAATAAGGGATTACGCGCAGAGCGTCAAGAAAATCTACGAGCTAATGCATTGAAAAATGGTCATTTTTCGGATTTCTGGCGCTCAAAACGACGCAGAAGAATCAATAGACAAATCAGTTAATTACACGACATGTCGCAAGTGCCCATGAGACTTTGATCGCAAGTGACTGAAATGGAATGAGGACAAATACGTGCATGATCACGGGGGACCAGAGTCGCGGGTTGGAGGTCCCCAGGGTACGCTATCGCGGCGGCATCGAGCCGCCGCGCGCTCGCCCTCGCCGTTTTTCGTCATTAGATTTCGCAAGGAGAAAACGGCTGCGAGAGCCCCTGGGGACCTCCAACCCGCGACTCTGGCCGTGAAGCAGACCATCCATGGGTTTGCCCCAATAGAAAAAGTTACGAGCAAGAGACGCAAGGCCCCCGAAGCAGTCGCGTTGGCAAGCGGCGCTGCCTGAGAGCACTGCAAATCTCATTCATCCAAATTGAAAACGTGGCCCCGGCAGGGGCGAGGGGGAGGGCCGCGGGCGAGTCTGAGCGAGGGAGTGCGATGGGGTTGAAGCCCGACCGAGCGAGGTCTCAGTGAGCCGAGCGCCGTAACGCGAGGCGAACGGCCCGCGGCCCTCCCCCTCGCCCCTGCCGAGGATATGACTCAGCATTGCAATCGGGATGTTCTATTGGGACGGATTGGGAAATTCACTGAATATGACCATTGGGTTGACAAGCGGCGGCGGCGCGGTTACTCGGGGCCGATGCTTGATCTGAAAGAATTTTCTCCGTGCCTGCTCATCGCCATGCCCCAACTCGCCGACCCGAACTTTCATCGCACGGTCGTGTTGTTGGCGGAGTTCCGGCCGGGGGGTTCCTACGGAGTCGTGATCAACCGTCCGTTGGAACAGACGCTCGGCGCAGTCCAATCCAACGACGTCGAACTCGCTCCGCAATATCAAACCGCGCCGCTCTGGTTCGGCGGCCCCGTCAATCCACGCCAGGCATTGCTCATTTCGAACCTGCGCCCCGGCGCGGAAGACGAACTTCCGGAGTTCGATGACACTTCGTCCAGCTGGACCGACAGCGACGCCGACGGCGCCGGGATCTTGCTGCTCGGCAACGGCCTGGCGCTCGCGAACGGCAAGGCGATGCTGGTCGATTACAGCTGCGATCTTTTGGGCGATATTTTTAAAGTCGTGGCCGGATATGCCGGTTGGGCTGGCCAACAACTCGACGAAGAACTCCGCGCCGGGAGTTGGCTGATCGCCCCGATGGACAAAGACCTGATCTTCTCTGCCCCAGACACCATGTGGGACCGCGCACTGCGCACCCTCGGCGTCGACCCCGTCACGCTCCAAGCCCCACCCAGCAGCGTACACCATTAGAATGGGGGGCCCGCGCGGCGCCGGCGGTGCTACTCGATCATTTGAAAAGGCGGCGCCGCGCCATACCCCCCATGCCCCCGCGCGACGGACCGGCAAAGCCGGATCCGTCGCTTGAATGGGGGGCCCGCGTGGGGCGGCTGGGGGCTGTCGCTACGACTTCTTCTGCTGTGTGAGAAACCGCTGCTTGCCTTCAAGGAATAAGAGATCGTCGTGGTCTTTACCACGGAGGCCCTGCTTGAGTTGGATCATGGTTTCGAGGTTGGCGACCGGAATCAGCACGTCGTCGGCAATTTCCACCTGATCGATCGCTTGCGCCACGGCATCATAATCGACGGCGCCGATCGCATGGATCAAATCAATAACAAAATCTGCACCGCCAATCCGTACGACGGTATAGCCACGGACATCGGTCGGCCGCAGTTCGTCGATATCGGGCACGAGCGGGCGCAATGCGACCTGGATCGCGCGGATATTGGCCTCGGCAGGATCGACAAGGAAATCAATGTCCCCCGTTGTCCGTTCATAGCCATGGAGGATAATGGCAAAACCGCCGACCAAGACATACCGCACCTGATGCGCGTTGAAGAGTCGGCAGATCTGAACAAAGCGTTCCCAATTCACTTTGCTTTCCTTGTCACCGATGCACGAATGGTTGCCGCGAGGCGATCCTGTTGTGCGGCGGCGAAAGATTCATAACGATAGATCCCCCGCCCTAACGGATTCCCAACTCGCCAGGGGAACATCGCGATGCGCTGGATCCAATGGCGAGGGAAACCACGCTCGAGGTGGCACTGTTGCAACGCCTCCCGGGCGGCCTCAAAACTTGGATACCGTTGGATCTGTCCCATATTGGCGAGCTTAGCGTGTTTCCTCATGCCCCGCAATGGCGATGCGCGAGGATGCGCGAGGAAATAAATGATCCCCGCGGCAAGCCACGGAGAATCGACCCGCGGGGCTAGCGCCAACGGCGCGGTGAGGGGGAGGCTCCACGGGCTTTGCCCGTGGAGGGGGCGACGCTAGCCCCTGATTGACAGCATCGCACCATCGCATTACGAAAACCGGCATGCAGATTGGGCCGTATCAGATTCAGACTATCGAAGCGGGCGTGTTTGCGTTGGATGGGGGCGCGATGTTTGGGATCGTGCCGCGGCCGTTGTGGGAAAAGAAGATCACGCCCGACGCGCGGCATCGGATCGAAATGCGGACGAGGTGTCTGCTGGTGCGCGGCGCAGTGGCGGGGCGGCAAAAAGTCATCCTGATCGACACCGGGATGGGAACGAAGTGGGACGCGAAGGGGATCGACATCTATCGCGTCGAGACCGCGCAATTTGACTTGTTGCGCGGGTTGCAGGACACAGGCGTCGCGCCGGAACAGGTCACCGATGTCATCCTGACCCACTTACATTTCGATCACGCGGGTGGGGCCACGAGACGCGCCGCGAATGGCGGGATTGTTCCGACGTTTCCTCGCGCCACGTATTACGTCCAACAATCGCATCTCGATTGGTCGGGCCGCCCGACGGAGAAAGATCGCGGCAGCTTCATGCCCCCCGACTTTGAACCGCTCCTCGCGGCCAAACAGTTGGTCGCACTCGATGGTCCGACGGAACTCTTTCCCGGGATTGCGTTGCGGCTCTCGCAAGGCCATACCACCGGACTGCAACATCCGCTGATCAGCGACGGCCAGACGACGCTATTTTACTGCGCCGACTTAATCCCCACGTCGCTCCACGTCCCGGTCCCGTGGGTGATGGCATACGACATTCGGCCGCTGGTCACGATCGCAGAAAAACAGACCATCCTGGCCGAGGCCGTAGCTAACGGTTGGATCTTGGTCTTCGAACATTGTCCGCTGATCGGCACCGGCACCATCATCAAGACCGAAAAGGGATATGCACTTGGGAACGCCGTCGCATGCTGATCCACATGTCCCACGGCCCGGCACTGCGTTGGGGCTCTTCGTTGCCATCCTCTTGCTCCAAATCCTGGTTTCGCTGCTGTTTCGTTCCACGCATTTTTGGGCGTCGGTGTTGACCGGGCAGCTCGGTGCGATCCTCTTGCCGACGTTTGCGCTGATCTGGTGGCGCGGCTACGATCGGCAACGCTGCATTCCATTCACATGTCGCAGCGGCATGGCGTGGCAACAACGCTGCGGCACCGCGCTGCTGATCATATGCAGCGCGATCGTGGTCGTGCAGCTCACAGAGCTCGGCATCCGGTGGACCAAGAGCATCATCCAAACAACGCCGCTGTTTGAAGAACAATACGCGGCGTGGCTCCACCCGACGTCCGTTGCCCATGCCGGCGCGTTGCTCGGCGCGCTGGCCCTCCTCCCGGCGTTCACTGAAGAATTGCTGTTTCGCGGCCTCCTCCAGGGCAGTTTCGCCCACGCGTATGGCGCACGGATTGGCTTATTGCTCAGCAGCGCGCTCTTCGCCGTCGCACACGGCAATCTCTCATTTTTCCATCTCTACTTCGGCCTCGGCTGCTACTTAGGCCTGCTGCGACTAAAGAGCGGGGCCCTCTGGTGGCCGATCTTGGCACACGTCACCAACAATGCCTGGACGTTAGTGAGTCGACATTTTTGAGTCATTTTGAGACGTGCAGGATTGCATCACCGGGGACCCGATGCTAGAGTGGCCCTATGGAGCAGGTCGTCACAATATCAGCCGCACATCAGGCACAGATCGAGGAGTTGGGCATCACTGCGCTGTATCTCTTTGGTTCCCGCGCCACGGGGCATGCCACGGCACGATCGGATTACGACTACGCCGTCTTGTTGCCGCAGACAGGCCATGCACGCGGGGACGAGTTGTATCAGTCGCTGTATGAAATCTTGACCGAGTGTTCACCGCGCACCCTGCAGAACGACGTGATCGACATCGTGTTCTTGCGCGATGCCCCGTTGGAATTGCAGTGCCATGTGATTCGGTACGGCCTGCTCCTTTTAGACACGGAACCGTCGCCACGACTCCGATTTGAAACGGAGACATTGTTGCGCTACTGCGACTATCGTCCCATCCTGGATCAATTCGATCGCACGATTTTACAATCTCTATGAGCCCACCACTGGAACGCGAGGCCATCTTTCCCCGCTTGGATGGCATCAAAAAGAATCTGAAGAAGCTGGGAGAACTCGCTGCGCTGAGCCCTGAGGGCTTTCGCGCCGAAGATCCCTATGCCCTCGCGCAGCACCACTTGCGTCTCGCGTTGGAAGGAATTTTTCATATCGGCTCGCATATCTTGTCACGCCTCCCGGGAGGACGCGCGGTCGAATATAAGGAAATCGCCCGCAAATTGGGAGACCTCGGCGTCGTCCCGCACGATTTCGCGGAGCGCGCGTTAGTCCCAATGGCGGGCTTGCGGAATATCCTGGTGCATCAATATTCCGATCTCGACGCGGCCCGTCTCCACACCATCATTCGGCAACACCGCGGCGACATCGACACCTTCTTGCGGCATATCAAGACATTGCTCCAGCATCCGGATCGCTTGGGATTGCGGGTGGAATGAGCCAGCGCCTTGCGATCACAAGAGTCGGTTGTCTTCGGTGATCCGGGAGACGTGTTCGACGCTCCGATACGCGCGCACCTCGGCTTGATGGCCGATCAAGTCGTGCCAATAGGCCACAACGGCGCGGAGGCCGTGGGTAGCTGCCAGCGTTACAGCGCAGTCAGTCAATTCGCCCGGCTCGTCCTCGCGCAGCACCACCTCATCGAGGCTCGAGTCAAAACTGCCGCTGCTGCCGTCGATCACTAAGATGGGGCGAGCAGTGCGGGAGGTCGGCGGGAGTAGTCGCACAAATCCGGCCCCGACAACCGCTGTGGCTCCACTGGGCAGGCGCCACAAGTGCCGGGTCCCTTTATCCCCCAACACATGGCCTCGGATCCCGGCGGCCTCGTAGACGACGTACTTGGCCAGCCCATTATACTGCCTCGCCAATTCTCGCCGGAGCACGGCGAGTGGGGCGTTGGCTGCGAGCAGATTGTCGTCGCGCTCGGTCGAGCTCCAGGCACTGTGCATGGTCTGCACGATCGCATGGCGCCCCAAGTGCGACTGGAAGAAATCGAGCGCGGCGTACATCCCGGCGTCGGAGGCGACCGTGAGGCCACGCACGAAGACGAACCCAATGATTCCGCTGTCGATGGTTGGAAGATAGGAACTATTGCCGTCGAGCGCAACGCGTACGCTCTCACCTTCGGGCCAGAGTCGCAGTTGCCCCGCCGCCAAGATATCCACTCCATCCGGGAGCAAATCCATGTGCTGCCGATAGTCCGGGTGATGCTTGTCTTCTGGACACACGGCGTAATGTTCCACACCGGTCGCATCGCGGTACACTACGTATTTCACGAGATAAGCGCCATTTTGGTCACGCCATGGGGCAATCTGGTGGCAGAGTCGGCCCAGCGGCGTGTCAGCTGCAATGGCCGCGAACGGATTCACTGGTTCCAACTGTGGTTCGAGGTCTGGGGTTTGGGGTTCCGTCGCTGTGACAGCGGTTAGAGCACCGGCCATGACTGCTTCAACAGGGGTAATTCCCAATGACGTTTCCAGCGCGGCCAATCGGGCTTCAGCGCGGGTCAGATGAAAATCGGCGGGCCGGCCAAACAGGCGTCCGACAGGGCCGACGCGCGTCTCACCGATCCGCGTGATCGTGGCCGCCGCCTGTTGCGCCTTTGGATTTTGCGCTGTTGCCGAGTGCGTTGCGACGACCGCCAGCCGCGCCCGCAATGCCGCTTGCCGTGCCACCAAATCCCCCGCCACGCCGCGCTGCCTCACCCGCATGCCCATATACTGCTCTTCATCGGCCGCCCGCCAAGAAAGTTGCGTAAAAAAACCGGGTCTGCCAAGCGGGCTATTTTCCGAGTAGCGCGCGTTCCAGTTCCGGCGTCGCGGCGATTTCGGCCCACAGCGTGACCTTCTTTTTGGTGAGATGGCCCAGCGGATAGACCCAGTGCGCGGTTTGGGCGTCGTTGTGTTCCGCGTTGCTGGCCACGATCAAACCGGGCAACGTGGCGGCGAAGCGGATGAAGACACCGCCGAACATCATGTCCGTCATTTGTTGTGCATCGAACGGATCTTTTTTCCCTTTCTTGCCGGCCTTGGCCTTCGCCTTCGCCACTTTGGGCGGCACCAACGTGCGCTCGAAACGGAGTCGATTACCGACGCGGCGGACACGATAAAATCCGCTGCTACGAAACAGCTCCGGCGCGCTAGTCGCGGCCGGATCGCCGCCGGCGGCCGGCGGCAGCTGTCGGTAAAATTGATGCAGATCGGCGAGCCGCGCGGCCTCGACGGTGGAGGTGACGATCAGTTGTCCGTCGCGCTGTTCCGTCTTCACCGACTTGATCTGGACGCCGGGTAGCCCGCTCCCGGCTTGGGCAAGTTTTTGGTCCACACCGCCGATCGGCATCCCTTTCATCTGTTCGGAAAATCCCATCCGCACGGTCGCGGAGAGCGTAGTGCGTCCCGTGACATCGACACGCGTCCACTCATCGACACCGAAGCAGCCGGCCAATAGGAGACATAACAAACCGACACCGGCGATCCGCCCATTTTGCACTTTGCATTTTGCTTTTTGCATTTTGACTTTTCCCCTGTCGTTACTCCGTAATCACCCCACCCTGCCCCATTCGTTCGTTCCCAGGCCCTTGCAGCCATCGTTCCCACTCCGCCAAGCGCGGGAAAGTCATGGCTTGCAACAGTAGCGCGATGGCGAACAACACATAGAAATCTGGGTAGCGCTGCGCGAGCAGGACCAGCAGCAGACCGAAGAGGACAATCGATTCGTGCAATGCGGCCGTTACGATGCTGACGTTGCGGAGCCGTGTGACGCCTTCATCGATGGTCTGCGGTGGGCGCCGCAACAGCAGCGTGCGAAGCACGCGGCCAAGGACAACATTCATTACGGCCGCGGCGTAGAGCGCGTAGACGAGGATCGGATTCGCTGCCGTGGCCTCCGCGCCTCCGACAGACAGGAACCCACGACGTTTCCCTTCGACGAGCAGTAAGAATATGAACCAACTGGCGATCAGACAACTGACGATCAACGCGGTCTGACGATGCGCTTGATGCACCGTCGTTGCGGCAACGGATTGCGGCATAATGCCTCCTTGGGGGGGTTGCGGCGTTCTGTAGCGTATCTCGCTGTCTAAGGAAACCTCTCTCTCACTACGGAGTCGCCATCTCACGCGTGATAGACGAACCGCCTACGAGGCGTTCGTCATAGTGGCGATGCGGGACACCGTCCAGCTGCTCGACGACAAATTGCAGCGCCGGTCCGACATCGTCATCGCCATTTTGGCGGCGCATCTCTGCAAGGAACGGCTTGATCTCCGGTTGGGCGTAATAGCCGAGCTTGCCTAAATCGTAGTGTCCTTTCACAGAAGCCGAAAGGAAGGCTGTCAGGACCTTGACTTGATTGTTGAGGAGACGGCCGTCCTGATATATTGCCGCCAGGATCATTGGCTCAGCATCCCCTGCCGTGACCATCAGCTGGTGGATGTTGAAGTAGTTGACAGCGGCGCAGGCCCAAGCGGCATTGACGCCGGCCAGGAGAGGATCCTCGCGCTCAACTTTTTCCATAAAATCGACCGTGGCCCGATCGGCCGGGATGTCGCGAAACGCCGGCGCGGCCTTCGTCTCGGTGTCGAAGCAATAGAAGAAATGTTTCTTGGAAAATTTGACATCCTTGCCGGTCGCCGGACGATCGTCGTCAGTGGACTCCTTCGGATGGTTAAAGACCACGCGCGCCTCTTTGACTTCCAATCGGCGATCGCCCTCCACTACGGCCCGAAACTGGAGTTCATAAGAAAATCGCCCCTTCATTAAAAACTGACTCCCCAGCAACTTCACCGGTCGATCGGCCGGCAATTGAACGGTGGCTTCGCACGTCACATCGTCGTCTTCTTCCACCACTCCCTTGGTGACGTCCTCCGCAATCCGGTCGCGGCAGCGTTGCAACGCGGTCGTAAAGCGGGTGCTGGTTACGGCATAGTCGTGATCGCCCATCGGTTTCTCCTCAGCTGTGGATTAACGTTCCGGCGGCCTGTTACGGAACCGCGGAGGGAAGGTCAACACGCGGCGCGTTAAGGCTTCGGGACCGGGCCGGTCACAGCCGGTCGGGCCGCGCGTGCCGCGACGGGGGCCACGTCGCGCCGCCCCATCGTGCTGGCGACGGCCCGGGCGGTGTCAAACGGCGAGACGCGGACGAGGGGGTCGACCAACATCCCATCGGCAGAATTGCCGGAGTCGACCAATAAACGGCGGAACAGCCGTTTCGTCATGCGCAGATCTTTCAATGTCTTGCCCCGTGGAAGGTGCTCATTCGGCGCTAAGACGCTGCCGCGGATCTCGTGCATGGTCGTGAAGAGCGGTTTATTCTGCGCAATGAACTGTTGAATCATCTCGGCGTGGGGACCTTGCGAAGCGAGTTCAACCGTGAGCAAGAGGTTGTGACGGATATCGGCACGGACATCGTGCACACGCCCGGCGATGCGACGAATGGCCTCCAACAGAGGGGCCACCTCATCTTTGCGGTACGTGTCCGTCAACCCACGCAGCCCTTTGGGCCGCATCAAGACCTGCTTCCAGAGCGTGCCGTAATAAAAACTCGGATCGGCCCGAGTTTGATGCGCCACGTCCGTTTGCGTGATGGAATCGAACATCGTGAAGAACGCAGCGCCGGCTTCACGGACAGTACGACCGGCAAACGGTCCGGTGATCCGAATGCGGCGTCCAGCTACGACCGCAGCATCGTACAGCGCCTGCTCCGGCGGCCCACTTAACCGAGAGGTAATCCACCGTTTCGGTTGCCATGCCTCGCGCGCCAATCGAACTTTCCACGGCAAATGCTCCGGATGCCGATATTTTAGGGCTTCCGTATAGAGCGGCTGCAATGCGTATTGCTGCAGGATGGACTCGCCGTCTGGGGTACCAAAAAAGGCGCGCAGCCGAGCGCCATGGGTCGGATGCACAGCGGCCCGCATCGTGGCAATTAACAGGTTGCGGCGCACATCGGCCAAATCGGGATCGGCGTCGCAGACCACGACCTTCAGCCGTTCGAGATAATCCGCCACAACTTCCGCCGGCACCTCTGCATCGGTGAGGGCGCGATAGACCACACGATAATACATCGACAGCGGGAGTCGCGGCCGCAACTGGAGCCGGGCATCTTCTCGCAGGAAATAGGCCGTCATGACGAGAGGCAACTGGACTTCCAACGGCTGCGACGCAAATCGCTCGGCGTGAAATTCCATCGCCTCGCCGACCATCGCGGCATTGACACCGTCGCGATGAAACGCCTCGGCCTCGTCCCGCATTCGCCCCCGCAAAGGCAAATCCACCGTGAGACCGCGCGGCAATTCGGGAAACGGCTGAATCGCGCGCAGCGGCTGGGTTCGACTCCGCACGATATCGCCTTGCACCGACGATCCCCCGGCTTCGCGAATGGAGGACGACGTAATCGCTCCAAAGCCCGCTTCTTTCAGCAGCAGCGCCACGGTGTTGCCCCAAAACGACAACCAACCGAACAGGATTTTGATCACTTGGACCGGGATCTCCCACGTCGCGGCCTTCGCAAATTTGGCCATTAGGGTCTGCGAAGGGTTCAGGCCCGTCAGGACCGCATGCGCGCCGCCTAACATCGCCATGAACCAGACGATCCCGAAGTGGGCCTCGATGGCCGTCCCGACGCGGTCTAACAGCGGGGCGTTCGGATCATGGGCCACTGCGCTCGCCAATTCCGGCATCAGCGCCGCACCGGGGGCAAGGTACAGGAGCTGGATCGCGCCGGCCCGCATCATCTTCCCGATATCGACACCGGACAGTCCGCCCCCCTGCAAGATCAACCGCGCTTGGACGGCATAACTGGTCAGCGCCAGCCCCAGGGCCGCCTGCGGAGTCATCCCGGAGGCCATCATTGCGGCAACGGTTGCAAACAGTGCGCCGGGAAAGAGGGCCTTTTCCATGCGACGCAAGCCATCTTTCCCAAGTTGTTCCTCCATCCACTGTCGGGCATGCGGCGACATCGAGGCAAAGGCATAAGTCCCGCCGAGCCCCATGTATCCATACACGGCGCCCTCCACGACCGTGCGTGCCGCTGACGGGAGGGCGGCACACCACTCATCGAGAAAGTGAGAGAACCTGCCAAAATCGGCGTTGCCAAATAACTGCCCCAGCGGATTGTCGCCGAAAGGGAACGTAAACCCGTTATGTAAACCCTCTGCAAAGACACTCTGATCGACCCAACTTTGCCAAAAGGCAGCGACGCCGTCCGGAAAGCCGTGTTGCGAGAGAAATCCGCCCAGCTCGCCGGAATGGGTCGCGACACGTTCCACCAGATACGAAAGCGCGCTGCCAACACCATGCAACTGGGCACCACCATGTTCAGTGCCGGCAACCAATACGGACGGCAACAGCGACTCCAACCCTGGGATCGGACCCCCGAACAGGGCGAAGGTCGTGACCAACTTCGCGGCTTCTTTCAACAACGGAAGACCGATGGTTCGTTCCGTATAGCCAGTTTCCAATGCCTGCCATGGCTCCTCCGCCGCGAGTCCTATCAGCGCCTTCCCCAACCCGACGGCGCCGGTCGCGCCGGCTGCGGATCCGACCATAATATCCGCGACGCTTTGCGGTTCCCCGGCAACCGCCCCGAGCGTCGCCACAGCAGCCGCTCCGGTCGTAGCCCCCAGCAAGGCCACTTTGCAGAATGCGCGATTGTCCTTGAAGCGAGCACGGGGCAGGAATTCCGCTCCCCAGGCATACAATCGATGTCCGAACGAGAGCGCATCGCCCGACATCTGCGTCGCGACGAGGCGACGCAGCGCGCTCTGCCGCGAGACCCCGTCTTCATCGCCATGTTGTGCCTCTTCCTCGGCAGTAAAGAGCGCTTCGATCTGTTCGTCTGAACAATGGACTCGCGCCGTCCACAACATTTCTAATGCGTTGCGCGAACGCCCTTGCTGCAGGAAAAAATCGGCGATGAAATAATAGAGCTTCGGCAGAGTTTCCGTTACCGATTCCGGGAGGTCCTCGTTGTCGGCGATTAACCCCGGCAGGACTTGCAAAAAAATATGGCGCAACGACGCGAGGGCTTGAGTACGCACTGACGCATCTTGATATCGCACGGCTCGATTCATCAGGAGATTGCTGTAGTGAATGAGTCCCGCCACGCGCACGGCGGTGCTGCATCGCGGCGCGTTATCGCGCGCGAATTTCGCCAGCACGGAGGCCGCGTCTTCTTCCTGTCCCCATCGCGTCAGCAACACGGCGCGGGTCAGACGCTCTTTCGCCAACAACTCCTGATCGCCGCTCGTGCGGGCGTAATGTTTGACGTCCCGTAACGCGCGCGCCGTCTCTGCGTCGCCCTGATCGTACGTGGCCTCTCCCAACACTGCGGCCACATACAACGGCGACAGATGGTTCAGGTCGCGCGGGGTACGTTCCAATGCAACGCGGGCGGCGTGGAAATGGGATCCGGCTTGCTCGGGATCCGTCGCGACTGCTTCCAGCGCATCCCGCAGCAAACCCTCGGCCGTCGAACGTTCCGGGGACAGTCCGGAAAAACTGGTTCCCAACGGACTGATCAACAGCGGATGCGCCAGGGCCGCTGCGGCCGGTTGGGCCACTAACGGACGCTGCGCAATGATGGGGAGATCAAAACCAAGCAACGGGTGACGCGCCGAAATAGCCAACGGCCGATGAAAATCCCTTGGGGCCAACTTGGGCCTGGAGGGATGCGAGGTACGTATTGCGACGGGCGCTTTCATGCGTCGTCCTTACCAACTTTCCCTGCCCCCGACTCTTCACCCGCGTAATGCGAAAAAACTGTGCTCCGTGTAATCAAACTCCGCAACCGACGCAACGCAGCAATACAAAATAGTGTTTGGCAATAAATTCCTCACAATTGACTCGGCGCAGCGAATTCCATAGAGAGATCGCTTCATCGTTTTCCGATCGCCCGTCTTTTCATCTCCCGCGCCGCATCGACAGTCGCCGCCATGGTTTGGCGCGCTTGGGCGTCGTGTTGTACGCGATGCATCAGGAATGAAAAGAGCACTGCTGCGACGGCCAGCATCGCGACGCCTTTGCCGTAGTCTTGCAGCAACACCGCGCCCATCCCGAAGTTCGTCGCGAAGAAGAACGTGACACCGGCGAGGAAATTCACCAGCGATCGTCGCCCATACGGCACATAGGGAATGTTGTACTTGTCGTAAATGCGGCGCCAGCCGGGCGTTCCAGGCTGCACATCCTTCACAAATTGCACCAACGTCGCGTCGTCGACCGGTTTCGTGAGGTACGTCACAATGAGCCACGCCACGGTGGTGATGCCGACGATGACCATCAGCTTCGTTGAATAGAGCCACTTCGGATGCGTGGCCTCGACCCACAAGTCGACGGCTCCGGAGACGGTCATTGCCGTGACTTCGGTCCAAGCATTCACGCGCCACCAGAGCCAGCGCATTACATAAGTGAGGCCTGCGCCGCTGGCGAACGCGAGCACAAACTTCCACGCATTCCCGACCGACTTGATTTGCATCGCAATGATCACGGCCAACACCAACAACACCAGCGACGAGATCCGCGCCACGCGGACGTAGTGCTGTTCCGAGGCCTGCGGGGTGATAAAGCGTTTATAAATGTCGTTCACGAAATACGATCCGCCGAGATTGATATGCGTCGACATGGTCGACATATACGCGGCAAGCATCGTGACGAACATCACGCCGAGCATCCCGGCCGGCATCTGCCGCCCGATCATCCAGACATAGGTCATTTCCGGATCGGCCACTTCGCGACCGTAAATGACTAACGCGCAGAGTGCAGTGAGGATCCACGGCCAGACTTGGAACGCGTAATTCATGATGGCGAAAAAGAACGTGGCATAGACGGCGTTTTTTTCGTCTTTGGCTGCGGCCATCCGTTGGATATGCTTTCCACCGCCGTCGGAATATTTGTGCGCCCACCATTGCATGCAGATATAGACGAGAAACACCGAGAGCGGCATCCACGCGGAGTCGCTTAAGCGCGGGACGAAATTCGTGATCCCGGAATCGGCGCCGAATTTGGTATTCAATTGGGTCAGCAGTTCGCTGATCCCGCCCACTTCGCGCACTGAGAAAAAGGCGAGCATGCTGCAGCCGACTAGCGCGATCCCGTACTGGGCGAAGTCGGTCCAGACGGCGCCGTGGAATCCGCTGGCAAACGTATAGAACGCCACGAGTCCGGTGGAGATCACGATCACGGCCGTGAGCGGGAGATCGGTCAAGCCGGTCAGCACCTTAATACTGGCAGCCAACACCCAGCCCATCACGAAGCAATTAATGATGAGTCCGAAGTAACAGCCTTTGAATACGCGAAGAAACGCGGCCGGCTTCCCGCTGTAGCGGCGTTCCACGAATTCGACATCGGTCATCACTTCGGAGCGGCGCCACAGCGCCGCGAAGAAAAAGGTCGCCAGAATGGCCGAGATCGCCGAGGCCCAATGGAACCAGACCCCGCCGATCCCTTCTTGATAGACATATTTCGTGATCGCGAGCGGCGTATCGATCGAGAAATTCGTCGCGGCCATCGACGTGCCGATCAGCCACCACGGCATACTGCGGCCGCCGAGGAAATATTCTTTGATACTGCTGGAGGCCTTCCGCGAGTGGACAAATCCGATCCAAATACAAATCAGCACGTACGCGATAATCACGGCGTAATCGAGTCGCGCCAAGGTGACGACATGATCCATAATCAGTACCTCCGTTTACGGCCGGCGGGATGAAGACATTGGCGCGGCCCTAGCCCAGCACTGCGGTGATGTCAAACCAGTTCCCCGCTGTCACGCCTTCCGCACTGTATATCGGCAGCGCGGAAAAAAAGTTGTGCATATGGCACCTGACAGACCGCAGATTGGCTATTGACGGGGATCAGGACGAGATCTGGCGGATCCCAACTAATAGAGCTGTATCGACTGATTGAAGACCGCAGTCTTGTTGCCGGACTCGTTCGAGGCTTGGACGTAGACGCTATGAGGTCCGGCGCGCAGCCCTTGCAACGTCACGCGGGTTTGTGTCGTGCGCTGATCCAACGTCGGGGCATCGACCGAATAATAGAATGTCGTGAAGGAGTGATTCAGATATTCGAGGAATGCGAGTTCCGCGCTGCGCGTGCCGTCGGGAGACGCGGCCGGTTCCGGCGTAATGTCGATACGAAACGGCCAGACGTCGAACTCGTGCGTGAACAGCGGACTCGCTACGCCTTTGGCGTCGATATATTTGGCATAGATGGTGTGCTTGCCGGGTGCCAATTGGAGCTGCACTTGCTCGTTGGCCGCGGGTTTATTGGTCAGCGGATTGATGATCGCCGTCAATCCCATGCTGAGCAGCGGTTCGGCGGTATCGACATTGTAAAGGATATCTTCCGGCGGCAGGTCGTTGGGAGAGACGGAGACCGAGACAGCCGACCTGCCCTGATTGATATAAAATCGCACCGGCTGCGCCAGCCGCTCTCCCCCAAACGAGACCACCATGGCATCAAATCGGCGCAGTTCGTCGTAGACCTTTTGCAAGGCCTCCTTGTCGAGGAAAAATTCCTTGAATTGCCCTTGCCGGTCCAGCTGCTGGAGCCGAACATAGGCGGCCTCGGCATCGCGCCATTCGGCCGTCGTAAGCCGTGCCATCCCTTCGGCCGCAATATGTTGCAACAGCGCCAAATGCGCCGGCGCAAAATCGGGATGGGCGGTCCGAAGTTCCCGCAGCCCTTGCAGATACGCCTCCTTGGGCCGCAGGCGGAAGTTCATCATTTTGATGACGATGTTGTCGCGACGTTCGGTTTGCAACGTGGCATAGACCTCGCGCGCCCGTTCCGCGCCCGCAGTGTTCAGCAGCAACGCCTGAAAGGATTGATGGACATCCACGAAGTCCGGTTGCGCCTCGAGAAAGGCTTGATACGCCTCGATCGCTTCGCCGGTCCGACCGGCCAACGTGAATTGGCGCGCATTGTGATAAAACTCCTGCGGCGTCTTCGGCTTCGCGATGATCGTCCCGCTGCGGCCCAGCTCATCGATCGCTTGACGGATGTCGCGCACACCGGCCGCAATTTCTTGCGTCGTGGTCTTGATATCGGCGATCTCTTCCTCGATCCGCAACAACTGCTCTTGGTATTTCCCGACCGGTTTGATCTTGGCTGCCAACACGCCGCGCGGCGGTGTGAAGATCGACAAGACGGTGATTGTGGCCCAAATGCCGGCGGAGATCGCAAAGAAGACGAACACTTCGCCGATTTTCGATTGCAGGACGCGTTGAAACGGATTGCTGCGGCGATATTTGCGCAGCGAAAAGAGATAAATGCCGCCGGCCAACGCGATCGAAATAATCAGCAGCGTTGGCGCCAGCGCAAACAGGGGTTTCAGGAAATCGGCCGCGACCGAGAGGATGATATTCACGACACACACGGCGAGATAAAACCGCTTCGCCGATTGCATGACCGCTTGGCGCAGACTGACCGACTTGGATTGCAGCGCCTGCGTACCGGTGCCGGCGGCGACGTCCTCCGGGGCAGCGGCAATGACGCGACCGGAGAAACTGGCCAGTTGCAACCGCACCGATGGATCGATCGGCGGTTCCAGCACGCGGTCGCGATCCGCGATCCGCCCGGCGAAGAGCGTGTGAAGATATTCGGGGAGGCGCGTCGACGTGACGACGGGCGCTTGCTGCAACAACTCCGCAATCGCCCGTTCGAATTCGCCGGCCGACGCGTATCGATCTGTCGTGTCGTGCGCCAGCGCCTTGGCCACAATCGGGCGCCACGGGGCCGGGATCGTGTCGGGCAGCATCTCGGGATTGACATGTGTCGCCTTGATCCGACCGAGGATTTCCAACTGCGAATCGCCTTCAAACAACGGAACTCCGGTGAACAGTTCATACAACACCAGGCCGGCGGAAAAAATGTCCGTGCGGGCATCCAGCGCAGCGCCCGCGGCCTGTTCCGGCGACATATACGCCACTTTTCCCTTGATCTCACCGGTCTGGGTCTTGGTGACATTCGACGCCGCCTTCGCGATCCCGAAATCGGCGACTTTCACTTCGCCGGCGAATGACAGCAGCACATTATGCGGAGAGAGATCGCGATGCACGATCCCGAGCGGCGCGCCGTCCTTGCCGGTCTTGCGATGCGCGTGATCGAGACCGCGACACACAGCGCTCATGACCACGCCGATGACATCGGCAGGGACCGCTGCGCCGCATTGGTGCGCTGCAGTGACGACATCTTTCAGATCGACGCCGTCGATGTACTCCATCGCAATGTAGTACTGGCCATTCACGGTGCCGAAATCGAGTAATTGGACGATATGGGTATGCGTCAACTGCACGGTGACGCGGGCTTCATCGGACAACATCGTAATGAAGCGTTCGTCGTCGGCGAATTGCGGCAGGATTTTTTTAACGACGACGGTTTTTTCAAAATCGCCGGCGCCGAACGCCTTGGCGGTATAGACTTCGGCCATCCCGCCGCGCGCGAGGAGATGCGTCAGGTAATAACGACCGAACGGTGTTGGTTTGAACGCAGGCGACACGGAAAGCCTCATAGCCGAGGTGCGCACGAAGGACAAGAGTCATCCCGATCAACGGAAGATCCCTCGCGCCGCTCGGGATGACGGTTATGGAAGGATCAAACTACATCCCCCACCGGTGTCGGCCTCGGCGGCGGCCGCCGTGTCGGTGGTGCCGCCTGTTTCGGGGGATGGGACATCACTTGCGACGACTGGGGTCGTGGGGGCATCAGCGGTGCCCGCCGCTTCCGACGTGCCGTCTTCACTTGCTGCGGTCTCACTAGCCGCCACCGGCGCGACTTCTGCGGCGTCCTCGGCACTGGCTGCGCCGGTCGTTGCCGGCTCCGCGTCGTCTGTCGGTGGAGTCACATCACTGTCGCCGGTGTCGTCCGGCGTCGAATCGTCAGCGGTATCCGTTGGTGTCGCGTCATCTCCGTCACTACCGCCGTCGCCCTCGTCGCTGTCACCATCTCCGCCTTCATCATCTCCGTCATCGACCGGCTCAGGCACTGTTTCAACAATGCAATTCGCCGCACAGCCATCGCCATCGAGCGCATTCCCATCGTCGCAGGCCTCTTGCGGATCCGGCACCCCATCGCCGCACACTTCGAGCCGCGCACAATCCTTTTGACAGCCATCGCCGTTCAGGAGATTCCCATCGTCGCAGGCCTCCACGCCCGCTTGCACGGCGCCGTCTCCGCATTGCGCGGCTTGGCAGGTGGCAAGACATCCATCTGTATTGATGAGATTTCCGTCGTCACACACTTCGCCGAACTCCACGACGTCGTTGCCGCAAACCGGGAGCAGACACGCGTTACTGCAACCGTCGTCATTCTGGTTATTGCCATCCTCGCACGTCTCGCCTTCCACCGCTTGCACGATCCCATCGCCGCAGAACGCATTGACACATTGATTATTGCAACTGTCGTCATTCACCTGATTCGCGTCATCGCAGGATTCGAAGGTTTCGTAGGTCAGTCCGTCACCACAGACCGCCGTTTTACATTGAGCGGTGCAGGCGCTGCTCGTATCGCTGTTCAAGAAACCAAGGTCGCACTCCTCGACATCCGTTTGTGTCACGTTGTCGCCACATGCAGCCGCGACACAAGCATTGAGACACGCATCGTTGTTGTCGCCGTTGCCGTCATCGCACGCCTCGCCGAGCTGCACGATTCCGTCGCCGCAACTCTCGCCCTTGCACAAGCTGGAACAGCCGTCCCCGTCCGTCGTGTTCCCGTCGTCGCAGGATTCCACCGACAACTGCAAGATACCATCGCCGCAGGCCCCGAATTCCACGGCGCCGATGTCGCAGGGGCCGTAGCGCGCTTGGCCCAATTGGTCGCTAGTCAAATCGGTCCCGTCCGGCTGCACGACACAGGCCGTCGTATCGGCGGTATCGATCGCGGGGCTCGCGGCGCTCAACGGAAAGTGCCCCGCCCCGGGAGTCGTGAAGTCGTCAGTAAGCGCACCCAGCTGCGGATCGACATTAATCAAATCGCTTTCGACCCAGCCTTCCGAGCATCCGCCACTGGTGTCGCCGATGATATTGTGACCGAGCGACGTCGTTTGGGTGTAGCAGTTCGGGGCCGATCCATCCGCCGTATTCCCGCTCACGATGGAATTTTGGACCTTGATCACGGTGCCAACATATCCCCCCGCGAACTGCACGGCCGTATTCGCGGCCACGGTGCTGTGCACGAGCGTGACCTCCGTGTCACCGTTCGCCGTCACGGCACCCCCCCAAAAACTGGCCGCATTTTTTGTCAGCGTGGAGTTCGCAATGGTGATGGGGATGGAGACCAGATAGAGGGCTCCACCGGCAAAGGCCGTATTCCCTTGCAACGTCGTGCGCACTATCGTGGCGCTATCCACTTGGCTCAACGAGAGGGCGCCCCCGACATTCGCGGCGCTGTTGTCTTGAAACGTGGCCCGATCGATGTGTAGCGAAGTAATGCCTCCGGCCGAGATGGCTCCGCCATTGGCGAGGCAGCTATTATTCTGAAACCGAGCGTCTTCAATAACCACGGCAGTCTCATTGGCATTGAGATAGAGCGCGCCACCCTCGCCTTCCGCAGCCGTATTGGCATTGAATTGCGAATTCGAAATCGTCAACTGGCCTGCGCCTCCCAAGTTCGAAAAATAAATCGCACCACCGGCCTTGGCCGAATTGGCGGAGATTTCCGACCCCTCGATCGTCAACTCTGGTGTCGGCCCCTTGACATAGATCGCCCCGCCAACATTGCCGCCGTCCCCAGCATCGCCATGCACGAGCAGCTGATCGCGCAGCGTTAAACGACCATCCGTGGTGACAAGAAAGAAACGAAATGCCGGTGTCCCGTCCGCAAAGGAACGCACGAGCGTTGCGCTATTCCCTTCGATGATGATCGAACTCTGAATCGGCGGTAGACCGTTCGGACCGTCAGCGTCGTCGCCGTAGACGGCAGACAACGAGTAGATGCTCCCCGGCTCCAGTGTGATGGAATCGAGTCCCTCGGCCCCGGTACCGGCGCTCCCCGCCGCGCAATCGCCTCCGGCCGCTCCGGTGATATTGGCTTCGTTGATCGCCTCGATCAGCGAACACGTTCCATCGCCCAAGTTCTCCGCCGTGGCCCCAGCTGCGACCGGGATCACCGCCGCCTCGGCGCGCGGCTGCCAGCCCAGCCCCGCCAGGATCGCCGCAACGCCGCACACCAACGCCAATCGATCTCGTTGCATCATCACACTCTCCCCGCGCTCATATGATACAGAGCATGCCCGGTTATCGGCAGCAACGGAGAAAATGTTGCTAAGAATTTTTGTCCACTGGTTGCGGCGCGGGTTTCACGGTCCCGGCGACTCGCTTCGCTTCCAGCTCGGTCCAACGGGCATAGAGTGTTTCGACGGCACGTTGCGCGGTTTGCAACGCCACGCATGCGGTCTGGAGTTGCGCCGCATCCGTGCTGATGGCGGGATCTTTGAGCGTCTGTGTCCAACGCGCCACCTCCGCCTCGGCATGGAGGATGGCCTCTTCCATGCCGTCATATTCGCGCTGTTCTCGGTAACTGAGTTTTTTCGCCGGTACGGCGGACACGTTTTTTTTCGCGGTTTTCTCCGGCGCCGCGTCGGCCGGCGCCATGCACCGCGCCTGTTGCGCCGCCTCCCATTGGGCGTAGTCGGCATACATCGTAGCAGTGCCGGCACCGTCAAGCGCCAGCAGCTGCGTCGCCACGCGATCCAGCATGCACCGATCGTGCGTCACCAACACGATCGCGCCCGGGAATTCTTCCAAACTCTCTTCTAGAATTTCGAGCGTCGGAATGTCTAAATCGTTGGTCGGTTCGTCCAGGATCAACAGATCCGCCGATTCCCGCATGAATCGCGCCAACACAATCCGCGCGCGTTCTCCACCGGAGAGTTCGCGAACGCACAAATTCAGCTGTTCCGGCCGGAACAGGAAGCGTTTCGCCCACGTCACCACATGCACCGGTCGGTCGCGATAAATCACTTGATCGCCGTGCGGGGCCAACGCTGCTTTGAGGGTCTGCGCATCGTCGAGTTGTTCGCGATGTTGATCGAAGTACACGACGCGCAACTGCGCGGCATGTTCCATCGTGCCGGCGTCGGGCGAAAGGACGCCAGTCAACACCTTCAGCAACGTGGATTTGCCGCTCCCGTTCATCCCCAATACGCCGAGCTTCATGCCGGGCGAGAGGGTCAGCGTGAGGTTGTCGAACAGCCGCCTCCCACCCATTGTTTTCGCGACGTTGACTGCCTGGAGAAACTTTTTGGTCCGCCGCTCCGACGCAGTAAAATCGATCTGGGCGCGCGCGGTCTGCGCGTTGCGATATTGCACGTCGCCGAGGTCTTCCATCAGCGCATGCGCAGCCTCGATCCGGCCGTGCGCCTTCGTCGTGCGAGCCTTCGGTCCGCGCCGCAGCCATTCGATTTCACGACGCACGCGATTCGCCAGCACGGCCTCGTATTGTTGCTGGCCCGCTAAGAACGTGGCGCGGGCTTCCAAAAAATCACCGTACGTCCCGACGGCGGAAAAGTGTCCCTCCGGATATTGTGCATTGAGTTCAATCACACGACGGCTGATGCGTTGTAAGAAATAACGATCGTGACTGACCGCGACGTAGGCGAACGGCGCCGCGCGCAACAATTGTTCGAGCCAGAGGATCCCTTCCACATCAAGATGATTTGTCGGCTCGTCGAGCAGCAATAAATCCGGTTGCCGAATGAGCTGACACGCGATCGCCAGCCGCTTGCGCACTCCGCCCGAAACATGCTCGACGCGCCGATCCGGATCGGTGAAACCGACTTTTCCGAGCAGGATCGCGACCTGCGTATCTTTTTCGTACGCTTCGAGGGGATGATCGTCGAGCGCCGCGCGGAGGACTTCACGAATCGTGTGTCCGGCGGGGAACGATTCCTCTTGTGCCACGTAGCCGATGCGCGCCTGTCGGCTGACGGCGATATCCCCTGTATCCGGTGTCTCGATGCCCGCCAAGATTTTGAGCAACGTGGACTTGCCGGCGCCATTGGGACCGATCAACCCCAGTCGATCGTCGTCGGCAATCCCCAACGACACGCGCTGAAACAACGGCCGCGCGCCGTACGATTTGCTCACATGTTGACAACTGATCAGCAGCGCCACGGCATCCCTTCTGTGCAGACAGCGGTGCATCAACCATGGATAGCACCCGTCTGCAAGCAGGGTTCATTACGAGGGCTTGTCAGACCGCGGCACATCCAGTAAGGCGGCGCCATGTCCCGCTTTCGTCAGCCGTTGTTGTTGCAACCAGGCGATTGCATCGGCGTCGCCGCGCCCGCCAGCGCGTTTCCGGTCGAGGCCTTCACGGCCGCCGTGGCATGGATTCGCGCGCAGGGATTTCAGGTGCGGCATCGGCCGGACATTACGCAGCGGCTCCGCTATTTCGCCGGCGACGACAAGCGGCGCGCCGAGGAACTGAACGCGCTGTTGTGCGACCCGACAATCAAGGCGGTTTTTTGCGCGCGCGGCGGCTACGGCACGCAACGGATTATCCCGCTGCTCCACCATGAAGCGATTGCGGCCGCGGCGCCGAAGATCTTCGTCGGTTCCAGCGACCTCACGGTGTTACACGGCTGGCTGCAGCGCCACTGCGGCTGGACCACATTCTATGGTCCCACGATCACGCACCACTTCGGCGACGTGCCGACGGCCGCACAGAATTGGCAGCATTTGTGGCAAGCGATCGGTCAGCCGCAGCCGTTGGGGACGTTGGCCTCCGGCGATTTGCGCATCATTAAACCGGGGCGGGCGACGGGATGCCTCGCAGGCGGCTGCCTCAGTTTAGTCCACGCCAGCATCGACACTGCATACGGCCCAACGTTCGACGATGACACCATCCTGTTTCTGGAAGACCGCGGCGAAAAACTCTACGCGCTCGACCGGATGCTGACGCATTTGGCCCACGCCGACGTGTTGCGGCACGTCCGTGGGATCATCTTCGGCTCGTTAGCGCTTTCTCCCGACGAACCAAATCCCGCCGATCTCGACACCATGTTGGCCGATTGCCTGCGCGACTTTGTCGGCCCCGTCGTGGCCGGGCTCCCGGCCGGGCACTGCGATCCCTGCCTCACGCTCCCGCTCGGCGCGCAGGCAACGCTCCACACGGATCCGCTCGACTTTTCGATCGACACCGCTGGAGTACTGCCATGACCGACGCCCATACGATGATGCAAGCGGCCGTCCGCGACGGCGTCTTCCCCGCCGCGGAACTGCTGATCGCACGGGAAGGCACCATCGCGCATCACGGACGCTACGGTGCAGCCACGGCACAGACGATCTTCGACGTCGCGTCGCTCACGAAGGTCATCGTCACGACCACGCGGATGATGCAACTCGCGGCTGCCGGTCGTCTGCAGCTGGACGATACCGCGGCCCGCCATTTGCCGGAACTCGCGGAGTCACCATACGGCGCCGTGCCGCTCCGCCGTTTTCTCTCCCATACCGCCGGTTTTCCGGCGTGGCAGCCGTATTTTCGCGGCGTCCCGGAGCGGAAACTCGGGACCCCGGATGGCTATGCACTCATTCTGCAAAACATCATGCACGAGCCGCCGGCGTATTCGCCGGGCACTGCATGCGTATACAGCGATTTAGGTTTTATCTTGCTCGGCGCGTTGCTCGAACGCGTGGATGGCCGCGGTTTGGAGCAACAATGCGCGACCGAAATCGCTGCGCCGCTGGGTCTGAACGATACGCGGTTCCTCCCGCTAGCCGCGTCCGGCCGCGCGGCCCCGGGCTGCATCGCCCCGCTGCGCTACGCGCCGACGGAAGATTGTCCCTGGCGCAAATCGGTGCTGCGCGGCGCGGTTCATGATCAAAATTGTTACGCGATGGGCGGCGTCGCCGGTCACGCCGGACTCTTTAGCACGGCACATGACCTGCACCGCTTCGCCGCCGTTCTGACGACCTGTTGGCGCGGCACTAACGACTGGATCGCCTCAGCAACAGTGCACGCCTTTTTCGATTTCGATCGACTGACGACGCCGCCGCACGGCACGTATCTTTGCGGCTGGGACACACCGAGCCCGACCAATTCACAAGCAGGGCGGCATTTCTCCCGTCACAGCATCGGGCACCTCGGGTACACCGGTTGTTCGCTGTGGATCGATCTGGAACGCGATTGGTGGGTGATCCTGCTGACGAACCGCGTCCACCCAAGCGTCACCAACGAAAAGATCAAGGCGTTCCGCCCCCAACTGCACGACGCCGCGTATGCCACGCTGTTTGCGGCCGGGAACACTGGACATCCTCACTCTTGACTGTAGTACAAAACTCTGCAACTGTAGTACGCAGAGGAGAGCCAGCATATGAGCGCACTCAGCATCCGCATGTTGCCCAAGGGCATCGCCATGGCTTTGCGTGACGCCGTGCGGAAGACCGGAAAAACCAAGACAGAAATCGTGTTACAGGCTCTTGCAAAGGCGCTCGGGGTCACACCGCACCGGGAACGGCGCGCCCGCGTGCGACAGTTTTTCGGCCACATGCAGCGATCCGACTACGCCGCCTTCCGCAAAGCGACACGGCACTTTTCTCATATCGATGAAAGTGAGTGGGATTGCCCTCAGCCGCAGGCGGAGGGTACGCGAGCCCCTGTAAAGTAAAGTCATGAAATTGGTTCTCGACACGAACGCGTACTGCCTGTGCGACATCGGCCACGACGCCGCATTAGAAGCGGCTTCGCAAGCCACCACCTTGCTGCTCCCAGTCATCGCCTATGGCGAACTCCACTACGGATTTCAGCATGGAGCGAAGCTGGTGCGCAATCTCCAGCGGCTCGACCGATTTATTGAAGAGTTCCAGGTCCGGATCATCCTTGTCGACCTCGATGTGGCGCGGAACTTCGGGGCAATCTTCGCACGCCTGCGAAAAAAAGGACGCCCGATCCCTACGAACGACATCTGGATCAGCGCCTGCTGCATGACCGTCGGAGGGACTTTGCTGACCGCAGATCACCATTTTCTTGACGTGGACCAGATCAACGTTACGTTGCTGCACGAATAGGATTAGTGGCCGCAGCCGCACGACGGCGATCCGCAGCCGCCTTTGGCCTTGCTGACCGGCAGTCCTTCCGCCTTCCAGCCCGCTTGTACCAGCTGTCCCGTTGCCGGATCGGCGCGGCCGACGAAACCGCCGTCGATGTTGGCCAGATGCGCGTAGCCTTCGGCGCCTAGCAATTCGCACGCCTTGCCGGACCGACCGCCGGACGCGCAGCCGATCACGAGCTTGGTCGTCGCCGGGAATGTGGTCCGGACGGACGTCACGAAGTCGGCATTCAGCGTGCGGCCTTGCGGCGTCGTGGCGAAGAGCGGAATATTGACCGCACCGGTCGCATAGCCGGCGGCGAATTCTTCTTCGGTCCGGACATCGAGGTAGCGCCACCCCTCTTGCATCCGTTGATACGCCTGTTTTGGGGTAATGATTTCGAAGCTCATGATGCACTCTCCTTTATAGAGTTGATGGTTGTTGCACTTTGCATGTTGCAATGTCTTCCAAGACTCCCGGATTTTCGACCGACGATAAATCGCCCGCCGCTTCGCCCAGCCACACGCGCCGAATCGCCCCGCGCACGATCTTGGCCGAACGCGTCTTCGGCAACGCGGGTACAAATACCACAGTCTCCGGCTGCATCGGCTTGCCGAGCGCCGTGGCGACGTGTTGACGCAACGTCGTTGCTAACACCGCGTCGCCCGCGCATGCATCCTTTAATACGACAAAGCAGACAATCCCTTCGCCTTTCACCGCGTGCGGCACGCCGATCACGGCCGCCTCCGCCACGGCCGCGTGCTGCATCAAGACCCCTTCGATCTCCGCCGGCCCGACCCGTTTGCCCGCCACCTTGATCGTATCGTCGGCACGTCCCATCAGGAACCATGCGCCGTCGCGATCGACCACCGCCCAATCGCCGTGATTCCAAATCTGCGGCCATTTACTGAAATAGGTCTCCAGATAGCGCGGCGAGTCGTTCAGAAACCCTTTCGTCATCGACGGCGCCGGTTGTTTGCAGACCAAATAGCCGATCTCGCCGCGCACCGATTCGCCGGCTTCATTGAAGACGTCGACGTCCATCCCCAACCCCGGACCTTGCAAACTCGCAGTTTTGAGCGGCGCGATGGGGAGTGGCGCCAAATGGCAGCCGATGATCTCCGTGCCGCCGGAAATATTAATGATCGGACAGCGCTTCCCGCCGACCTGTTCGAAGAACCAGGTGTAGCCCTCCGGATCCCACGGTTCCCCGGTCGAACCGAGCACACGAAGGGAAGCGAGATCGCAGCGCGTCACCCAGTCATCGCCCGCGCGTTTCAGCACGCGAATCGCCGTCGGGGAAATCCCTAAGTGGGTGACGCGATAACGCTCAACCAGCCGCCACAGTCGATCCGGCGCGGGAAAATCGGGGACCCCTTCGTAGAGGACAACCGTGGCGCCGTGAAAAAGTGCGCCGACCAGTTCCCACGGCCCCATCATCCAGCCGATATCGGTCATCCAGAAGAAGATGTCGCCGGGACGCACGTCGAAGTGATACCCGAGTTCTTTCGCGATCTGCGCCAATGCCCCTGCGTGCGTATGCACGCAACCCTTCGGGCGACCAGTTGTGCCGGAAGTATAGAGGATCAGCGCCGGCGCTTCCGCAGGGAGACGCGCTATCTCGGTGGTCGGCGCACTTTCGCGCACTGCATCCGTCCACCATTGATCCCGTCCCGCGTGCCACGGCACTGACGTCGTCTCGGTGCCACGCCGCGCGACGATCACGTGGCGCACCGACGGCACGGTGGCGAGCGCTGTATCTAATGTCTGTTTGAGCGGGACGGCTCGACCGCGCCGCATCCCAATATCGGCCGTTAAGACCGCGACGGCCTGCGCATCGTTTAACCGGGTCGCGATCGCATCGGGCCCATAGCCGGAAAAGATCGGGACGGCAACAGCTCCGAGTTGATGACACGCGAACATTCCGATCACGACTTCGGGCGTCATCGGCAAATAAAGTCCGACCGCGTCGCCGCGCCGCACGCCGAGCGTCGTCAATGCATGGGCCAAGCGCGCAATGTCCGCTGCGAGCTCGGCGAACGTCAACGTGCGCTGCTCGCCGCCATCTCCTTCCCAGACCACGGCCGCCTGCTGCGCGCGCGCGCCGACGGCGTGCCGTGTCACGCAGTTGTGGACCAAATTCAACTCCCCGCCCACGAACCAACGCGCCCAGGCGAAACCGGCGCTATCATCTAAGACTTGCGTGTACGGCGTGAACCACTCCACGCCGAGGTCCTGCAGTGCCGCGTCCCAAAACCAACGAATGTCCTCAACCGAACGCCGTCGCAGCGTCGCCGCGTCGGCAATCCCGTGGGCACGCATGAAACGCCTGACATGAGAAGACGCGATCCACTCCGCAGTCGGCTCCCAGACCGTTTGGGCTTGTTCGGCGCTTTCCACCATTGGTCGGCGGATATAGAGGGGCCGAGGGGTGAGGTCAAGGAGATGGTGGCTCGCGCTGTCCTCGGCACTCCCATGCGCTGCGGCCCCACCCACCGCGGCACGTCGGCGTGCTGAGGCGCCAATGGAAGCACTCTTGCCGATGAAGCGATTACGAACTATAATCGCTTCATATTATGAAGCGATAATCGCCTCATCAATGACGAGTATGTCCTATATCTGGCAGGACAAAAAGTGGCCGCGTCTGACTTGGCAAGCGGATCAATTGACCACGCCGCTGGGGCAATGCCGGTTTGCCCAAGGTCAACTCTTGGCCCGCATCCGAATGTTGGGACTGGGATTGGACAAGGAATCCCAAGCGGAAATCTTGGTCCATGAAGCCGTACAGACGTCCGCGATCGAAGGGACCGTCATTGATCCGCAGGCGGTGCGCTCTTCTGTCGTCCGCCGTTTGGGACTGCCGTCGGCTGGGCTCCCCCCGTCCAATCGCTACATCGACGGCGTCGTGAACATCCTCCTCGAGGCGACGACACATTATGCCGCGCAATTGAGCGCAACGCGCCTCAAAGGCTGGCAGGCGGCGTTGTTCCCGACCGGCTTTTCCGGGATGCAGCGGGTACGGGTGGGGCAATGGCGCTCGTCGGACTTGCAGGTCCTGTCCGGGCCCATCGGGCGGGAGCGCATCCATTATGAAGCGCCGCCCGCTGCTCGCATCGCGAAGGAGATGGCGCAATTTTTTCTCTGGTGGCACCGCAGTCAACGAACCATCGATGGACTGATTCGTGCCGCGGTCGCTCATGTGTACTTTGTGACGATCCATCCGTTTGACGATGGCAATGGACGCATCGCGCGCACGCTGACGGATATGGCGCTGGCTCAGGACGAGCAGTCCGCTCCACGCTACTACAGTCTGTCCGCGCAGATTATGGCTGAACGCGATGCCTACTATCGCGCACTGGAATCCGCGCAACAAGGCGGTCTCGATATCACCGAGTGGCTGCGCTGGTTTTTGGAATGTATGACGCGGGCGATCACCCGCTCGGAAACGATGATCGCCAACATTCTCGCTCGCTCGGAATTCTGGCGCGCGTTTGCTGCGGTGTCCCTGAGTGATCGTCAACGCAAAGTGGTCCATCGCTTACTCGAAGCGGGTCCCGACGGTTTTGTGGGAGGGCTCACGACGCGGAAGTATGTCGGGCTGACCAAGTGCAGCCGCGCGACCGCGTTCCGTGAAATGGCCGACTTGATTGCCAAAGGCCTCCTGTGCCCTAGCGTCGGTCGGGGGCGGAATGCCAGTTATCAACTCCGGTGGCTCGGGAAAGCGGTGGCTGATGGCTAGTGACTGGGCAATGGCACGCACATGGTCCGCCCCCCAGCCACCAGTCACCAAGTTTTCCACGCAACTTTTTCGCCGCTCCGCCGAATAGAGAAGCACAGAGGAGCGCAGTGATGGCAATAAAGGTTCCCGGCATGGCGTTGCAACAAGGCGTGGCGCGGGCGCTGCATATGCGGCCACGTCTTGGTCCCGCACAGCCGGGCCGGATGATCGAAGCATTGCGCGATCCACACACGGCGCATGAACGGTTCGGCACGACGGCTATCAGTTATTCGGTTGCTGGGGCACGTGCCTTTCACACGCAGCTCCAGCGCTTTGCCGGACCGGTGGCCCACGTGTCAGTCACTGCACTGGGCGGCATGTTCGCCGGCGACGACTCCGACCCCTCGGTCGTGGATCAATATTTCCGCTGTCTCAGCGCGTTGTTGATCGAGTCCGGCGGGGTCGTTGCCGGCTTGTTGCCGCCGCCAACCCCCGGCGGATCGGCCGTGGCGATCGATCGCGCGGCGGCGGTCGCGCGGCTGTGGCACTGTGCGCTGATCACGGAAGTGACGTCTCGTCTGGGGCTCCAATACGATGTCATTAGCGATCCCGATCGCGTGGTGCGACTGTTCGATGACCGCGCCGATTGGCGCGCCGCGCATCACGATTTCCCGTATCTGCGCCAGGAGCATTGGGTCCCGCTGATGATGACGCTCTATCAAGGTAACGATACGATGCTCGATCTGATCACCGCAGGCGCCGCAGGCCCGTTATTTCGCTTTTTACACCGCCTGGCATTTGAACCAACCGCGACGGAACCAGCACTCATCCCGCGAGAGGAATTGGTCGCGCTCCGCCAGATCGCGGAACAGGGCCACGCCACGCCATTGTTCCTCGCCGGCGACTATTCGATGCTCGCTTCAGCGTTTGCGGCCATCCGGGTCTCTGAAGGATTCCCGCTGCACCGCCAGGCGTTGGATACTGCGCAAGATTGGTGTGCGCGCTTGGGCGGCACTACGAGACGGCAGGTGATTCGGCTCGCGGAACCAAGTGTACCAAGGGCCCTCTCACCAGACGCAGTAGGCGACGCCCTCGATCGAGCGCTCGGCGCCACGCCACCTCCACCTCCGCCACCAGCGGCCACTCCACGACCGGCGCCCGTCACGACAGCGGATCCGCCGCCGGATCGTTTTGCAGTGCTGCAAAAGGAGATTGATCAATTAAGCCCCGAAGAGGCCGACCCGTATCGCGACGACCGATCGCTGGCAGGCCGCATTCTGTCCCATCTCTGGGTCCGACTGAACCGCGCCGCCGATCTGGATTTACAGACGGACCCACGGCTGGCGGCACTGCGAGCCGTCGTGGAGTGTTTCGCGCAGCGCGTGGATGCCGGACTGGTCACGCCCGAGGCCGTGAGTGCGATGCAACGCGCGTTGACGGAAAACTACATACAAGAAATCCTCCGCATCCTGGAAGCGGACACCAACGCGCCCGATGCCGCCAAAATCTACCACGACGCGATCCGACCTCCCGACGACGGCCGTTTTCTGATGTTGGAACTCCAATCCGCACGCCCTTCGCTCGGCGCGGTGTTCCGGCGCGTGGAACAGTGGTTGGTCACCACCGCGTAGTGTGCTAGGCCTCACGCATGCACGCATCCGCCACCGACCTGCAAATCCGCTTTCACCCACTCCTGATCATTACGAGCGTAGTCGGTGGCACCGCGCTCGTCGTCACGCCACTCATACAATATTTTCTCGACTTCAGTTTTGGGTCTCGCCTCTTCGGCAATTCCGGTCCACTCTTATTCTTAGGCCTGCTCTGCTTGCGCCTCGGCATTCGCTGTTGGCGACATCCTTACTGCGTCGTAACACGCGAACAGATCATCATCCAATGGCTCTTCGGGCGAGCGGCGACCACGTTTCCCATCCGTTCAGTCGCAAAGCTGCGGCACGAACACGGCCGCTTCTCTTACGATGACGAACAAGGCCGGCCGCAACGCCTTCCGCTCCAGAAGTTCCTGGCCCATCCGCACGGTTGGGCGGCCTTTGAACAACGCTTGACCGGCGCCGGCGCGTTCGCCGATGCGTTGTTCCGCCAAGAGACGCGCCCCCAATATGGGCTCTACCTCGGCTGCGCGGCCTTCCTGGCGATCATCGCGTTGCTGTGGTTTCCGCTGCTGATGGCCCCGTGCATCACGACATGGTCCGACCTGAACAACGAACTCACGATCCCGCAACAGGCCCTCGCCCAACTCGCGTTCGCCATCCAGACCCATCAGTACGGAATCGGGATCGCGTTGATCGCCGGGCTGATTGCCCTTGGCCGCCTCGCAAGGCGTTAAAACCACAGTCTGCCGGTCAAAACCACAGACACTGGAATAACAAGCTGATTTTACAACACTTTATCCATCGACAGCTGCCTGCGCCCAGGAGGCACCTACCCATTTCCGCCACACCCCCCTTGTCAGCCGCAAAAGCCGGTGCTATAGGCCCCGCGCGATTAACCCATCATCTACCGACTGAACAAAAGGAGTCTCGTATGATTATCGGCGTCCCCAAAGAGGTGAAGGATTCTGAAACGCGCGTGGCGCTCACGCCGGACGGAGTCAGCAATCTGATCCGGTCCGGACACACGGTCTTGGTGGAAAAAAATGCCGGCATCTTGTGCGGCTTTTCCGATCGCCATTACCGTGACGCCGGCGCCACGATCCTGAATCAAGCGGCCAAGATCTGGAAAATGGCGAACTTGATCGTGAAGGTGAAAGAACCGCTCCCGACCGAATTCAAATTCTTCGAACCGGGCAAGATTCTTTTCTGCTACCTCCATCTGGCGGGCGTTCCTCAATTGGCGCGCGCCCTCTGCAAAAAAGAGATGATCGCGTTGGGCTATGAAACGGTCCAGACGGTCAACGGCCAGCTCCCACTGCTCACGCCGATGAGCGAAGTCGCGGGACGGATTGCGGTCCAGATCGGCGCAGGATTACTGCATGGCGGCGGCAAAGTCGGCAAGGGTCTGCTGCTCGGCGGCGTCACCGGAACGCGGCGCGGGACCGTGGCCGTGTTAGGCGGCGGCGTGGTCGGGATCAACGCAGCGCAAGTCTCGATCGGTCTCGGAGCTGAAACCGTGCTGATGGACATCAATCCGGAACGGTGTCGGCAGTTGCGGGAACAATTCATGGACAAATGTCTGGTGATCGAATCGACGCCGGACAACGTGACCGCCTGGGTCCGCAAGTCGGACCTCGTGATCGGCGGCGTCCACGCGACGGGCGACAAGACGGCCAAGATTGTCACGAAGAAGATGGTCCAACAAATGAGTCCGGGCTCCGTGATCGTCGACGTCTCGATCGACCAAGGCGGTTGCGTGGAGACCTCACGGGCCACGACACATCGGCGCCCGACCTATCTGAAATACAACGTGCTCCATTACTGCGTGCCGAACATGCCGGCGCTGACTCCACAGACCTCGACCGAGGCGCTCACGAAGGCGACGTTTCCGTATGTCACGCGGATCGCCGAGTTGGGACTCGAGCAGGCGATGAAAGAAGAAGAGTCGTTGCGGCGCGGGCTGCAGTGTCAAGGGGGCAAGATCGTGC
The DNA here is from genome assembly GCA_016210045.1 of Deltaproteobacteria bacterium. Classification (NCBI taxonomy): domain Bacteria; kingdom Pseudomonadati; phylum Myxococcota; class Myxococcia; species Deltaproteobacteria bacterium. The sequence continues at coordinate 188 of JACQUX010000038.1, read as the reverse complement.
ATCCGGTGGTGGCGCGGTTGTTCAAGAGCCTGGCGGCCCCGGGCGTGTTGCAATTTCCTGCCGCAGCGTAACCGAATAGCGTATTGCTGTGACCGGGGGCCGGGGCCGAGTGTCCCCGCGCCCAGGGTACGCTATCGCGGCGGCAACGAGCCGCCGCGCGCTCACCCTCGCCGTTTTCGTCATTAGAT